>JBMOMO010000135.1:0-2260 GCA_049324135.1 Chloroflexota bacterium
GAATCCATTTCATATCCTTGCAACGCTCGTCAAGCCGGTTTTCGGCGCTATTTCGGGATTGCTCCTGGGGACTCTTGCACTCACGTACGAATCGAGCGCCTTGGTAAGCATACTGGCAGGGTTGGCCTTGATGTGGATCGTCTTCTCGTCCGGATGTGTGAACATTCTGTCAGGCATGGTTATTGGATTGATATTCCCGTTTTTTTACCACCAGGAAATTCGAAAACTGGCTCACACCCTCACTATCAGTGAAATTGTTGGGGGCGGAAACGCAGGGAGTGTATCAGAGACCCTATTCGTATGGTTTGCAGGCGTTGTCGCGGGTGTATTGATCGCAGGCATTTTGCGTTTTCTCATTTCAAGATTTATGAAACTTCAAGGACACGAAGACATTTTTGAAGAAGACGGCGCCATGAAGGTGTTCAAGGGGGCAACAATTCTCTTTGGGGGGGTATTATTGGGTTTGGGTACGCAAGAAATATTGGCCACTGAGGTTGACATATCCTCCCTTGAGATAATTATATTGTGGGGAGCGGCAGGCGCTCTCTTAGGTTTATCCATTAACTTTATCCCCGGTCCCCCTTGGGACTGATTCGTCCTATTGGTTATCGTCTTGGCGTATTGGCATCAGGCGCGTGAAGTATCAATAAGGTCTCGCGTTATTGACACTTTTCCCCATAACCGATCAAAAAGTATGTGTTGCGCCGCCGCTGGTTTGCCCACCCATTGAAGAGGGATTCTTTTCTTCTACCCCGCCACAGGCGCGACCTGATATTCGATCTTACTTGGCACACTTACCCGCCTCGAAGCATCCAGGATTTCGAGTGAGACAAGATTGCCTTTCTCGTCATAATCCAAAATCACGCCTGGCTTATCCTCATCGCTCTCGGCGACAGGAGTATCAGTGAAGATAATCGTCAGTGTATCGGTTTCACGATCATAAATGACTTTCATGGCTTATCTCCAATACTTTTCGATCTTGCTCGTTCGATACACGGTAATAACATAAGGTGGGACAGGGTCAATATCAACAAAGACGCGCAGCAAATATATCTTCGGCGGTTCGCCCATTCCAAGTTTCGATTGACATACCGCCCGTCCTTCACGAACCATTTCCGTTTGTTCAGGCTTTGCCAGGACCACTTTCACATCTTCCCGGGTAATTTCACGCCGCTCCATTTCCTTCAACGCGTGGCTTGTGAAAACAAACTCATGGATTGGTTCAAGATCGGGCATAGATAGTCAAAGTATAGCACAGTCTATTACCCAATTCTCCAAAACCGGTCGGAAAACGATGTGGGCCGCCGCTGGTTTCCCCACCCATCAAGAAGGGATTCTTTTTTCCCGCCGTCCAACCTGCCGTTTGCGCCGTGCAACTCATCATTTCTCGCCGAGAAAAATAAATATCTCGCCGAGAAATTTCAACATCTCGGCGAGATATTCGAATATCTTGCCGAGATATTTGCAGAATCAAGGGACGAAACGCGCGTCTCACAGCGCAAAGCGCGCGTTTCCCTGGCGACATAGAGCGAGATCCCTACCCAATTGCCTCTTTCAACTGCCGCGCTAGTTTTCCGAACGGCGGCGTGTAGCGCAGTTCATCTGCTCTTGGACGGGGCAGGTTTACTTCCAAATCCAGTTTTACCTTGCCGGGGCGCTGCGTCAGCACCAGCACGCGGTCGGCCAGGAAGAGCGCCTCGGAGATGGAGTGCGTGACCATCACGACCGTTTTTTGCCGCGCCTGCCAGATGCGCGAGAGTTCCGTCCACATGCGCTCGCGGGTCAGGGCGTCCAGGGAGCCGAAAGGCTCATCGAGCAGCAGCAGGTCGGGGTCATGGATGAGCGCGCGCGCAATCGCCACGCGCTGCGCCATCCCGCCGGAGAGGTCGCGCGGCCAATAAGCGTCGAATCCGTCCAGCCCGACCAGGTCCATCATCTCTTGCGCTTGTCGGCGGGCCGCCCCGGCGTCCATCCCGGCCAGTTCGAGCGGCAGGGTCAAATTCTCGCTGACCGTGCGCCAGGGCATCAGGTTGGCTTGCTGGAAGACCATGCCGATCCTGGGCTGGGACTGGCCCGCAAAGGCCACCTGCCCGCTGGTGGGCGGAAGAAGGCCGGCCAGGATGCGCAGCAGGGTGCTCTTGCCCGAACCGGACGGCCCCAGCACGCACACGAACTCGCGCGGACAGACCTGGAACGAGACCCCCTCCAGCGCGCGCAGGCCGCCGTTGCTGTCGGGAAACACGGCGCGCAAGTTGCAGAC
>JBMOMO010000136.1:0-2258 GCA_049324135.1 Chloroflexota bacterium
TCGCGCGTCAATTCCTCCCAACTGTAGCGCACCTGGTCGATGCGCGGTTGTCCCGCTTCGTAGGGCGCGGTCACGCCGGGGATTTCGAGGATCTTCTTCATCAGATAGTTGTTGTTCAGCACAGCGATATGCGAGACCTCGCGCAGCCCTTCTGCGCCGTGCGCCATGATCCAGGCGTAGGCGCGGACGAAGTTGGCCGCTACGCCGTAGAATTGCCCGATCTTGCCGATGGAGTCCGGGCGGTTGTAATCGAGGTAGTATTTCTCACCGTCGAACTCGACCGTCGGGGCCGGCAGGAAGGGCGCCAGGGCCTGGGTCACGCAACTCGCGCCGGTAGCAGGCCCGCCCGAAGCGTGAGGCGTGGAGAAGGTCTTGTGCAGGTTGAAATGGCACAGGTCGAATCCGGCCTCGCGGGCGCGGGCGATCCCCAGCAGTCCGTTGGCGTTGGCCTGGTCGTAGGCGCACAGTCCACCCGCCGCATGGACGATATCCACGAAATCGCGGATGCGGGGGTTGAAAATGCCGGTATCGTCAGGGTTGGTCATGAATATGCCGGCCGTGCGCTCGGAAACAGCCGCCTCCAGCGCCTGGAGGCTGGGATATCCGCTCTCTTCGGGGTAGAGCGTGACGATCTTGAAACCGGCGGCGCTGGGCGCGGCAGCGTCGGACGGATGGGAAAAGATGGTGGTGATGATCTCGTCCCGCTGGGCGAGTTCGCCGCGCCTGGCGTGGTAGGCGCGGATCATGGCAATATTGGCGTAGATGGCCTGCGAGCCGGCGCGCGGCTGGAGCGAGACCTTGTCCATGCCCGAAATTTCGGCCAGGAATTGCCCCAGTTTGTACATGATCTCCAGGATGCCCTGGACGGTTTCCTGGGGTTGGAGCGGGTGAAGCGCGGCCAGTTTGGGGCTGCCCGCCAGTTTTTCGTTGACCGGCGGGTTATATTTCAAGGTGGAGGTGGCCATGCCGAAATCAGGGATAAACCCTGCGCCCAGGTTCTCCTGTGAGAGGCGCAGGTAATGGCGCAGGATTTCCACCTGGGAGATCTCGGGCAGGTTCGGCGGCGTTTTGCGCCGCATGGAGTCCGGGACATGCGCCTCCCAATTTTGCGCTTCCGCGCCGATGGCCGGGTCGACGCCGGGCGGCAGGATGCCGCGCTCGCCGGGGCTGCCCAGTTCATAGATGATGGGTTCGTTCCAGCGCGCCTGGTGGTATTGTCGTTGGGGTCGTTCAGGGATGTGGTTCATGCCAGCGCCTCCGCAAGCGCCTGCGCCAGCCGGTCGATGTCCGCCTTGGTGTGGATTTCGGTGACGCAGTAGGCGGCGTGATTCGTGAAGCCGGGGAATTTTCCACCCAGGTCATAGCCGCCAAAGATGTTCTCCTGGAGCAGGGCTGCATTGACCTCCGCCACGCTCTTTCCGCTGCGCGAGAAGTCCAGCACGAACTCGCGGAAATGTCCCGATTTGGGAAATTGGAGCGCAACGCCCGGAACCTTCGACAGGGCCTGCACGGCATACTGGACGTGGGCGGTGATAGTTTGCCCCACTTCGGCCATGCCCTGCGGTCCCATCAGCGCCAGGTAGACCCCGGCGGTAATGGCCCACAGGTTCGCCATGGTGCCGACCCATTCCTTGCCGTTTTCGCGCACCATGAACGAGGTGCGTTCGAAGGCTACTTCGCCAAAGCCATACTCGCCTGGGACTTTGGTCGGCGCCAGCCCATAAATGCGATTGGGGAATTCCAGGATGTAGGCCGGGTCATCGCGCGTGGCAATGTAACCGGCGTGCCCGCCTCCGAACTGCATGTGGATGCCCAGCGACTGGATGTCGCCGCAGGCGATATCCGCGCCGTAGGTTGCCGGGGGCGCCAGGACGCCCAGCGAGATGGGGTCCGCTCCCACGATAGACAATCCGCCATGCCGGTGGACCAGGTCGGAGATGCGCCCACCCTGCGACTCGATCACGCCAAAGAAATTGGGATTCTCGAAATAGACCGCAGCGGTCCTGGACGAGAGGGCCTGCTCCAGTGACCCCAGGTCGATCTCGCCGGTTTGCGGATCGAAGTCAAGGAAAGCGAATTCCAGGATGTGGCCGTTGTATTCCCGAATCTTGGATATTTTATCGGGGTGGACGGCGCGGCTGACCAGGATTTCCTTCCGCCCGGTGATATTGGCCGCCATGCGCATACTGGTCGCAGCAGCCTGGAAGGCGTCGTAGGTGGGCAGGTTGACGACATCCATGTCGAGCAACTCACCCATC
>JBMOMO010000137.1:0-5305 GCA_049324135.1 Chloroflexota bacterium
CAACCCCTCTCCCACGGGGAGAGGGGAGCAATCTGGGGTGATATTGTCGTTTTCGGCAAAAAAATCCGTTTTTCTTATCCGTTTCCCTCTCCCGTTGGGAGAGGGCCAGGGTGAGGGTAGGTAGTTACGACTATTCGATTATTCGACCATCAGACCACCCGACTACTGCGCCGGATAATTGATCTCTGCCAGCAAGGCTTTGATGGCGGCCTCGTCTGCCGGGGCCTCGAAGACGACCTCCACCTGCTTTGTAGCCTGGTCGGCCTTGACAGACTGCACGCCCGCCAGTTCAGACACCTCGGCCTGGATGGTGTGGACGCAATGTCCGCAAGAAATATTGGGAACGGAATAGGTAACGGTTGTCATAGGTTTCTCCTTTTTCTTACACTTTCGTAGCCGTTTCGAACACTTCCAGCACTTCCTTCAACACGCGCTGGCGCTCGGACGGGTCATCGCCCTGCACGGCGGTCACCACGCACGAGTTCAGGTGGTCTTCCAGGATGCGGCTGCTGGTCTTGTTCAACGCGGCTTCCACGGCCTGGATCTGGCGGATGACGTCGATGCAGTAGGCGTCTTCCTCCACCATGCGGATGATGCCCTTCAGGTGGCCCTCGATGGTCTTGAGCCGCCGTAACGTATCTTCACTCTTCATCGCTTGCTCCTACCCCCCCCAGGGGGGATGGGTTGAATATACTCTATTTCCACCTGATTTGTCAAGAAAAGAGAAGTGGGATTTTACTTGTATAATCAGCGCCATGAAACGGATCGTATCCCCTTTGGGGACAGGCCTCCTTCCCCTGCTTGCATTGTCCCTGGCGCTGGGCGCCTGCGCTTCCCCGGTCCCCAAGCCGGATGCAGACCGCCAGGTTGCCGCAGCCGTAGCGGCCACACTGGCAGCCATTCCCACCAACACGCCCTATCCCGTCCCCACGCCCTACCCCACGCCGACCGCCATGTCCCTGGACGGCCTGTTCTGCGAATACGGCTTTTGCATCGGCCACCCGGAACACATCACCCCCTTCGACCTGAACGCCGCCGAGACGCGCGTCCCCAGCAATTACGCGGGCGGCAAACTGGTCGGCTACAGCAGCGACATGCTCCTGCTGGTCGTCTGGCAGGCCGGCGTCACAGACCTGCAATCCATGTTGGGGGTCGTCACACAGGCCTCCGGCGGCGGGTTGACCGGAAACACGGACATTCGCCTGATCGGGCCGTATAACGTCTTCTACCAACCCGTCCAGCCGCCGCCCGACAGCACCCTCTCCTATGGCGGGGCGGCCGCCTGGGGATGCGGCGAGCGCGCCTTTGCCTGGCTGGCCTACACCGCGCAGGATGGGAGCGCGCCGCGCCTGTTCGACCAGGCGCTGGCAAGGTTCACCTGCGGCGAGTAAAGGCCCCATGCTAAAGATCCGCCTGTTTGGTCATCTCATTGTCGAACAAGACGGAGGGTCGCTGCCCCTGCCCGCTTCGGCGCAGGCGCGCGACCTGCTGGCTTACCTGGTCCTGTTCCATGACCGCAGGCACAACCGCAGCGCGCTGGCGGGGACGTTCTGGCCCGAACAGGCGGAGGAACGCGCCCGCCGCGCCCTCAGCCAGGCCTTGTGGCAGATCCGCCGCTTCTTCCCGGACCTGGTGACTGCCGAGGCCGAAACGGTCGGATTCGCCCCCCCGGCCTGCTTGTGGGTGGACGCGCTCGACTTCGAACGGCTGGCGCAAGCCGCCTTCGACGCCGCGCCCCAGGAGACCATCCGCCAGGACCTCGAGCAAGCCATCGCCCTCTACCGCGCCGACTTCCTGGAAGGCAACTACCAAGACTGGGCCTTGCTGGAGCGGGAACGCCTGCGCGAATTCTACCTGCTGGCGCTGGAACGCCTGGCGCAGATGG
Source organism: Chloroflexota bacterium (assembly GCA_049324135.1). Lineage (GTDB taxonomy): Bacteria > Chloroflexota > Anaerolineae > Anaerolineales > Villigracilaceae > JAABUE01. Next base: position 1,886 of record JBMOMO010000137.1, read on the forward strand.
AGAAATCGTCCGGCCGTTACGCCAGGGCGCTCGACCTGGCGCTGCGCCTGTCTGGCGCAGAACCGCTCAACGAGGCCGCCCACCGCGAAATCATGCGGCTGCACCACCTGCTTGGGCAACAGGACTCGGCCTTGCGCCAATTCGAATTGTGCCGCGACATCCTGCGCCGGGAACTGGACGTAGAGCCCAGCCCCGAAACGCTTGCGGTCGTGGAGGAGATCAACCATCTCTCCGAGAGGGCGGCCTCGGCAACTAAAACCGCTAGGGAAAGCCTCATCCCCACCCCCCTGGTCGGGAGGGAAGCGGACCGTTCTGCCCTGGTGGGGTTCCTGGAAGGCATCTTCCACAAACTCGGCGGGCTGGTGCTGCTGGAGGGCGAAGCCGGGGTGGGAAAGACCCGCCTGCTGCAAGACATTGCGCGCGACGCCGAATGGCGCGGCGCGCAAGTGTTATGGGGGGCGGCGCGCGAGACGCAGGAACGCAAGCCATACGCGCCGCTGGTGGAAGCCTTGCAGTCCGGCCTTTCGCCGCTGCGCGTGACGCAGGTGCAACAGGTGGTCGAGCGCGTCTGGCTGCAAGCCGCCTTCCCGCTTCTGTCGCCGCATCCGGCCCTGCCCGCCATCGAATCCGCGCCGTCCCTGCCTCCCGCCCAGGAAAGGGCGCGCCTGGTGGAAGCCATTGCCCGCCTCATCCAGGGCTGGGCGGACGTCACCCCCCTGGTGCTGGCGCTGGAAGACCTGCACTGGGCCGACCAGGATACCTTCGACCTGCTCGCCGCCCTCACGCGGCGGCTCAGTTCCCGCAGCATCCTGATCATTGGTTCTTACCGGGGCGAAGACGCGCGCGCCAACCCGCAGGTGTGGGAAGGGCTGCAAGCCGTCAACCGCGGCAGCCTGTTGTCGCAGCGCAGCCTCCCCAGGTTGGATGGGCAGGCCACGGGTGAGTTGATCCGGCGCAGCCTGGGGTTGGCAAGTCCCGCCCCGTTGTTCGAGGAGCGTCTCTTCCGCGAGACGGACGGCAATCCCTTGTTCGTCCTGGAAACCCTGCGCGCCCTGCAAGACGAGGGGCTGCTCACGCGGGATGCAAGCGGGACATGGGCCACGCCCTGGGATGAGGGAACCGCCGATTACGCCGAACTGCCCCTGCCGCCTGTGGTAGAACAAGTCATCACCCACCGCCTGGAACGCCTGCCGCCCTCCCTGCGCCGCCCGCTCGAGGTCATGGCCGCGCTCGGCAGCCAGTTCGATTTCGAGGCGCTCATCGCAACCAGCGGGCTGGATGCGCCCGCCGCGCTGGAAACGACGCGTGAACTCATCCGCCGCTCGTTCATAAGGGAAACGCCAAACGGCTACCGCTTCGAGCACGATAAGATCCACCAGGTCGTCTACGAGGAAATCGAGTCGGACAAACGCCGCCTGCTACACCGCAAGATCGCCGCCTACCTGCTGGAAACGCGCCCCGCGGAACCGGATGCGCTGGCCTGGCACTCCTGGCGCGGCGAGTCATGGAGACAGGCCGCCCGGTATAACCAGGAGGCCGGGCAGGCGGCCATGGCGCTGCACGCCAACCGGGAAGCGCGCCTGTACCTGACCCGCGCCCTGGGCGCCCTCGACAAATTACCGCCCGGAAGCGACCCGAAGCCGCGCGCCGACCTGCTGCGCGCGCGCGAAACCGTCAACGATCTGCTAGGCGACCGGGCCGCCCAAAAAGCGGACCTGGAGGCGCTGGCGACCTTGTCTGCTTTGCCCGATGAGCGCGCCCAACAGGCGCTGCGTTGGGCAAGGTACTACGATACCGTCAGCGATTACCCGGCTGCCACCCAATCTGCGCAATTGGCTGTCGAACTAGCCGCCAATGACCTTTCGACAAAAGCCGCCGCCCAGGTTATCTGGGGACACGCATTGAACATGCAGGCCAGGGCTGTAGAAGCCCAGGCCACGTTGGAAGAGGCGCTCGAAAACGCGCGCGCCGCCGGGGACGCCCGCTGCCAGGCAGACTGCCTGCACGCCCTGGCGCGCGTCCATTACGACCACCAGGACCGCTACGAGCAGGCGCTGGGCTGTTGCCAGCAGGCGTTGGGAATCGTCCAGGCGCTGGCAGACCGCGAACTGGAAGCGAACCTGCGGCAGATGATGAGCAATCTCTTCAGCGACCTGGGACAGGTGGAGCGAGCCTACCAGGAAAAACGCGCCGTCCTGCGCCTGCGCCGCGAGATCGGCGACCGGCGCGGCGAAGCCATGATCCTGTACAGCCTGGCCATCTGGTTCCGCGATCGGGGCGACGACGCCGCCTCCCTGGAGCATACGCGCGCCTCCCTGGCCATTGCCGAAGCCATCGGCGACCAGCGCCTGGAGGCCTATGACCGCACGTACCTGGGACTGCTGCAAGAGCAGGGCGATCCGCGCGAGGCGCTGAGACAGTATAGTCGCGCGCTGGAAATCCGCCGCCAGATCGGCCAGGAAGCGCTGACCGTAGACACGCTGGCCGGGCTGGCGCGCGCCTGCCTGCAACTCGGAAAGGTCGAAGAAGCCCAGGCGCACATCCGCGAGGCGCTGGATTGGGTGGAGGAACACGGCGCGTTCGGCGTGGGCGACATCTGCCTGGTCTACCTGGCGGCTTACGAGGCCTTCACCGCCGCCGGGCAGGAAGGACAGGCCGCGCAGGTCATCCGCGCCGCCTACGACGACCTGATGAAGCGCGCCGCCACCCTGGCCGATGAGGCCGCCCGCAGACAATTCCTGCAGGGTACGCCACAGCACAGCCAGGTGTTGGCGCTTTACCACAAGCAACTCTGCCGGTGCGTCCAGGCGCGCCTGCCATCCAGCCAGGATAGCCGCCAGACGGTCACGGTCGCCTGGACGCTGGAAGCGCCGGAGGACGCCCAGGCAGGAGACAAAGCCGCCCGCCGCCGCCACCGTCTTGCGCGCCTGCTGGAGGAGGCCAGGCAGCAGGGCGCCGCGCCAACGCAGCGAGACCTGGCCGAGGCGTTGGGGGTAGGGCTGCGCACGGTGGAGCGGGATATGGCAAATGTGAAGAAATAGTGTGGAAAATGGCGGGTTAGCGTCTTCCCTGCTTGTCCCATTGAGACACTTCCGAGATACTCCTATGTCAAACTGACGACAAGAACGGCGTCAGTTTTTTCGTCTTGGAGATTTCCATGGAAATCCTTTTTTCCGTTTGCCTGTTGTGCGTCTTCCCTGTCTTGATCCTGCTCTTCTTCGGGGTAGTGATCGGCATCATCTACATCGACCGACGCAAACATAACGAAGCCTGGCAGGAGGTCGCGCGGCGCGGCGGGCTGGCCTTCCAGCCGCCCGGTTGGATTTTGGGACGACCGACCCTGGACGGCGACTGGCACGGGCGCTCCCTGCGCGTCTACACCATCACACGCGGCGGGGCCGGAACGAGCAACTCGTCCAC
>JBMOMO010000137.1:5405-17046 GCA_049324135.1 Chloroflexota bacterium
GCCTGAGAGGAGGCCACGTTGACAGACACCCAGCCATCCCAGGAAACCTTCATCGTCCGCCTGTGGAAGCAGTCGCCGCAAGCATCGATCTGGCGCGGCCAGGCGCAGAACGTGCGCACCGGCCAGCAGGTCGTCATCCACAACCTGTTGGACCTGCTGTCCTGCTTCGAGGATTTCTTCCCGGAAGAAGATGAACTCGAATTGCCCGCCAAGAAACCAGGCCTGAAATGAGAAAAGCCAGGCAAAAAAGGAGAACGTCCCGAAGGTTTTGCGCAGAAAACCGGGCCGCTTTCGGAAACCTTCGGGACGGTTTCAACCAACACGAAACGGGCCTGAAATGAGAAAGGCCTGGCGCGAAGGAGAGACCATGAACCTACAAGCCAACCGTCCCCGATTGTTTAGGATCGTCCTGCTCACATTCTTGCTGGCCTGCGCCTGCAACCTGCCCTTCTTTGCAGGCAGCGATGCGCAGACCGCCGTCCCGCCGGGACCAATCGTAAACATCCAACAGCCTTCCCCCGGCGCGCAAGTGGAAAAAGGCGACTCGTTCCTCATTTCTGCGATTGCAATGGATGAGGCCGGCGTCATCCGCATTGACCTGTGGGTGGACGGTCAAATGATCCTCAGCCAGGCCAGCCCGGATGCGAACGGCGTCACGCCTTTCAGCCTGAACTATCCGCTGGTGGCGGCAGAAGAAGGCAGTTACACGCTGGTAGCGCGCGCCTACAACAGCCAGGGGCTGATGGGCGAATCGGCGGCGCATGCCGTCAACGTGACGGCGGCGGCAGCGGAAAGCGCAGCCGCCGCCCAGGAGCTGGGCCAATACGTCGTCCAGCAAGGCGACACGCTGGAGAGCATCGCCGGGCGCGCCGGCGTCAGTGTGGAAGAGATCATCAAACTCAACCCCTCCATTTCCAACGGCCAGGTCGCGCCGGGGCAGGTCATCCTCATCCCGCTGCCCAAAGCCCCGCCGGTGGCCGCCGCGCCGCCGCAAGCAGCGGCGGGCGGGCAACCCGGGCAATCGGGGCAATCCGGCAGCCAGGCCGGCAACCAGAACAAACCGCCCGGACTCCAACCGGCGGCGCTGCCCGGGGCGCTGCCGGGCGTCCAGATGGGCGGGCAGGCCTGGGGCGGTCAGATCGCGCCGGCCGGGGGCGGCTTCCCCGGCATGGTGGTCAATCCCGCTATCGGCGCCATCGTCAACCCCAACAACCGCCTGCCCGCGCCCGATGCGGTGCAGGTCTCGGTTACAGGGGATTGCCAGGTCAAAGTGAGTTGGAAGGACAACGCCGCCAACGAGACGGAATACCGCGTCCGGCGCATCCCGCCCGGCGGCGGCGCGGAAACGATCGCGGCAGTCTTGAAACCGAACACGCAGGAATATGTGGATTCCGTGCCGGAACCGGGTAAATATCAGTACTCCGTGTGGGTGGGCGTCGCCCAGGGCAACAAAGTGAGCGACCACAACGCCAGCCAGTTTGTCGTCATCGACGTCCCGTCCAGCCCGGTCTGCCAGCCGCTGCCCAAATGGATGCGGGTCTTCTTCCAGCCGGTCGAATTCAAACCGCACAACGCCGCCTTCAGCGAGGGTTTCATCAATGCAGGCATCGGCGTCAAGAAAGGCCTGCCCTACATGCGGCTGCCGCAGGGACAGGGAGAGAGCGCGCCGGTGGCGCAGTTCGGCTCGCCGGCCTACCAGTTGGAATTCTGGCTGCCGGCCGCCATGGGGCCCGGCGACGCGCTCGACTTCACGCTGGTCGGCAGCGCCCGCCAGCCCAACAATCCGCCGCTCCCGCAGGGGCAGTTCACCGCGCTGCACAAGTACGAGGAACTCACCGGCCCCAACCGGAAACAGGTCTACCAAAGCCCCCAGCAGGGACAGGCCTTCGACTTCAGTTACAAACTCTACCTGGAGCCCTGGCAATGGGGCGCGCCGCAAGCCCAGCCCAGTTCCCTGCTGCCCAAGCCGACCAACCTGAAACTGGCCGTCGCCCAGAACGGCGACCACAAACTGACCTGGGATTACGACAAGGCGGCCAGGGACAAGTACGTCAGCGGCTTCAACGTTTACCGCGACTACTTCTGCCCCGGCTTCGACTACAAAATGGAACTGCCGGTCGTGCTGGGACGAGGGGCTGCTTCCGCTAACCTGGCGGCCGCCGCCATGCCAACCGGCTGCGTCTGCTCCTACCAGGTCAGCGCCTTCGGGCAGGGCGGCGAGTCGGAATTGAGCGACGGCCAGACGCCCTCCGACTGTTACACCTTCACCCCCGACAGTTCCGTGACCGTCACCTTCAAGAGCCTGGAGATCAGCAACCAGACCCTGCCCCAGGCGCGCAACGCCTATCTCTACCTGTGGGCAAATTACTACCCTCTCGAAACGTTCAACAAGGCGCATTTCTTCGCCGGGACGCACGACCTCAGCAAGATCGAACTGAACGGCCAGAAGGGCAACCCGACCGTGACCGTTAATATGAAAAAAGGCCAATCGCTGCAACTCGGCTTCTACCTCGCCAACACCTGCAAGAGCGTCGACGTGACCATCCCGGCCGCCAACCTGGGCGCAGCCCAGGACGTGGTCGTGCAATCGGCAGACGGCGGCTGTAAACTGGTTGTGAATGTCAAAGGCAGCGCAGGGCAGCAGCAACCCGGCGGCGGGCAGGCTGGAGGGCAACCGGCCGGGGGCGCAGGCCCGGGCGCCCAACAACCCAAATACGGACCAAACTGCGGCGATACAGGCTGTACGATCGAGTTCGTCAACAATACTTCCTATAATATCGTAGGGCTAAATATCACCCGCCTGGGCAACAAGGTGACCGAAAACCCGATCGGACAGCCCAATCAGGTTATCTGTCCCGGCTGCTCCCTGCCGGTCCACCAGTTTTATGACGAGCAATACCAATACCAGGCCTATTATGGCGCCTGGGCGCAGGGACAGGCGCAGCCTGCGGTCGCGGGAAGCGGGCCCCTTTCGCCCGTATTCGCCGGAACCGCGCAAAAAATCAGTATCCAAGACCCGAAGGCCCAGTCACAGGACGAACAAACCCTGCGAAAATTGCTGGGCACTTCCTCCAAGTGGAGCCTCGGAGCCTTCTCCGGCGACCCCAACATCTGTTTAGGATATTGCAAAATTCACCTCGAATTCGATGCCCATGGCGCATTCAAGTATTCTGAACTGGATCCTAATAGCCTCCAATATGTTCTCGTGGCAACAGGGCAATATCAAATGATAGTTCACAAATCCGCCAACCAAATCTTCCGGGTCAGGCTTAAATCGAATAGCCAGGCGGCAACTTTCACCACGGATGCCTATTTCAGTTACGGCACGGGGTGTTTTATCGTAACAATAAACAGCCAGAGATTCGGCAAAACGCTGGTCTATGCTTCCGGTAACTGCCCGTTCAGCGGGAATCTGGATAACCTGCTGCCGCCATGCGCCCCGAACGACCCGGCGCCGGAGTGCCGCCCATAAAACGTGACCCTTATGCGCTGTGGAGGACTGTGTACCATGTCCGGCAAAACGTGGCGGAGGATAGGACCTGTAAAAAAGGAAGTGACGAAATGAACACAAACCATTCTCGAATGTTATTTGGTGGAAAGTTTGCTTGCACCATTTTGATCTTAACGTTATTGGCTCTGGATCTCAGCGCCTGCGGGCCGCAAGCAACGGTTCCGCAGGGAGAAGGCCCCAAGACCTGGATCGAATACCCGCCGGAAGGGGAGGTCTTTACGATGGGCGCTATCCCCATCACCATCTACGCCGCCAACCCGGCCGGCGTCAGCAGCATCAACGTCAATGTGGGCGGGCAGGGCGTGCCGGTGGGCGCGCTCAAACCGCTGGTAAACGACTCTACGCTGGTGCGCGCCGACCTGACCTGGCAGCCGCCTGGCGAAGGGAAATACGTGATCACGGCCGCGGCCGGGGGCGGCGCGCCCACCTCCCTGCATTTCTGCGTTGTGACCTGCGCGCCGGTCAACGCCCCCGCGCCTGCGCCCGGCATAACTGACACCCCCTCGCCCGCGCCGGCAGGCGTCACAGTCACGCCGCCGACCATCACCCTGACGCCAGAAACAGCGCCGCCCGACGCTTCTACCGGACAAGTCACAGTGGAGTTCTACGCCAGCCCGCCCTACGTGAACGCCGGGAACTGCGCCACCCTGCACTGGGACGTGAGCGGCACCGAGCAGGTCTACCTGGACGGCGCATTCGTCTATTTCCGCGGGATGCAGGAATACTGCCCCTGCGAGACCGAGACCCACACCCTGCGCGTGGTCAAGCCAGACGGCGCGTCCGAAGACCATTACGCCAGCATCGAAGCCTACGGCAGTTGCTCCGCCCCGCCAGTTACCGAGCCGCCTACCGAACCGCCTCCCTCCGATACGGACGGGCCGAGCGTGGACTGGAGCAACCTGGTCTTCGAGGGCTGCCAGTTCTACGGCCAGGCCGGCCTCAGCGACGCTTCCGGCGTGTCGTGGGCAAAGTTCTACTTCAACAAGAACGGCGGAGGCTGGAAATCGGTCTGGATGAGCGAGGTCTCTTCCGGCGCCTGGCAATCGGAAGCCGGCATCTCGCTCGAGGACGGCATCGGCACGCCGATGGGCACGATCGAATATTACATCACCGCCAGCGACACGCTGGGCAATGAGAGCGAAGGGGGAGGCGGATCTTACAACTACACAGGCTGTGGAGGATGATGCGATGAAAACGATGTGGAACAACCTGCTTTCGGCGCTTGCCGCCCTGCTGCTGGCCAGCCTGGCCTGCAACCTGCCCGGCCTGGACTGGCTGGGCGTCGCCTCCCAACCCGAACCGGTCCCCGGGCCAAGCGTAACCATCCAGGCGCCGGGACCTGACACCCACATCGCCGTTGGCGAAACCTTCGAACTATTCGTCAGCGCCTACGATGGGCTGGGCGTGGTACGGCTGGATGTATGGGTAAACGATGTCATGGCGCTTTCGCAAACCAGCCCGGTAGAAGGAGGCATCACGCCGCTGATCCTGGATCACGGCATGGTGGGCGCGGCGGCCGGGTCATATTCGCTGGTGGCGCGCGCCTACAACAGCATGGGGGCAATGGGCGAGTCGCTGGCAGTGCAGGTGACGGTCAGCGAGGCGCAGGTCAACCAGCCCAAGGATGGGGCGGCTATTTATATCGCCCAGGCAGGGGATACGATAGACAGCGTGGCGCGGGACACGGGCAATTCCAGCGCGGCCGTGCAGAACGCCAACCCGGGGATCAACAACAACCTGAACCCCGGGCAGCCGGTCAACATCCCTCACCCGCCGCTCCCCAAGCCGCCCGCGCAGCCGGCTCCCAATCCGCGCATCGGCGTCCTGCCCAATCCTGCTCCCCCGGCGATGGGCAACCTGCCGCCCCCGGCAGCGATTGGCAACCTGCCCCCGCAAGCCCCGATCGGCAACCTGCCGCCGCAGGCGCCCGCCGCCAACCTGCCGCCGCTCCAAAACGGATTCAATCCGCCGCTGGCTGCCCCCGATTCGCTCAAAGTCTCGACGAGCGATTGCAAAGTCACCCTGGCCTGGGCCGACAAATCCTCCGGCGAGACCGGTTTTGCCATCTACCGCCGCCAGGTACCCCAGCAGCCAGCGGCCGTCTTGCTCACCGTCCTGCCGCCGGATACCACCAGTTTCGTGGATCAGGTTCCCTGGGCGGGAAAATTCGAGTACGCCGTCGAAACGCAAGGCAAGATCACGCTGCTGCCGCCCGACCCGCTGGCTGTGGGCATCCAGCAGAACAACCTGGTCAGTTCCCGCAGCGCGCCGATCCCGATAGAAGTCAAACCCAGCGCAGCCTGCATCCAAGACCCAAAAGGGTTCAAATTCGTCTACTTCCAACCCCTCAAGGGAACAGCGACCAACCCCGATGTGTGGAAAATGGGCCTGTGGTACAGCGTCAACGACAGCCCGGGGCGGCGCATCCCGGCCGCCAGCGGGAGTTATTTCAGCCAGGGACAATGGTCAACAGACGTGGAGACGCTGCCCCTGCCAGCCTCCCTGTTCTTGAATCCCAACCAACCCCTGGTGCTCAAACTATGGGCGGTCGGTGAAACCCGCGACAGTTTCTTCAATAACAACCCGCGCCCTGACCTGGGTGAAGCGCGTATTGCCCACAATCTGTCCGACCTGCAACAGAAGAAGAGCCTGTACGAGGCCAAGAACGGTCAATTCTCGGTGCAGTATTACCTGTGGACGGACGAGGTCAAGTGGACCGGGCAAGGAACGACAACGAAAATCCCGGCGCCGACCAACCTGCGCGTCACGAACACCAGCGTCACGGCGCGCACCCTGGCCTGGGACTGGAACGGCGACAGGAGTTCCATCGACCGCTACCTGCTGTACCGCAGTTACAGTTGCCCCGGCATGGACACCCAAATCCTGGCGCCCAAGATGCTGACCGCCGCGCAGACAACAACCGAGGTCGTTTTCAAGACCGAACCGATAGGCTGCGCCTATCGTTACCAGGTGAGCGCCTTCGGGCGCGCCGGCGAGTCGCCTCCCAGCAACGCTGTCAGCGGCGACACCCAATCGGCCTACGCCATCGCCGCCGTCACCTTCCAGGAATTGAAGATCAATGACATGCCCTCCGGCCCGGGCGGCGTCGAACTCAGGGTGTACGCCAACAACCTGCGGCGCGCTTCGGACGTGTACTGGGTCAAGGAAGCCAGTTACGCCCTGAACGCCTGGAGCCTGGATGGCCGCCGTCCGAACAACAGCATGGGCATGAGCGTTGGGGAGAAAGAATTCCTCACGGTCGGGTTTTCGGTCAGCGGCGTGGACTCGCAGGGCTACGTGGCCCAGGACAGCGTATGCAAGGGCGCTGCCATCCTTCCGCCGGTGGGCGGCTGGAAGCAAATGCCCTGGACAGTCACCATAAAATCACCCGACGGGGCTTGCGAACTGACGGTCGAATTATCCGGCCAGAAGCCCCAGGTTGGAACCGGCGGCGCAATCGTGCATCCCGGCGCCGACATCACCATCACGAAAGTGGAGCGCATCGGCAACAAGGTTTTCGCTTACATCGAAAACAAGGGCCCAGACGACCTGCCCAATAATCGCATTGGCTTTGGGGTTGCCTGGTATGAAAACCTCCCGGACGGCCTTACTCAGTTGACCGCTCTCGAGGCCCCAGATTCGATATGGGTTCAATCCAACCTGCCGCAATGGGTACACCTCAGCGACAGGCTCGATGAGTTCCTGGCGCAAGAGTGCAAACTCGGCAGCGGCGGTTCGCTGGAAACCTGCGATTACAAACTATACGTGCCGATCTATCCTTACAGCGAGAGCGGCGATGAAAAGGATGCCAACTTCACCGATCCCGATCCTCACAACAACCAATACTACGACGACTTCGAGCGCATTGGGGTCATGCAATGACTCCCAGGAGAATTAAGATGAAAACGCGATGTCCTTCCTTCTGGAATATGTGCCGCGCCTGCCTGCCCTGGGCAGCCGCGCTGGCGCTTGTCCTCGTCAGCGGATGCACGCCACCCAACTACAATCGCGGCAGCGGCAATGCGACAGTGTGGATCGAATTCCCCCCCAATGGGCAGATTCTACCCGACCAGCCCGTCACCATTGTGGTCTATGCCACCGATGACGGCGGCGTTACCAGCCTCAGCCTGAAAGTGAACGGCATGACCTTGCCTGTGCAGGCGCCCACCCGGTTGAGCCCGGATGGCTACATGGTACGCCTGGATCAGACCTGGTATCCGCTGCAACCTACCCAGGGGCAATACACCCTGACGGCTTTGACCTCCGGCGCCTCTGCATCCGTCACTTTCTGCATTGTCACTTGCCAGGCCCCGCCAGAAATCGAAACCGGCCCAGACCAAACTGAGCCGTATATCGCCGTGACGCCCACATGGACGCCCACCGCTGCCCTGCCCTTCATCACCCTGCCGCCAGATGCGCAGCCGGTTACGCCTGGCGCGCCCAGCGCAGTGACGGTCGAGTTCTACGCCAGCCCGCCCTACGTGAACGCCGGCAACTGCGCCACCCTGCACTGGGACGTGAGCGGCACCGAGCAGGTCTACCTGGACGGCGCATTCGTCTATTTCCGCGGGATGCAGGAATACTGCCCCTGCGAGACCGAGACCCACACCCTGCGCGTGGTCAAGCCAGACGGCGCGTCCGAAGACCATTACGCCAGCATCGAAGCCTACGGCAGTTGCTCCGCCCCGCCAGTTACCGAGCCGCCTACCGAACCGCCTCCCTCCGATACGGACGGGCCGAGCGTGGACTGGAGCAACCTGGTCTTCGAGGGCTGCCAGTTCTACGGCCAGGCCGGCCTCAGCGACGCTTCCGGCGTGTCGTGGGCAAAGTTCTACTTCAACAAGAACGGCGGAGGCTGGAAATCGGTCTGGATGAGCGAGGTCTCTTCCGGCGCCTGGCAATCGGAAGCCGGCATCTCGCTCGAGGACGGCATCGGCACGCCGATGGGCACGATCGAATATTACATCACCGCCAGCGACACGCTGGGCAATGAGAGCGAAGGGGGAGGCGGATCTTACAACTACACAGGCTGTGGAGGATGATGCGATGAAAACGATGTGGAACAACCTGCTTTCGGCGCTTGCCGCCCTGCTGCTGGCCAGCCTGGCCTGCAACTTTGGGAAAAGCGCACCCAACTACCAGGCGGACGCCGCCACCGCCGTCGCCATGACATTGACATCGGTCGCCATCCAGAACCCGGCGGCTGCGCCGGGCATCCAACCCGCGCCGCCCTCACAGCCTGCGCAGGCAGCGCAACCCACCCAGGCATCGCAACCGCCGGCCGCCCCGCCTTCTGCCGTCCCTCCCTCAGTCATCCCGCCGACGACCGTTTCGATTCCCTGCGACCGCGCCAGTTTCGTGAAGGATATGAGCATCCCGGATGGCGCGAAGGTGAAAGCGGGCGAAACCTTCGAGAAAACCTGGAAACTGCAGAACAACGGCTCCTGCCCCTGGACTTCTGGTTACGCGCTGGTCTTCGATCACGGCGACCAGATGGGCGCAGCCGCGGCGATCAATTTCACCGCCGCGTCCATCCAACCGGGCAAGAACGTGGACGTGTCCGTCACGTTGACCGCCCCAACCAAACCCGGCACATACCAGGGTTATTTCATGCTGAAGAACGCCTCCGGCAAGAAATTCGGTATCGGCAATAACGCCGACCAGGCCTTCTGGGTCAAGATCGTGGTCGAGGCGGCCGCCGGCCCGGTCGTTCACAAATCCGGCCTGCTCGAAATCCCCCAGACCTGGACGGTCGACCTGGACAGCGGAACTGTGGGCCCGGCCAGCGGCGCGGACATCCACTACCAGGTGGACGTCAACGCGAGCCACAACCTCGTTTTCCTGGGACCCGCAAAACAGATGAGCAAACAACCTTCCTACGACGATTGCAGCAACGCGCAAATGGACAGCCCGTCCGTCCCGATTGCCAGCATGAGCCTGGGAACGTACTTCTGCTACCTGACCGACCAGGGACGCCTGGGCTACCTGGAATACGCCGGGTCCGATACCACCCCCGGCGCTGGCAAACTGTACCTGGAATTTACAACCTGGAAGAATCCATAGCCAAGGGAAAAGGCTCAAGGAGCCTGCCATGAGAATCCCCAAACTACTGACCCTTGCACTGTTTACGGTCGTCCTGGCGGTCTCGAACCCGGTTTACGGCCTATCGAGCGTTGAACAGCAGCAAACCGTTCCCTTATTCCAATCGTCCTGCGGCAATGGCGTTTGCGATCCCGGCGAAAACACCGACAACTGTCCATCCGATTGCAGCGTCTTCATCGGCGGCTATTGCGGCGACGGGACATGCGATTCCGGGGAAGAGGGCAGTTGCCCCCAGGACTGCGGAGTCAGTTGCATCGGGCAAACCTGCATCGAAGGTTACTTCTTCGATTGGGAGTCTTGCACATGCGTACCTTCTGAAGATTCTTGTTCCCCCCAGACCTGCTCCCCAGGTGAATATTTCGACCAAAGCCTGTGCCAATGCGTGGCTTCCAGTTTTTGCGGCGATGGCAGTTGCGGTTCTGGGGAGGATTCCATCAACTGCGCCCAGGACTGCCCGCCGCCCTCCACCTCGTTGTGCGGCGATAACTACTGCAATGCTAACTCGGAAGACTACCGATCCTGCCCTGCGGATTGCCCTTCCCCCGCAACGTCGAATTGTGGCGACGGGCTGTGTGACCTGGCTACGGAAGACTCAACCTCGTGCCCAAAAGACTGCGCTTCACGCAGTTGCGGGAACGGAACGTGTGACAGCATGCAAGGGGAAAGCAGCGCGAACTGTCCCACGGATTGCACTAAAGTAGAATCTTACACCTGCGGGAACGGAGTCTGCGAGACAAGTTTATTAGAGGATCATGCAAACTGCCCTAGTGATTGTATGCCGACTTGTGGGAATGGTCTTTGTGACTTCTACGAGGTAGAGGAAGATTCAGGCGCAGAGGACTCGGGGATTTTCAATAAACCCTTGCCTACCCTAAAACAGGAAACCCGGCAAACCTGTCCCAGCGATTGTATATCCTACTGTGGGAATGGGCAATGTGAAGTGGGCATTGGCGAGGATCGCATCAACTGTTCCGCTGATTGTATCTCGCAGTGCGGCAATCTTATTTGCGAAAACCTCAGCGGTGAAAAATACACCAACTGTCCGCAAGATTGTTTCTGCGGGGACAGGCTATGCGACTCGAAGAAAGCGGAAAATATAACCAACTGCCCCGAAGATTGCGCTTTTTGCGGCAACGGCGCATGCGAACCAAATGAAAATTCCGCCATCTGCTTTGCTGATTGTGAACCTTCAAAGTGCAAAAACTATTCCGGTCCCGGCTCTAATATCGGATACAAGCCTCTGGACTGCCCGGCCGAATGCGGAAATGGATTCTGTGATACGTTGTATGGAGAAACGTATACCAATTGCCCGATTGATTGCAAAACTGTGTGCGGAGATTTCCGATGCGATCTCGATGCTGGCGAAAGCAATCCCACCTGCCCGGCAGACTGCGTCCCAACCTGCGGGGATGGGGTCTGTGATTACTCAAAAGAAACCGTCGTCTTGTGCCCCGCCGATTGTCCCTTGACAGCGCTCAACTGCGGCGACGCAAAATGCGAACCCGGCGAAGCCGTTGCCTGCCCGGAATGTTGGGGACGTTTCGATCACCGCTGTGAATTCGGGGAAGGGAGTTATTTCCGGTCTCCAGACTGTTATACTGTTTACCCTGGATGCAGTTGTTATGAAATGATTGCAAATCACCAAGGTTTGGCTGGAATTTATGGAAATCCGGCAACAATATACCGCAACCCAGGATACAGTATCCCGGTTGAGCCATTGATATGGGTCAGTATTGCCTTCTTTATGCGTGGGAGGCGCATAAAACAAAACGATCCACGCACCTGAAAATCTGCAACCATCAAGCAGAACAGGTGATCATTGGATGATATGAACAAAAATCGCCGCGACAAAGATGATTGAGGATCCCAATGACCTATATTCCCATTCTTGTATTCGTATGTATCTACGTCCTGGTTTCAAACGACAATCATCGTCAGTCGGAACGATGTGCTTGATCACGATCTCATTTTCTCCGACAACGACGTGGTCAATTAACAACCGAAACACTTCCTGCTGGACTTGAGGGG
>JBMOMO010000138.1:0-16992 GCA_049324135.1 Chloroflexota bacterium
CGGGCGACAAGCCCGCGAGCCAGGTGGTCGCCAAGGTCAACGGCACCGAGTTGACAGTGCACCAGGTCAATTTCGCGCTACAGCGCATCCCCAACCTGAACCCGGAGCAGTCCAAGGCGGCCTCGCTGCAAGTGGCTCGCAACCTGGTGGATCAGGAACTGGCGGTGCAACAGGCGCTGGCCGACAAGCTGGACCGCGATGCCACGGTGATGCAGGCGCTCGACGCGGCGCGCCGGCAAATCCTGGCGGAGGCCTGGATGAATCGCAAGGTCGGCGCGCCGGCGGAGCCGACCGATGCCGAGGTGCAGGAATACTTCAAGGCCCACCCCGAACTTTTTGCGGAGCGCAAGCTGTATCGCCTGCAGGAGGTGTCGATCAAGGTGCCGGAAGATCAGCGCGAGGCGGTGCGAGCGCAGCTGGCCGCGTCGAAGTCGCTCAATGAATTCGGCGAGTGGCTGAAGGCCAAGAATTATGAGGCGAAGGCCGCGCAGGGCGTGAAGCCGGCCGAGCAGCTGCCGCTGGCAATGCTGCCGCAGCTTTCGCGGATGTCCAAGGGGCAGGCCACGGTGGTCAACACCCCGGACGGCCTGCTGGTGGTGATCGTTGCCGATACCCAGGCCCAGCCGGTGACGCTGGAGCAGGCGAAGCCGGCGATCGTGCGCCTGCTGCAGACGCAGGCGCGGCAGAAGGCGATTCAGGCGCAGGTCGATGCCTTGAAATCTGCCGCCAAGATCGAATACCTGGGCGAGTTCGCCGCCGCCGGCAAGGAGCCTGCCGCGGCCGCGGCGCCGGCCGGGAAGCTCGCGGCGCCCGCGGCCGATGCCGATGCCGAGGCGATCAGCAAGGGCGTGTCGGGATTGAAATAAACGCTCAGGGCGGCGTGCCTGGCAGCGTATGAGGGCGCGCGGCTGCCCGGACGGGAGCTTGGCGGCTGCCGATGGCCAGATGGCATCCGGAATCATGGTTGATTCTTGTGTCATGCAGAGATACGCCGGGGCATGCAGGTGTGCCTGTCGTCTTGGAGCAGCGACAGTGAATGGACCGGCACCTCGTGCCGGATAGCGGCGCAACGGACGATTGCGGAGGCGGGATTTATGCAAGCAGGGATTGACGCTACGGGGCTGGTGACTGGCTCCGCAGGCGCGGCTGTGGTTTGGGCAGGACCGGACGATCTGGCTGCTTCAGGAAGTGACGCGTGACACCTGAATCGAAAATCTATGTCGCCGGCCATCGCGGCTTGGTGGGCTCGGCGCTGATGCGCACGCTGCAGGCGCGTGGGTACGCGAACCTCGTCACCCGCACGCATGCCGAGCTCGACCTCACCCGTCAGGCCGAAGTCGAGGCCTTCTTCGAACGGGAGAAACCCGACTACGTCTTTCTCGCCGCGGCGAAGGTCGGCGGCATCCACGCCAACGACACCTACCCGGCCGAATTCATCCGCGACAACCTTGCGATCCAGACCCACGTCATCCACGCGGCCTGGAAGCATGGCGTCAGGCGACTGCTGTTCCTGGGCTCCAGCTGCATCTACCCCAAGCTCGCGCCACAGCCGATGAAGGAAGAACACCTGCTCGCGGGCCCGTTGGAGCCGACCAACCGGCCCTACGCGCTCGCCAAGATCGCCGGCATCGAGATGTGCTGGGCGTACAACCGCCAGTACCAGACGCAGTATCTCGCAGTGATGCCGACCAACCTCTACGGCCCCGGCGACAACTACCACCCGGAAAACTCCCACGTCATTCCCGCGCTGATCCGCCGCTTTCACGAAGCCAGGCTCGCCAACGCGCCGAGCGTGACCGTGTGGGGCACCGGCACGCCGCGGCGCGAATTTCTCTACAGCGACGACATGGCGGATGCCTGCGTGTATCTCATGAACCTGCCCGACGAGCCGTTCGTGCCGCTCCTGGGCCAGGACCGCAACGACGGGCTGGCGCCGGTGGTGAACATCGGCGTGGGGCACGACATCAGCATCCGCGAACTCGCCGAAACCGTGGCGGCGACCGTGGGTTACGCGGGCAAACTCGAATTCGACGCCACCAAGCCCGACGGCACCCCCAGGAAGCTGATGGACGTCGGCCGGCTCGATGCGATGGGCTGGCAGGCGAAGACCGATATGCAAACCGGTCTGGCCATCGCGTACCGGGATTTTCTTTCGGCCAACAAATGATCACCTCCATTTCTCACCGCGCAGACATACCTGCAGGATGGGGTCGGGGTTCGTCATGCCAAGCGCATTGAGCCAGACTCTTCACGGCATCGGATGGGGGGGTGTCTCCACTGGCGTGAATGTCTTGTTCCAGCTGGTGTTCATGGCTGTCATGGCGCGCTTGCTCGACCCGACGCACTTCGGATTGATCGCCATCGCCAATGTGATGCTGCGCTTCCTGACGTACTTCGCGCAATTGGGTGTCGGGCCTGCGCTCATCCAGAAACCTGAGCTCAAGGATGGCGATATCCGCGCCGCACTTAGCGTCTCGCTCAGCATCTCGGCACTCTGCACGTTGATTGCCTTTCTTGCTGCGCCCTTTATCGCTGACTACTTTGTCATGCCGATGCTTGAACCGGTCATTCAGGCCCTGTCGTTCAATTTCCTGCTCGGGGGGCTGTCGGCCGTGTCCATGAGCCTGTTGCGCCGCGAAATGCGCTTCAAGCATGTGGCAATTGTCGAGATCATTGCCTACGTGCTGGGTTATGGGCTGGTCGGCATTACTTTGGCCTACCTGGATCTTGGCGTCTGGGCACTGGTGGGGGCCGTGCTGTCGCAAAGCACGCTGAGCGCCGCCCTGTCCTATCTTTTCAGCCGTCACGAATTCGGCTGGCGCCACAAGAAACATCAGCGCGCCCATTTCTTCAGCTTCGGGGCCCGCTACTCCGTCATCGGCTTCATTGAATTCCTGAGCGGCAGCCTCGATTCGCTCATCGTCGGAAAATTCTTTGGTACCGCTGCGGCCGGTATCTACGGGCGAGCCACCTTGTTGAGTAATCTGCCCGTGCAACAGCCAGCCAACATAATTACGCGAGCGTTGTTCCCCGTCATCAGTCGGCTGGGCGACAAGCGGCAGATTGCCAGCCTGCAAATAAGTGTACTGATTGTAGGAAGCTACGCGCTCGCAGTCTCGATGGGAATGATTGTGGCGGCGCCCGATATCGTCAGGGTGTTGCTTGGTGACAAATGGCTCGAAGCCATTCCCATCCTGCAGATCCTTGCGTTGGCGGTGGCGCCGCAATATCTGTCGCATCTGGCTGGCGTCACCCTGGATGCAATGGGCGCGCTCAAACCCAAACTACGTATCCAGGCCGGGATTCTGGCCTTGCAGATCACGGCATTCGTCCTGCTGCTGCCCTATGGCGTATTAGGCATTGCGGGCGCAATGGTGCTGGCCGAAGGTGCGCGATTTGTGCTGATGGCGGGCTTGATTTTCCGGTTGCTCAAGCCGTCTCTTCCGGAGTTCCGGCTGATTTTTTCGGTTGTGCTGTTGGCCGGGCTGTGCTCGCTCGGCATGATCTGGCTTGCTGCGCACGCCCTGCCGACAGAAGCACCACGCTGGCTGAATTTGCTGTTTGAGATTTTAGCGGGTGGGATCGCCCTGGTCGGTGTTTCTTGGGTTAGCCGCAAAGCTTTAGGGGGGTTGCCGGTTATGGGTGAATTGACTGAACGTTTACCTCACTTGGGGCGTTTCATACCCGTTTCGAGAACAAACTATTGAGTTTTCCGTAATGAATGACAGCCCTTGTCCAGGACGCCAGGCAATATCGTCGCGCTGCCGTAGGTCGGGAATACTATCCCGACGTGCCCGCACCCCACCGCCCGTTGCGGCGGGAAGGTGTTCCCGCCCTACAGCGTCCTCGCCGACCCGTGCAATGGAGAGTACGGCTGAAAATTGGTCGGGGCCATGTCAGGTGTTATGGAAGTTTCAATAAATTCGAGCAACCATGAACCACGCTCTGCGTCTGTTATACCTGCCAAACGAAGGTGCCGAAGGCGACCAGGTTGGCCCGCGCCGTGCATTTGAACGCGCTCTTTCCGGCGGCAGGCTCGGCGCATATCAAGCCTATTCGTATCTGGTACGTGACAAAGTACTGGGCGACCACCGACTTGCATTGGAGGAACTGCTGAACACCGCACGCGCGTTTGCGCCGGATGTGATCTTCATACAGCACATGAATGGAACCTATCCAGCCGACCGGGCTTATCTCAGGGTGCTCAAATCGATCCCAAGCAAACCCAAGCTCGTAGTGTGGGAGGGTGATCCTTACGGCCGGCTCATCAAGCCGCTGGATTCCACCTTGAAAGCGGTGATGGCCGAATCCGACCTCACGTTTCTGGTTGGGCTGGGCTACCTGGCCGAGGCTGTTCGTAAGACAGGGGCGCCCAAAGTCAGGTTTTCGCACAACTCGTTTGACGATGTGCGCTTTGGCACTTCGTGGGAGCCTACGCGGAAACGCCCATTGGATGCGGTCATGATCGCCAACCTGCACAGCATAAAGCGTATTCCCGGTCTGTATCTGCCAGGTGGCCGGCAACGCAAGCAACTGGCGAACGCGTTCCATAACATGTTGGGTAACCGCTTCGCCGTTTACGGCGGGGGCTCGGGTTGGCGAGGCAAGCCGTATGCGCGTGGCGCCATTCCCTACCCACTTCAGCGCGAGATTACACGCAGTGCCTGGATGAGTATTTCCTGGGATCACTTTCCCGATTTAACAATGAACTCGTCCGATCGTTTGGTCATCAGCCTTTCCAATGGCGTACCCTTCCTCACCAACCACCAGCGCGGATATGAAGTGGCCTATGGAGGCGTTCCCGGTCTGTACTGGTTTCACACCCCGCAAGAGGCTGTCGACATCGCACTCTACTTGTTGTCCATGCCGGTCGACCAGCGCATCGAACTTGGCATGGCTGCCGCCGAGCACATGCGTCGGCATTTTCATGCCGACAAGGTCTATGGCGATATTTTGCAGGCCATCAATGATGAGTTGTTTCCCGAGCGGGAACTCGACAGGACCTAGCTGTGCGCATAGGAATCGCAGGCCCCATTTCCAAGGATAGTATCGCCAGGTTTATCGATGGCGACACAAAGGCTTTGCCCAATGGTTATTCAGGCGCGCCGCTCCTCGGCACCCTGATCGAGGCCTTGCTCAACCGCGGACACAGCATATTCGCCTACACCACGTCGGCCGACCTGCCATTGACGGAACGCGTTACCGCTACCGGCAGTCGTTTCAAGATCACTTTTTGCCCGGTGCGGGCGCGTGCTTTCCGTTACAGCGCAGGCCATTGGGGGCGAGCCGCCGATGCCTTCAAGCATGAACGCGCCGCGCTCAGCCGGGCCATGCAGGACGATGCCCCCGATCTGGTGCACGCCCACTGGACCTACGAATTCGCCCTGGCGGCCATCGAGAGCGGCCTTCCGCACCTTGTCACTTGTCACGATGCACCTCAGGTTGTGTTGAAGTATTCGTCCAACCTTTATCGACTGGTACGCTATTTCATGGCCCGGCGTGTGCTCAACCAGGCACAACACCTGACTGCGGTTTCCCCTTATCTCAGGCAAAAGCTCGATCGCTACGCGCACGCTCCCATCACGGTCGTGCCCAACCCGTTGCCGCCACACCCACCCCAACTCGCTGAGCGCAGCCGCCAATTCGACCCCGCGCACCCGCGCATCGCCATGGTGCTCAACGGCTGGGGCGCGCTCAAAAATCCAGAATCGGCATTGCGAGCCTTTGCCATGCTGCGCCGCAACTTTCCCGCTGCCGAACTCAGCATCATGGGCTTCGACTATGGCGCAGGCGGGAAGGCCGAAACCTGGGCGAGGTCGCAAGGGCTGACCGATGGCGTTCATTTCTTGGGGCCGCAGACATACGACACCGTGCTTTCCAGGCTTGCCGAGTCCGATCTCCTGTTGCATCCGTCTTTGGAGGAAACCTTTGGCATGTCGATTGCCGAGGCCATGTCGCTGGGCGTGCCGGTGATCGCTGGCCAGTCAAGCGGTGCTGTGCCCTGGGTGGTCGGTGACGGCGGTTGTCTGGTCGATGTGCGCTCCGGGGAGGAAATGAGCCAGGCTGCGGCTGGGCTGTTGAGTGACCCACAGAGATTGCGTCACGTGAGTGATCGAGCAAGATCGTCCGCAAGGTCGCGTTTCTCCCCCGAGGCGGTTGCGGTCGCCTATGAGGCCCGGTACATGCAAAGTCTTGCCAGCGGGGGGCTGTGATGGAGCGGTTCGTTCGTCGACTGATCCCTCGTTTGAAACAGACAAGGTGGAACATGACGGCCATTCCATCCCTGCGAGGCCGCGCTGTCGAAATCGCCGCGCAAGCGCGTATCCAGGACAGGCCTGCAGTGAGCCTGGCCAAAGGTTCGCGTATCCGGATTGGCGGGCGATGCGTTTTGTGTTCCGACAGTGAGTTCAATGCACTCGGCATGAATCATCCCCGTGTTATGCGGACGCTCAGCAGCCCGCACCCCACCGCCAATTGCGGCGGGAAGGTGTTCCCGCCCTACAGCGTCCTCGCCGGCCCGTGCAATGGAGAGTGCGGCTGAAAATTGGTTGGGGGCCATGTCAGGTGTTATGGAAGCTGCCGTAGGTCGGGAATACTTTCCCGACGCGCCCGCACCCCACCGCCCGTTGCGGCGGGAAGGTGTTCCCGCCCTACAGCGTCCTCGCCGGCCCGTGCAATGGAGAGTGCGGCTGAAAATTGGTTGGGGGCCGTCAGGTGTTATGGAAGTTTCAATGGAAGGCTAGTCTAGATGAAGTGTGTTTTCGTCGCAGGCTGTGACGCAGGCCAGCGTATTGATGTACCGATGCGGTCTTGAATGCTTGAAGGGTGGAAATAGATATGGAATGGTTGTTTCTCGGCTTGCGCTACGCCTTCATCTCGATACCCTTTGTCTTCGCGGCCTTGTTTGCGTTGATCGGTTTCTGGATGCTCGTCGCCACGGCGTCACGCGTTACAACGGGGGCATGGGTGATGGGTGGCGCCTTTCTCCTCGAGACAGCATTCGTCTCTGCACCATTGATCCCGATGGGGCTTCAGATCACCACCAATGACCTGGCGGTGGCGCTGCTGGCGGCGGGTTTGGTCATGCGTGTTCTTTTCTTCGACCCGCCTCGGCGAAAGGCGGTTTACGGCATATGGATCGCGATTGGCGCGATTTTCTTCATTTCTTTTGGGCTGGGGTTGATCAGTTTCGGAACCAGTGCTGGCGTCGAGGCCCGGCCCAATTTCTACTTCTGGATGGCGGGGCTGTATTTCGCCAGCTTTGCCTATCCTCCAGAAACCCTGGAGAAGCTTTGGCGCATCGCCCAGTGGTGTGCCTGGCTGGTCGTGGCTGTCGTGATTTATCGTTGGGTTGGCCTGAAGTTTGGCTTCGTTTCTGAACAGCTGGTGGAGTATGCCGGCGCCAGCAGCGAGTTCCGTGTGGTGGGTTCGAACCCGACATTTTTTATTGCGGCGCTGGGCGTGGCCTATTTCGCATTGTGGCTGCGTTATTCGCGGCGCAGGGCTTTTCTGGCAGCGCTGGTCATGCTGGGGCTGGCGCTGGTCCTGCAACATCGCTCGGTTTGGGTGGCAGGGCTTGGTGCCTTGATCCTGGTGGCTTGGCACCAGAGGACAGCGGTTGCTCAAAAGGCTTTTCCCATCATCGCCGTGGGGGTGGCGATGGCAGGCATGGTGGCCACGTTTGTTCTGCTTGACCCATCCAATCGCCTGACGGCAACCCTTGCCAAGTCCGCTGTCTCGCTGACCGAGTCGCAAGGCACGCACACCGACCGTCTGGAAGGCTGGAAGATTCTGCTGAAAGGGTATGTGGATTATTCGCCACGGGAATGGGTGTTGGGGAAGCCCTATGGAACGGGCTACGACCGGAATTTTGATGGCCGGCACAAAGGTTATTCCCCGCATAATTTTTACATTCAGCTTTTGCTGCGTATTGGCGCCCTTGGCTTGCTGCTGTTTCTCTGGGCGCATTTCTCGCTCCGGAATCGGGTGCGCGAGCATGCATCCGGTCTGGCGGACACCACGGTTTCCAGTGTGTTGCTTGCGTTATTGGCGGCCAACCTGCTCTATTACATTCCGTATCAAGGGTTTTATCTGCAGGGTGCCTTTTATGGTGTGCTAATAGGCTATCTGGCAACGCGCATGCCGGAATCAGCAGCGGGGCTAATGGCGCCAGGCGCCTTACGGGTCGGGGCCGTGAAATGAACAGGCTGCTTCCGTTTCTGATGCTGGGGCTGGTCGTCCTGCCTGCCGATATGCCGCTTGCTGTCGGCAAAACCTTGTCTCCCGACCAGCCCAGGGTTTTGAATGCCGAATTCTTCGGTATTCATTTTCATCGTCTGCTGTTGCTGCCGGGCGAGCGCTGGGCGCAAAGCGTGTGGCCACCGTTGAATTTCGGCATCGTGCGCTTGTGGGATAGCCGGACGCGTTGGGCCGACCTGGAGCCGGCCCGTGGCATGTGGCAGTTCGACAGGCTGGATTACTACGTTAATACGGCTCACGCTAATGGCGCCAAGGTTCTTTACACCTTGGGCTCTACACCTCGTTGGGCATCGGCGCGTCCTGAGGAGCCCTGCAGTTATGGCAAAGGCTGCGCAGCCGAGCCGCGATTCCTCGAGAATTGGCGTGAGTACGTGCGTGTGGTGGCCAGGCGCTACCAAGGAAGAATTTGCTGTTACGAGCTGTGGAATGAACCCAAATTTTCCGATTTGGCGCGTGACCGTAACGCCAATGCATTTTTTTCCGGCAGCGTGGCCGACATGGTGGAGATGGCGCGAATAGCGCGTCAGGTCTTGAGCGAAGAGGATCCTAACGCCGTTCTTTTGTCCCCCGGATTTGTAAATGGAACAGACCGGCTGGACATGTTTCTGTCGGCAGGCGGACGCCACTACGTACAGGCAATTGCCTATCACTTCTATGCTGGAGACGACGAGAGCCGGATGCTGCGTGAGATGGCCGACGTACGCGCAGTGATGAGGAAGAATGGCGTTGCGAACATGGAATTGTGGAATACCGAGACTGGCGTCGAGGTTCACGAGGTCGACAAGCCTTTGCCAAAGGGAATCGAGCGGCGAATCTCGCGAGAAGATGCGGCTGCGATGATGGTGCGGCAGATGGTTCTGAGTGCATTTGCAGGGATAGACAGGCACTTCTATTACGCTTGGGACAATGGCAGGTCTGGGATGGTTGACCATTCAGGCCAGCCTTACCCGTCGCGAGATGCGATGTTGCTTGCGCAACGGTGGCTCCTTGGCCTGAAACCGGATCGCTGTGACATAAGAAACGGACAGCCAACTCTTTGCTGGGGTGAGAAAGACGCAAAGCTCGTTGCCATCATCTGGAATCCTGTGACCGAAGGCGCATTTGAAATCCCCGTTCCTGATGGCTTGCGCGTTGTCAGCCGTCAGGTGGCGGTGCCACGCTGGCTTGATGGAATTCATGCCGTGACAGGCGTGAACAGCTTGATGGCCACGCCCAATCCAGCAATGTATACGTTTGAGCGGGTGGGCAAGCCATGAATTCATTTGTGGCGAGTTGGTTTGATGTACTGGAAACAGGTAGGGGCTGATGGCGGACAAATTGATCATTGCCTTGATGACTTGCCATAACCGGCGTGAAAAAACCCTGGCCTCGATCGGACGTTTCATGTCCTGCGAGTTGCCCGAGGGGTATGCACGCAAAGTGGTTCTGACAGACGATGGCAGCGTGGATGGCACGGCTGATGCGGTAAAAACGGCGTTTCCCGATGTGGTGATCGAGAAGGGCGACGGCAGCCTTTTCTGGAACCGCGGCATGTTGCGTGCCTGGCAGCGGGCGCTGCAACTGGAACCGGACTTTGTGCTCTGGCTGAACGACGACACGTTGCTTTATCACGATGCCCTGTCGTACCTGATCGAGACCGATGCGTGGATTCGTAAAATGCTGGGCAAACCCGGGATTTCCGTTGGATCGACTGAAAATGCGCATGGCGAGCTGAGTTACGGGGGGGTGGTGGCCGGGACGGGATGGAGCAGATTCAAGCTGCGGAGAGTCGTTCCCGCAGCAACGCCGCAGCCTGCCGAAACCATGAATGGGAACTGCGTGCTGGTTCCAAGGGAGGTGTTTGCCCGAATTGGCTTGCTGAATGGCGCGTTTCGCCATGGCATGGGTGACACCGATTATGGTTTCCGTGCCTTCAAGGCAGGCATTCCGATCTGGGTCATGCCCGGTTTTGCGGGGCGCTGTGACAACGACAATTACGCGCCGGGAAGCTTCAATGACCGAACGCTGCCGCTGAAGCAGCGCTGGATGAAAATCATGTCTCCCAAAGGCTTGCCTCCTGCGAGCTGGTGGGTGTTCTGCCGCAGTCATGCAGGATTCTTCTGGCCGCTTTTCTGGGCGTGGCCTTATGCGAAAGTGATCCTCACCTCATTTTTTCCCAGGCAGGCTGTTAAGCGTTGATGCCGGACGTACGCTTTTGGAACGACCATGACCGATCCCGGAAATCCCCCCGCAGTAGCCGCACCCATGCGCAATCTTGAGTCGTCCGGGTTGGCGCCTGGCATCGTGGTGTTTGATCTGAGCGTGGCGAGCAATAGCCCGGCAGGCAGCTGTGTGCTGGCCGAGGTGAATGGATTGCAGGGCCATTATCCCGTCACCGTTTTTTCCGATCGCTTTGATGGCGGGAATGCGGACAGCAAGGTCTGGGTGCGGGTGCCGCTGCCGCAGCGCCCGATCTTCATACGGTATTGGTTGTTCCAGGTGCTGGCGCCGCTGCGCTATCTGGTGTGGCGGTTGTCGAATGCCAAACCCGCCATCATTCAGACGACCCAGGGCCAGTTCCTGTGGGCTGATCTGGCTTATGCGCATTTCTGCCATCGCGCGTATCTCAAGGGGCAATGGAAGCAGTCAACGGTGACTGGCTTGCGCCGGGTGTTGCGCCGCATCAACCATGGATACAACGCATTCATGGAGCGCTTGGCCTTCCGCCGCGTACGCAAAATTGTCGTGCCGTCGCTCGGCCTCCAGCGTGAATTGACACGGGAGTACCCGGAGGTTGCGGGCAAGATTGTCGTGATTTCCAATCCGGTTGATCTTGAACACTATGCCCGTCCAGTTGATTTCGATAGGGCACATAAGCGCGCTGAGCTGGGTTGCGACGACAGTCACGTGGTGTTCGTGTTTGTCGCCCTGGGGGATTTTGCGCGCAAGGGGCTGGGGCTGATTCTTCCTGCCTTGGCGGGATTGCCCGCGGAGCAGCTTGATCGGGCCCGTCTGCTGGTGGTGGGCGGCGGCGCGGGCGAGATCGAGCAGTATCGTCGACAGGCTGAAAGCCTCGGGATCTTGGACAAGCTCCGTTTTGTCGGCCTGCAAAAGGATGTCCGCTCCTATCTTTGGGCTGCCGATGTCCTGGCGTTTCCCTCTGCCTACGAGATATTTTCATTGGCAATACTCCAGGCGGCCGCAGCGGGTCTGCCACCCATCGTCAGCCAGGGACTCTACGGTGCGGAGGAGTTCGTCGAGCATCAGGTCAACGGTTGGGTCGTGACGCGCGATGAGGAGGGTGTACGTACGGCATTGAGCGATGCGATTTCCCATGCTGAGCGGCTGCCCGATATGTCCAAAGCCGCACAAACTTCGGTGCAGCAATATTCGCAGTCAGCCTTTGTCGTCAAATGGAATGATTTGTACGCTGAAATGATGTGCAGTGAAGGCTATGCGCGATAGCGGCGCGATCGCACTTGGCCTGTTGCAATCGTGCTGGCCACTGGGGTTTATGCAGGCCGGGCGTAGCGCATCGCAGCCTTGCCTTCGATCCCGGCTCCGCATGGGTTATGCAGGCGCGAGTTTCCCGGTAGCCGGGCTCTTCTGTTCGTCGGGGGATGACCTTTTCGATTTGTCTGGCGTACACCCTGGCGGCCGGTTTTCACAAGCCCGTTCTGTTGAAATTCGCCCGTTGGGATGGGACGAATTTCGTGTTGCTGTTTTTCCCGCTATTGAAGCCGGCGGGCGCGTTGATTCCCGTCGCACTGAAGAAATTCTTTTCCCCGGAATTGGCTCGCTGGGCCGGATTACGAGCCAGCGATGTCTTTCGGATATTTTTGATATGAGCGCCTGAACATGGTTAAGGTTTGCATCGTCCAGCGACGCCTGACCCACTATCGGGTTCCGTTGTTTGGCGCATTGCGCGAGCTGCTCGCACAGCGAGGCATTCGGCTGGAACTCGTGGTCGGGCAGGGCACGCCGGCTGAGGAGAAGAAGCAGGATGCGGGTGAACTGCCGTGGGCCCAAACCTCCCCCACTCGTTACCTACTGGGCGATAGGCTTTGTTGGCAGCCGCTGCGCAACCATGTTGCAGGTGCAGAGCTTGTCATCGTTACCCAGGAAAACAAGCTCCTTCAGAACCATCTGTTGATGGCGTTGCCGCGTCGATTCAAGCTGGCGTTCTGGGGGCACGGCGCCAATCTTCAGAGCGACCGTCCAGAGGGGGTGAAGGAGCGTTTCAAGCGCTGGACGACCCGGAAAGTGGACTGGTGGTTTGCCTACACGGACATGAGTGCGGCTTTGGTACGTGCGGCCGGATTCCCGGATACCCGCATCACCGTGCTCAACAACGCCGTAGATACTTCTGAGCTTCGTCGGCAACACCGGTCGGTCGGGCCCGATGAGGCACGGGCCTTGCGCGATACGCTGGGATTCGGCGATGGACCGGTAGGTATCTTCGTGGGTTCCCTGTACGCGGACAAGCGCCTGGATTTCATTTTTTCCGCGGCAGAGCAGATACGGCGCGCGGTACCGGATTTCCAGCTGTTAGTCGTCGGTGACGGTCCGGAACGTGATGCGGTACGTGCCTGGTGTGATGCGCGCACCTGGGCAAGCTGGACAGGGGCGCGCTTCGGACGAGAAAAGGCGGCTTGCCTCAAGTTGTCAGACATTATGCTCAACCCGGCCGCATTGGGACTCGGGATTCTGGATGCCTTTGCCTGCGGCGTGCCGATTGTCACGGTGGATTCTGGTAAGCATGGGCCTGAGGCAGCCTATCTGATACCAGGAACAAACGGCCTGATGACGATCGATGATCTCGACACCTACGTTCATGCGTGCGTAAGCCTGCTGAGCAATCCGGTTCGGCTTGACGCGCTGCGCGAAGGGTGTGCGGCGAGTGCCGAGGAATACACGATCGAACATATGGCGCAGCGTTTCGCCGACGGCATCGAGCGTTGCCTAAATGCGCCGCGCTATTCAGGGCGGGGTGTATGACGGCCAGTCGCGTACTCGTCGTCCATAACGCTTACCAGCACCGCGGTGGCGAGGATACCGTGGTCGAGGCGGAAATCGCGCTGCTGCGCATCCATGGGCACGAAGTCGAGACCTACTTCCGCAGCAACGATGACGTGCGCGGCATGTCGGCCCCAGCACTGGCGCGCCAGACCGTATGGTCGTCGCGCACCGTCAGCGAACTGGAAGCCCTGTTGCAGCGATTCCGGCCCAGTGTGATCCACGTTCACAACACCTTTCCGCTGGTTTCGCCTTCGCTCTATTGGGCGGCGGCGCGTGCAGGCATTCCGGTGGTCCAGACCCTGCACAACTTTCGCCTGCTGTGTCTGAACGCGCTCTTTCTGCGTGAGGGCAAGGTGTGCGAGGACTGCATGGGCCGCCTGCCGTGGCGCGGCGTGGCGCGCGCCTGCTACCGCGGTTCGCGCGCGGCCTCGGCAGCCCTGGCAAGCATGCTGACGCTGCACCGCGTGCTTGGCACATATCAAAGCAAGGTGGCGCGCTACATCGCACTGAACGAGTTCTGCCGCGCCAAGTTCATCGAAGGCGGCCTGCCGGCCGGGCGGGTCGTGGTGAAGCCGAATTTCGTCGATTTCCCTGCGCCCGAGCCGGGTCCGCGCGCTGGCCTGCTGTTCGTCGGCCGCCTGTCGGCGGAGAAAGGCATTGCGACGCTTGCGGCGGCGATGGCCACGCTGACAGGGGCGTCGCTGCGCGTGGCGGGCGACGGGCCCGAGGCTACGCTGCTCGACGGCGTCCCCGGGGTGTTGCGCCTCGGCAGCCTGCCGGGCGACGCGGTGCGCGCGGAAATGAGCCGGGCTACGGCGTTGGTGGTGCCAAGCATCTGGTACGAAACTTTTGGGCTTGTCGTAATTGAGGCTTTTGCTTGCTGCACGCCGGTGATCGCCAGCCGCCTCGGCGCGCTGGCGGATATCGTGACGGACGGTGAGACCGGTTTGCTGTTCGAGCCGGGCGACTCGCGCGATCTGGCTGCGAAGCTCGCCTGGGCGCAGGCGAATCCCGAACGCATGGCGGAGATGGGCCGGCGCGCGCGCGCGCAGTACGAGGCGGCGTTTTCGGCCGAGGTGAATTACCGGCGCCTGATCGCGATCTACGCGGATGCGGTGGCCGAAGTGAAACGGGAAGGCAGGCCATGAACGCGCGTCGAACCGGCAACGTGCTCGGCGCACAAATCGACGCGCTGTCGTGGGACGCCGCGATCGATCGCCTGCTTGGCTGGGCGCGTGCGCGCGAATCGCGCTACGTGACGATCTGCAACGTGCACGTGGTGGTGAGCGCGTCGCGCGACGCGGCGTATCGCGACATCATCAACGGTTCGGACATGGCCACACCCGATGGCGCGCCGGTGGCGTGGATGCTGCGGCGGCATGGCTTTGCGAGCCAGCCGCGCATCAGCGGGCCGGATCTGATGTGGGCGCTGTGCGAGCGCTGCGCGGCAGAAGGTCTGCCGATCCATTGCTACGGCAGCACGGAGGCCACGCTGGGTTTGCTGCGGGCACGGCTGGCGGCGGCGTTTCCGGCATTGAAGGTGACGATGGAATCGCCGCCGTTCCGCGCGCTGAGCACGGTGGAGGATGCTGCGGCGGTGGCGCGCATCAACCAGAGCGGCGCGGGGATCGTGTTCGTGGGCCTGGGCTGTCCCAAGCAGGAACGTTGGATGGCGGAACATCGCGGCCGCGTGAATGCCGTGATGATCGGCGTCGGCGCGGCCTTCGATTTTCACGCCGGTACCGTGCGGCGTGCGCCAGCGTGGATGCGCGAGCACGGATTGGAATGGCTGCATCGTTTATTGAGCGAACCGCGCCGGCTATGGAAACGGTATCTGGTGACGAATACGCTCTTCATCTTGGGCGCGGCGCGGCAGTTGCTGGGAAAGTGAGGCGGCTTGGGCATTCGCCAAAGTGCCCTCACCTCGCGTGCTCCCCGCCCAGTCGGCCAGACGGCTACTGCGCTACGCGCCTTGTAATGACGGACCCTGCCCTCAGCCCAGCGCCTCCAGCGGCTTCGGCGCCCCGATCCAGTACCCCTGCACGCAATCCACCCCCATCTCGGCGAGCTTGGCGAACGCCTCCTCGCTTTCGACGAAACCCGCCACGGTCTTGATGCCGAGGAAGCTGCCGGTTTCGAGGATGGAGCGCACCAGCGCCTCGTCGATCATGCTGGTGCCGAGCTCGCGTACCAGGGCGCGATCGATTTTCAGGTAATCGAGACGCAGGCTCTTCAGGCTGGTGTAGGAGCTGTTGCCGGCGCCGAATTCGTCGAGCGTGAAACGGCATCCGTAGCGCTGCAGCTGGCGCATGAACAGCTGGGTCTGGGCGTGGGTGCCGACGGCGTCGGCCTCGCTGATTTCGAAGATGAGCTTGTTGCCGGGAATGTCGCCGCGCGCGAGTTCGCCCACCAGGTATTTGAGGAAGAGGGGGTTGGTGACGGACTGGCCGGAGAGGTTGAGCGACAGGCCGCCGATGCGGACGAGTTCGGCCGGGTGGCTGCGCATCCACTGCAACACGGTCTTGATTACCCAGCGGTCGATTTCGGTGATGCGGCCGAGGCGTTCGGCGACGTCGATCAGGTCGCGGGTGACGACGCTGCGTTCGCCGGTTTCGGGATGCAACAGCACTTCGTGATACAGCGGCGTGCGCGTCGGATCGCTGGTGGCGACGACGGGCTGGCAGTTCAGGCGCAGCTGGTTATTGGCGAGAATCGCGGTGAGGGTGTGCGCCCATTCCGCCAGCGCCTGCACGCCGCTGTCGGGCGACTCGCTGCTGAACGCGACCACCGGCACGCCAGACTCGCTCGCGCGGGCGCAGGCGGCGTTGGCGTTGTCGAAATAGGCTTCCGGGTGCAGGCAGTCGCCCGACCACATGAGGCCGGCAAAGGCCTGAGCCCGGTAGCGGGTGCCGTCGACTTCGACGGGCGCGCCGAACAGGCGGGTGATCATGGTTTTGGCCTGCGTTTCGGCGGTGTTGCCATCGGGCGCCTCGCACCAGTAGGCGAGGCCGGATTCGCCGGCGCGCGCCAGCAGTGCGCCGTCCGGCAGCAGGCCGGCGATGTTCTGGCCGAGCGTGCGCAGGATGTCGGCGCGCGTTTTTTCGTCGACGGCCTGGCCGAGGGGGGACTGGATGTCGAGCTTGACCACGCCGATGGCGTAGCCGCCGCTGTCCGCCTGCCGGCGCAGCCAGGTGCGGCGGATGGCGCGCATGAAATTGCGGCGGTTGGCGAGGCGGGTGGCAGGGTCGTGCGTGGCCTGCCACATCAGGTCCTGCTGCATTTTCTGGATCATCGCGCTGTAGGAGCGGTCCATCAGTGGCAGTTCCTGGTCTTCGGTCCATTGCGCCTCGCCGCTTTTCAGCGCCTGCAGCAGGTCCTGGCGCTTGAGGTCGAGCTTCTTGATGCCGCGATAGTTGGCGAACACGTAGACCGGCGGCTGATCGCCGATCCAGATCAGGTTGAGCGGCGTGTCGATGGACTTGAACTGCAGCCAGTCGCCGACGCGCAGGTGGTCGGTGAGGTTGGCGTCGGCCTCGGTGAGTTCGGCGCTGTCGGCGTCGTCGAGGCGCGCGCCCACCGGCGTGTATTGGTGCTGCGAACGGTCGGCATCGAAGAGCGTGGTGGCGAGCTGGTCGACGATGCGGTCCTGCGCCGATTTGTCGGCGCATACCTGGGTGAGCGCCTGGTCGATGCGCTGCAGCAGGCTCTGGACGTCTGCCGTGGCGGGCGGATGGG
>JBMOMO010000139.1:0-16990 GCA_049324135.1 Chloroflexota bacterium
CCGTCGGCGCGCCGCCCTGCGCAAGTATCACAAATTCAAATTTGACTTACTTTATCATTTGGCGTAAGATATAAGATAAGGAGTAAAACTTATGGAAACTTACGCCACAATCAAAGGCCAGATCGTCATCCCGGTCGAGTTGCGCCGCAAGCATGGCATCAAGGCCGGCACCAAAATAACGTTCATCGATACAGACGATGCCATCATCATCAAGCCTGTGACCGAAGAATCCATCAAACGCCTGCGCGGTTCGCTCAAAGGGAAGGGGGTTCTCAAGACATTGATGGAAGAGCGCCGCTGGGACGCGGAGCATGAGTAGCATGACCACAGCGAAGATACTCGACTCCTTTGCGCTGATGGCGTACTTCGAGAACGAAACCGGCGCAGCCTTCGTCGAAGACCTCCTGTTGAAAGCCCAAACAGGAGAGGTTCATCTGGCAATGAGCGTGATAAATCTTGGAGAAGTCTGGTATTCCATTGCCCGCAACACATCCGCGCAAAAAGCGGACTCGTATGTGCAAAGTATTTGCAGTATGTCCATCGAAATCGTGGACGCCGACTGGCAAATTACGCATCAAGCGGCGCTGTACAAATCAAAAGGCGGCATATCGTATGCGGATTGCTACGCCGCCGCCCTGGCTAAACTGCGCCAGGCTGATTTAGTGACAGCCGACCCGGAATTCGAGAAACTCCAATACGACATAAACATCGTTTGGCCCAAAATCAAAAACTGATGACTGCGATGAACCTCGTCCGCGACCTGATGACCATTGGCGTGCCGACCTGCAAGGCGAACACCCCGCTGGTGGACATTGCGCGCTTCCTCATCGAGAACCACGTGGAGGAACTGGTCGTTTTGGGCGAGGAAGGCGAGGGGATCGGCGTCTGCGGCTACAAAGAACTGGTGAACGCTTATGAGCGCGATAATGTCCGCGAATTGACCGCCGAAGATGTGATGACAGAAGGCATTCCTGAACTGCCGTCGGACATCCCGCTGAAACTGGCGGCGCAATTGATGAGAGACAAAAACATCCGCGTCGCCTACATGAACCATAACTCGGCCGGCATCATCTACCCGGCCGCCCTGATCTCGTACAAACACCTGGTACGCCACCTGGCTGCCAGGGATGGCGCTGAACTCAAAGACCTGGGTATCTACGCGGAGCGCAAGCCTCCGCTCGAACAATTCATCGAACGACGCGAGGAGGCTCGCAAGCAAGCGGGCTTGACATGAACCTATTGGCAAGCCAGCCCCTAATTCCCAAAACCAGACTCGCGAAATCCCAAGGAGGAACACGTTATGCCAATTGACATTCCAAAAGACAAGTGGCCTGGCAGCGTCAAAACTGTCACGGTCGGCGCTACAGCCGCAGAGGGCGGTACGCGCGCCAAAACGGTCAAGATAGGCGGGCAGACCACCATGCCTTACCTGCAATTCGAGGCGCCCACGCCCAACCAGCCGGTGGTTGCCATCGAGATCAAGTCGCGCAAGCCGGAAGATTGGTCGCAATTGCTGGCCGAAGCCTGGGGGGATGCGATGAACGATCCCGCCCAATGGGCGAAAAAGGCCGAAGAAGCGGGAGCAGACCTGCTCCTCCTGGCATTGACGCTGGAGGATACGCCCGAAAGCGCGGCGCAGGCCGTCAAGTCTGTCCTGGGCGCCAGCGGCTTGCCGCTCATCGTCTGGGGACCTGGGCAGGCGGAAAAAGATAACGAACTGCTTGTGCCGGTAGCAGAAGCAACCAAAGGCGAAAAACTCGTGCTGGGCATCTGCGAGGACAAGAACTACCGCACCATCGTTGCCACAGCGATGGCCAACGGTCATCTCGTGGAGGCGCGCACCGCAATGGATGTGAACCTTGCCAAGCAACTCAACATCCTCATCACCGACATGGGCCTGCCTGCCGACCGCATCATCATGGATCCGACGACTGGCGCGCTCGGTTACGGCATGGAGTATGGCTACTCGGTAATGGAACGCCTGCGCATGGCCGCGTTGCAAGGCGACGCAATGACCCAACTGCCGATGATGGTAACACCCGGTTACGAAACCTGGAAAGCCAAAGAGGGTAAAGTCGGTGAAGGCGTCCCAGAAGCCTGGGGCGACTGGACCGAACGCGGCATCCATTGGGAAACCCTGACCGCTATTGCATTGATAGAATCAGGCGCCGACATCGTTGTGCTGCGACACCCGGAAAGCGTCCGTCGCGTCAAAGAAGCCATCGCCGAACTGATGGTCCAGGCATAAGGAGGATCACATGGCACTCTCTGGAATTCAAATCTACAAACTCCTCCCGCAGACGAACTGTAAGGAATGCGGCTTCCCCACCTGCCTGGCCTTTGCCATGAAACTGGCCGCCAAACAGGTCGAACTTTCGGCCTGCCCTTACGTCAGCGAAGAGTCCAAGAAACAACTGGCCGAGTCGGCCGCGCCGCCCATCCGCCTGGTCACGCTCAAAGCCGGCACGGAAGTCAAGGCCGGCAACGAAGTAGTCATGTTCCGCCACGAAAAGACCTTCTACAACAAACCCGGCCTGTTCGTGCGCGTCAGGGCCAGCCACGGCGACGCCGCCGCCAAGGTGGCTTCGATAGACAAATACGCCGTCAACTACGTGGGCATGGACTTCAGCGTGGACGGTTTCGCCGTAGAAGCGGATGGCGGGGATTTTGCCGCCGCCGTCAAAGCGGTGCGCAGCGCGACCAAGCGACCGCTCATCCTGATCGGCGATCCCGCCGCGCTTTCCGCCGGACTGGAAGCCTGCCCCGGCGAGACCCCGATGCTCTACGCCGCTGACAGTTCCAACTGGGAGGCCATGGCCGACCTGGCCGCCAAATACAAGGCCGCACTGACTGTCAAAGGCGAATCGCTGGATGAACTGGCCGACCTGACCCAGAAGATCCAGGCCAAAGGCGTGGAAGATATGGTGCTCGACCTGGGCGGCAAGAATATGGGCGAGTGGCTGGCGCGTTCCACGCAAGTGCGACGCCTGGCGCTCAAAGCCAATTTCCGCGCGCTGGGCTACCCGATCATCGCCTTCCCTGGGGATGCCGGCGATCCCGGTAAAGAATCGGTCTACGCGGCGCAGGCCATCGCAAAATATGCGGGCTTCGTGGTGCTCGACACCTTCACGCCCGAACTGGCCTACGCCCTGCTGGTGCTGCGCGAGAACATCTACACCGACCCGCAGAAACCCATCCAGGTGCAGCCCGGCATCTACGAGATCAACAACCCGACCGCGGATGCGCCCGCGCTGGTCACGACCAACTTCAGCATCACCTACTTCTCGGTAGCCAACGAGGTCGAAGGCTCCGGCCTGCCCGCCTGGCTGGTGGTAACCGACGCCGACGGCATGTCGGTGCTGACCGCCTGGGCGGCCGGCAAGTTCGACGCCGAGCGCATTGCCAAAGCCGTCAAGGAATTCGACATAGCCAGCAAGATCAGCAAGAAGCGCATCGTCTTGCCCGGGCACGTTGCGGTGCTTTCCGGCGAGTTGGAAGAGGAACTCTCCGGCTGGGAGATCCGCGTTGGCCCGCGCGAGGCGGTGGACCTGCCTGCGTTCATGAAACAGGCGCTCAATTAGTTGGTAAATGGTAATTGGTAATTAGTAATTACCAATTACCATTTACTCCTGCCATGCAGCACACGATCACCTTCACCTACAACGATAAACAAATCCCTGTAGAAGTCTCCACAGGGACATTGCTCTCCGACGCTGCCCGTCAAGCCGGTGTGGAGATCGGCCAGCCATGCGGGGGACAGGGACGGTGCGGCCGCTGCGCCGTACAGGTTACACGCGGCGCTGTCCGCCAGCGAAGCGCCTTACGCCTTTCCCAAGAAGCGCTCGAACAGGGTTTTGCCCTGGCGTGCCAATCTGTGGTCGAAGGGGACGCGGATGTTTTCGTCCCGCCGCAGGAGAAGATCGAGCGCAAACTGACGACCGACCGGGTTGCCGCCGAAGTCAGCGTCCCAGCGGATTATGACTATCACATCTACCAAACGATCCATCGCATTGGCCTGCAACTGAAAGAGCCAAGCATGGACGACCAGATAGACGACTGGAGCCGCCTGCTGACGGCCCTGCGCTTGCAAGGCCAGTACGAGAATGTAATCGCCTCGTTGCCCACACTGCAAACCATAGGAAACAGCCTGCGCGAAAAGGATTGGGAAGTTACCGCAGTGCTGGAAAGGGATCCCTGCGACAGCGCCAACCCTGCCCGCCTGGTTGCCTTATGGCCCGGCCTTGTCGATGAGTATTCGCCGCTGTGGGGTATCGCTGTAGACATCGGCACAACAACGGTATCGCTATGGCTGGTAGACCTGATCAACGGCCAGGTAAAAGCGCAAGTGGCTGAGTATAACGGCCAGATCGCGCGCGGCGAGGATGTGATCTCGCGCATCATCTACGCCAGCAAGGACGGCGGCGCGCAGGAAATGCGCCAGCGCGTGTTAGATACCATCAACGACCTGCTCGAAACCGCCTGCAAGCGCGTTGGGGCGAAGCCGCAAGAAGTATTCAAAGCGACCATTGCAGGCAACAGCACCATGATCCATCTCCTGCTGGGCATCCCGGCCGGCAGCATCCGCATGTCGCCCTTCATCACTGCGATCAACCACCCCCCGGTCCTGCCAGCCCGTGAAGTGGGGCTGTACATCCACCCGGAAGGGAGCGTGGACTGCCTGCCCGGCGTGGCAAGTTACGTTGGCGCAGACATCAGCGCGGGCGTGCTCTCCAGCGGACTGGACACTGCCCAGGATGTCAACCTGTTCCTGGACGTGGGAACGAACGGCGAAACCGTGCTCGGCAACCGCGATTGGCTGGTCACTTGCGCATGCTCGGCCGGGCCGGCCTTCGAAGGCGCGGGGGTCGTCAACGGCATGAGGGCCACACTGGGCGCCATCGAAGAAGTTTGGATCAACAGCGAAACCTACGAGCCAGATTTTCGCGTTATCGGCGGGAAGAAGCCCAAGGGCATTTGCGGCTCCGGTTTGATCTCCCTGTTGGCGGAGGCGTTCTTGACGGGAGTCCTCGACAAGGCTGGCAATGTCAATTTAACGCTGCCCACGCCCAGGGTCCGGCAAGGTGCGCACGGCGCAGAGTACGTCGTCGCCTGGGGCGCAGGGACCGAATCCGGGGAGGATATCGTCCTGTCGCGCGTCGACATCGACAACCTGCTGCGCGCAAAGGCGGCCATTTACGCCGGTTTCAGCGTGCTGGCTGAAAACGTCGGCATCCCCCTGGAGACGACTTCGAAAGTCCTGGTCGGCGGGTCATTCGGGAAATACATAAATGTAGAGAAAGCAGTGCAAATTGGCCTGCTGCCAGACATGCCCTGGGAGCGGTTCGAGTTCCTGGGGAACACGTCTGTGAGAGGCGCATACTACGCGCTGCTCGATTGGCGGATGCGCGAACAAATTAAAGAGATTGCCAACCGGATGACGTACATCGAACTTTCAGCAGACAACTCATTCTATGAGGCGTTCACGTCTGCCTTGTTCCTGCCGCACACGGATCTGGGCAAATTCCCGTCTGTGGAAGCGGCGCTAAAAAAGGATTAGACTTCCCTCGACCGCCAGGCGCGGGAAGCAAGGAGCGACTATGTTGCCAGATCAGATAAAAAACCTCCGTGAAATGGTGACGTTGAAAGACGGCGCGTATGTGCTCCTACGGCCAATGGTCAAGGGAGATCGGGGGCATTTGGACGAGATGTACGCCAGTCTCGAAAAAGACGACATCCATGATTTCCGTCATGATGTCAAGAATCCAGCCGTGTTGCAAAGTTGGTGCGACAACCTGGATTATGATAAGGTGCTGCCAGTGCTGGCCCTGGTCAAGGATCGCGCAGTAGGCAGCGGGACGCTGCATTTCTTCGAGGGTCCCAAGCGGCACATCGGCGAAGTGCGCATCTTCCTGACCAGGGATTTCCGCAAGCGAGGCCTGGGCTTGAAAATGATCCGAATGTTGGTAGACCTGGCGCGTAAACAAGGCTTATCGATCCTGACGGCAGAGATCATCGCCGACAAGACCAAAGTAGTGCGCGCCTTCGAGCAGGTCGGGTTTGCCCAACGCTGCACCCTGGTGGATCACTTCATGTATTCCGACGGCGACTGCGCAGACGTGGTTCTGATGACCATGCAACTCAAACCTCGCACAGATGAATTCTAACACCCTATAGTATTGCTCTATGAAAACTATGCTAACCGCGAAGATTTGTAGCGCGAAATTTATTTCGCTTTTGGTTGCGGAATGAATTCCGCGCTACGATATCCACTCATTCATATTAATTCGGGAGGACCCTATGTACATAATTGGCGAAAATATTCACATCCTTTCTGACAAAGTCAAAGAGGCGCTCACCAACCGCGACCGGGAATTCTTCATGGACCTGGCCGTGCGGCAAGTGGAGGCGGGCGCCAAAGCGATCGATGTCAACCTCGGACCGCGCAAGAAAGATTTTGCGGAGGTCTGGCCGTGGATCATTACCTCGATTGAAACGGTGGTGGATGTGCCGCTTTCCATCGACACTACCAATGTAGAAGGGATGGAAGCCGCGCTGCAGACCATCAAAAAGGCGCAGCCCATCCTGAACTCGACCTCCGCCGAGCCTGAACGCCTGGAAAAAGTGCCCGCGCTGGCAAAAAAGTACAACGCGAAGATCATTGCCCTGACGATGGGCTCATCCGGCATCCCGGTCGAAGCGGATGCGCGCGTCAATATTGCGGTCGAAACGCTCATCCCGCACTTGATGGAAATCGGCTTCAACATGCAAGACCTGATCATCGACCCGCTGGTGCTGACGGTCTCTGGCTGCCAGCAATACTGCCCGGAACTGATCGGAGCGGTCAACATGCTGCAATATTCATGGGATCCCGCCCCGATGATCTCGGTTGGCTTGAGCAATGTGTCCAATGCGGTGCCGAAAGAAAACCGCCCGCTCATCAACCGCGTGTACCTGTCCATGCTGATGGGCGTCGGCCTGCAAATGATGATCGCCGATCCCCTGGACGAGAAGCAGAACGATGTCATCAAGTGGATCGAGAGCAAGGACACTTCCACGCCGCTGGCAGCGCTGTACAACAAGATCGCCGAACGCACGGCTGCCGGGGAAGAACCGCAAGTGGAAGATTTCAACCTGGGCGACCCCGAACAAGCCGCCATCTGGAAAACCACCCAGATCCTGCTCAACAAAGTGATCTACGCGGACGGATACTTGAACCAGTAGAAGCACAAGCGCCATGCGCCAGGTCAAGCGCATGGCGCTTTCATCACGTATTGGCCTGACAAACCCTCCAGCGGCTTGTTAGAAAACTTTAGTGGTAGCGACGGCTTTGGTCGTCCTGCACAAGTTGTCATTAATGCGATTAAGCCGCCGCTCCAGCGAGGAAACAACTTATGAATGTCGAAGAATTGCTTGCAAAAGCAACCAAACCGGCTGCGGATGCGATGAAATTGCATCCGTTCTACCGGGGCAAAATCGAGACAACGTTGAAATGCACCGTGCATTCCTTCGATGATTTTGCTATCTGGTACACGCCCGGCGTAGCCGCGCCCTGCAAGGCCATCCAAGCAGACCCGGAACTTGTTTATGAATATACGAACAAGTGGAACACGGTTGCGGTCGTCAGCGATGGGACGCGCGTGCTTGGCCTGGGCGACATTGGCCCAAAGGCGGGATTGCCCGTTATGGAAGGCAAAGCCCTGTTGTACAAGTACCTGGGCGGGGTAGACGGGGTCCCGCTCATGCTGGACACCAAAGACCCGGACGCCATCATCAATGCCGTGCTCATGCTCCAACCCGGCCTGGGAGGCGTAAACCTGGAGGACATCTCCAACCCCAAATGCTTCTACATCTTGGATACCTTGCGTGAAAAGGCCGAAATCCCGGTCTGGCACGACGACCAGCAAGGAACGGCTACGGTCACGTTGGCGGGCTTGATCAATGCCCTGAAAGTGGTCGGCAAAAAGATGAGCGAGGTGAAGATCACCTTCATCGGCTCGGGCGCTTCCAATGTGGCTTGCGCGCGCTTGATCTTTGGCTGGGGCGCCGACCCGGCCAAATGCCTGATCGTGGACAGCAAAGGCATCCTGGGGAAACACCGCAAAGACATCGAAATGAGAAAAGCCGAATACGTGGACAAGTGGAAGTACTGCAACATCACCAACGCGGAAGGACGCGAGGGGGATATGGCAGAGTCCTTCAATGGCGCGGATGTCGTCATTGCGCTGTCCAAATCCGGGCCAGGCGTGATCCTGCCGGAATGGATCAAGACGATGAACAAGAATTCCATCGTCTTTGCCTGCGCCAACCCGGTGCCTGAGATCTGGCCCTGGGAGGCCAAAGAAGCGGGCGCAACCGTCGTGGCAACCGGGCGCTCCGACTTCCCCAACCAGGTCAACAACTCGTTGGGCTTCCCCGGCATCTTCCGCGGCACGCTGGATGTCCGCGCGCGCACGATCACCGACGAGATGTGCTTTGCCGCCGCCAAGGCCATGGCAGATCACGTAGGCGACCAACTGGATGCAGAACACATCCTGCCCAATATGGATGATTGGGAAGTCTTCCCGCGCGAAGCAGCCGCAGTAGCCATGAAAGCGGTCGAGCAGGGACTGGCGCGCATCCAAACCACCTACGAGCAGGAATTCGAACGCGCCAAGATCATCATCAAACGCTCCCGCGACCTGACCAAGCGCATGATGGAAGACGGCTTCATTGCCGAACCACCCGCAGATGATGGGAATGCGCCCGACATCGACATCGAAACGGTCAAGTCCGCGTATTGATGCGGAGAGGAGAAAACCATGTACGACCTGATCGTCATCGGAGGCGGACCGGCCGGCCTGACAGCCACTGTCTACGCCATCCGCAAACGCCTGAATGTTTTGTTGCTATCCAAAGACCTGGGCGGCAAGACCAACTTCCACCTGTCCCTGCCCTGGATCGAGGACTACCAGGTCATCAAAGGCCTGGAAGTGGTCAATAAATTCCGCACCGAACTGGAATACCTGGATTTTGCCCGCCACATCGAAGCGGTCGAGCAAGTCGAGAAAAAGGATCAGCATTTTGTCGTCACCACCAAAGGCGGCGCAATGCTCGAAGCCAAAGCGGTCATCGTTGCCACCGGCACGCGCCAGGTGCGCATGGAAGTGCCGGGCGAAAAAGAATACACAATGAAAGGCGTGTGTTATTCGGCGCTATCCTATGCCCCGCTATTCATCGACAAGTCCGTTGTCATCATCGGAGACCAGGAACTGGCGCTGCGCTCGGCCGGGGAACTATCCACGGTTGCCAGCCAGGTCACGTTGGTATGCGCCAACGACAAACTACTGGACTCGCCGCTGGGCGCCAAGTTGAAGCAAGCCGGGAACGTCAAGATCATGAAAGGCTGTGAAATCGTCGAAGTACAAGGCGACGAGTACGCCCGCAAATTGGTCGTAAAGGACAGCGCAGGAAAACTGAACGTCATCGAGACTGACGGCATTTTCGTGGAGAAAGCACTGACCGCCGCCACAGGCATGGTCAGCGACCTGGTCAAACTGGACGAGCAGGGCCGCATCATCGTGGACTGCGCTTGCCGCACCAATGTCCCTGGATTGTTCGCTGCCGGGGACGTGACCAACGGTTATGCAGAACAGGTCTTGATCGCAGTAGGCGACGGCGCCAAAGCCGCGCTCAGCGCCTACGAATACCTGCTCCCGTTGCTATAAGATGACAGGTGACAATGACCAGCCGGTCATTGTCACCTGAACTTTGTGGCATTTGTCTTTTGCCGGAGTGACATTCGGTCTTTTTGTCTTGCAAGCCCAAATGCTACAATGCGTTAAGATTTCGAAAAAGATTTCGTTTGGAGGTCGTTTATGCCTGGCTTTACTCCCGGACGACGCTGGCAGCCTGCCTACCGTCCATTCAAGCGCGAAACGTTTGGAAACAAAGTTCTAGAAACCGTAGAAATTGCAATCAAAGGGCCGCTCTTTGGCTGCCGCATGTGCGGGAACTGCCTGTTACAAGAAACGGCTTTCATCTGCCCGATGGAATGCCCGAAAGGGCTGCGCAACGGGCCTTGCGGAGGCTCGACCCAGGAATACTGTTACGTAGACAAGACCCGCCCCTGCATCTGGTACAAGATCTATGACCGCGCGTTCAAGATGAACCGCCAGGAAATGCTCCTGGAAGTACTGCCGCCGCTGGATTGGGAAAAAACAGGCGGCGAGACCTGGGGCGATGTCGTCCGCCAGGTGCAGAAAGTGGGAGTCGGGAAATTTGTCAGCGGCATGTTCAATCCTGACAAAGAAAAACGGGAGGAAAACTGGAGTTCCGTCTTCCAGCCGGTGCGCCAACCAGAATGGTGGCAAGGCGACGCCGAATATCATGCGCCGAAATATGAAGGCTATGCCTCGGAACTGGAACGCAGGCTCAAGGAAGGCGAGTTCGTGGTCACTTCGGAAGTGGCCCCGCCTGTCACAGTCTCGACCAAAAAACTCAAGGAAAACATCGAACTGGTCAAACCGTATGTGACGGCCATCAACTTTACAGACTGTCCCTCTGCCACGCCGCGCATGTCGTCCTGGGCCTGCTCTACGATGGCGATCCAAAGCGACGCCGAACCGGTCATGCAAATCGCCGCTCGCGACCGCACACGGGTCGGCTTGCAGGCCGAGGTCATGGGCGCCTGCGCGCTGGGCGTCAAAAACATCATCTGTCTCTCTGGCGACAGCATGAAACTGGCCCCGGCGCCGCAAGGCCGCATGGACATCGTTGACCTGGATTCGGTGCAAATGCTCTGGGTTTTGCGCCGCTTGCGCGATGAACCCAAGTACCTGGATGGGCGCGACATCAAATTCCCACCCAAATTCTTCCTGGGCGCTGCCGCCTCGCCTTTTGCCTCCGAGCCAAAATTCCAGGCCCTGCGGGAACACAAAAAGGTCAATGCAGGCGCGCAGTTCTTCCAAACCAACCTGGTCTACGACATGGACAAGTTCGAAACCTGGCTCGATGAACTTGCCAAGCGAAACATCCTCGATAAAGTCTATATCCTGGTCGGCATTACCCCGCTCAAGAGTTATACCATGGCGCGCTACATGCACGACGAAGTGCCGGGCGTCTATATCCCGGAAGGCCTGCTCAAGCGCATGAAAGAGGCGGACGCAGCCGGCAACGCCAGCGAGGAAGGCGTGCGCATCGCCCTGGAACTGATCGAAAGGGTCAAAAAGACGCAAGGCGTTCATGGCATTCACTTGATGCCGGTCAACTGGGAAGCCATTGTGCCGCGCATCGTGACCGAAGCGGACATCCTGCCAAAAGGATTCGTCCCGCCAGAGCCGAAAAAGGAGAAGGCAGCGTAGTCAGCAATGCCAACGCTGAGAAACATTGTAAAGAACGCAACGGGGCAGGATGTACAGCACTGCCAGGCCTGCCTGGACTGTGAAACATCCTGCCCCGAAGAATTGGATGTTCCTTTAGGCAGCCTGGTGCAGATGGTCATTTTCAACGACGAAGAAGTCCTGACGTCCCGCACCCTATGGTCTGATTGTGTGCTGGAAAACGCCCGCTACGCTTGCAGGCGCGGGTTGAACCTCCAAATCCTCATGCTGGCCTTGCGCGAGGAGGCCAAGCGGAGAGGCCTGGTTTAGAATTGTTCCATCCTTACCCTCCCATCCAGGAAAATCGGGGAATCATCACACCCAAGCAAGGAATGCTTTGGATGACG
This sequence comes from Chloroflexota bacterium, assembly GCA_049324135.1. Taxonomy (GTDB): domain Bacteria; phylum Chloroflexota; class Anaerolineae; order Anaerolineales; family Villigracilaceae; genus JAABUE01. The sequence goes on from JBMOMO010000139.1 coordinate 11,705, forward strand.
CGGGAAAAAATTGAGTAAAATCATTCCAGAGTCACTCTATTTACAACAGGACAGAGTAGTGTTCAAGAATTTGAACCACGGCTCAAGTGCAAAAGTAAGCGAAACCCTCAGGCATTTTTTCTTTGGGGCTGTTGGGGCTGTTCTCTTATCTGCTTTCTCATTTGCCCAGAGAGACCTGGTCGGCGCATCCATTCCACTGACTGCCCGCGCATTCATTATTCCAGTCCTGTTTGGGGGCGCTAGTGGTCTCATTGTCAGTTTCTTATTCGCAAGATTGCGCCAGGCAAACGAAACACTCGCACAAAACTGGCAACTTTTGACAGATTTCATGGACAACGCCAGCGACCTGATCCAAAGCGTCGGGTTACAGGGAGAATTACTTTATACCAACCGAACCTGGCAAGAAACGCTACAATACAATCCAGAAGACCTGCAAAACTTAAATCTCTTTGACATCATTGCGGAAGAAGACCGCGAAAACTGCCGTCAACAATTAGAAATGGTATTCGAAGGAAAGACCATCTTCGTCCACTTTGCGATGATGACAAAATCCGGGGAAAAAGTGTACCTGGAAGGTTTTACAAATTGCCGATTCGAAAACGGGCAACCGGTAGCCACGCGCAGCATCCTACGAAATATTACAGCCAGTCAACAAAAAGAAGAATCGCTGCGATTAGCGGCAAAGGTATTCGAGCAAGCCAATGAAGGGATTTACGTTGCCAACCCGGAGGGGAGAATTATCACCGTCAACGAAGCGTTTACCCGCATCACAGGCTATTCCCAACAGGAAGTCAACCAACAGCGCCCGACCATCTTCGTAGACCAGGAGAGTTCCCTGAAAACAGTTGTGGCTTCTTTGCACGAAGCCATCCTGTTGGGCAAAGATTGGCAAGGCGAATTGCCAGCCCGCCGGAAAAACGGCGCAACGTTTCCCGCTTTGATCCAGATCATCGCAGTGACAGACCAGGAAGGCGCAATTGAAAATTACATCGGTTTCCTTACGGATATTACCGTGCGGAAAGAAACCGATGAACGCCTGCAACACCTGGCAACGCACGATATCTTGACCGGCCTGCCAAATCGCATTTTATTCATAGACCAGTTGCAAAATGCTCTCTGGATGGCCGAACAGTCAAACAAGATGGTGGCAGTGCTGTTCCTGGACCTGGACGGGTTCAAAACAGTCAATGACCAGTTGGGGCATCAAATGGGCGATGAGTTCCTGCGCGTGATTGCAAAACGCTTGCAAGCCTCCATCAAAGATTCAGATTCAGCCGCGCGGATGGGCGGCGACGAATTCGCCTTGTTACTACAAAACATGACTTCTCACGAAGATGCGCTACACGCCACCGAGCGCCTGCTGGCGATGATTTCCAAACCGGTCTCGCTCAAGGAACACAAAGTACAAACGACTGCCAGCATTGGCATCAGCATCTACCCGGAACACGGCACGCAAGAAAGCCTGCTTGCCAGGGCAGACCAGGCCATGTACCTGGCGAAAAGCAAGGGGAAGAACTGTTATCACCTCTTCACAACTGATGAAAAAGTGGATTCCACCGGGAAATTAAGCGCTGAGAAGGAAATGTAACTCCTGCGCTGATAGTTCCATATAAGCGCCTGCTTGCAAATCTCCCAAAAGGATCGGGCCGATCGCGACGCGCACCAAACGCAGCGTGAACAGCCCTACGGCGGCCGTCATGTGGCGAATTTGGCGCTTTTTCCCTTCCCGGATTTTGATCTCGAGCCAGGAAGTCGGGCCGTGCGGCGTGACCGGCTTGGAACGCGGGAGCAGGCCCGGGTCCGGGATGACGCGGATGCGCGCCGGGAGGGTGCGGTAATCCTTGAGCAGCAGGCCCCGCTCCAACTGCGCAAGCGCCGACCTGGTCGGCGTCCCTTCCACCTGCGCCCAGTAAGTCTTCTCTACATGATGGCGCGGATCGGTCAGGCGGCGAATCAGGCCGCCATCATTGGTGAGCAATAGCAGACCTTCCGAGTCGCGGTCGAGCCGCCCGGCGGCGTATACATCTGGGACCGGAATGTATTCCTTGAGCGTGGGATGTCCTGCGCCTTCGTCAGTGAATTGGGAGAGCACCCCATAGGGTTTGTGGAATAAAAGATAGCGGTGCATAAAGAGCCTGCATTGGTTTATAATCAACAACTACCGAGACTTCACGAGAGGAGACAGCCATGGCAGAGAGAGCAATCAACGCCCAGAACGGCAAGTTTACAATCCAAGGCCGGGGCAAGCACGCCGCCAGGAAACTGGAACTCGACCTGGGAAGCAACGACCCCAGTAAATTCGTTGTCGTCGAAAAAGACATGCCGACAAACCTACCGACGCACAAAGCGGGCGACTCGAACTTTAAGTACGACTGGTTCGCGTGTTTCGGCGTCCGCCATTTAAAAGCGGGCGGAAAACACGGCGACTTTGCAGACATCCATTATACGATTACCCTGAATCCCTTGCCAGCCGGTAAACAACTGTTTGCGTTCTATGGCGGGCAAGTACACGAATTGCCTACACAAATCGTCGGCAAAAAGATCAAAACTTCACTCAACATAGGCGACCCACCCATTGGGATGGGACCGTAACTCAAGCAAGGCCAGCCTGTGTAGACTGCCAGGCCTGCCAGAGCGCCCGTCGCCAGGGAACGTCATCTACATACATACGGCGCGCCTTTTCGTCCGATAACTTCGAGACCTGCGCTTCGAGGTGCTGCGTTGCAATGCGCAACACCGCCTCGGAACGCGGGTCTTGCGCTTTCATCAGCACCTGGTAGCAAGCAAGGTAAACCCGCAAAGGTTCTTCTACGCCCTCCAGCGTCCCACCATTGGTCAGGTGGGTCATGATTGTTTCAACGTAGCCGCTGGCCGCTGGCAAATCGGCGGCTGCCAGGGCAACCTGGGCCAACCCGGCAACTGACTCTATCAATGGCCCCGGTTGTTCGAGTTCTTCACGAATGGCGATAGAACGCTGGAACATGTCTCGCGCGTTCATAACATCGTCGCGTAACAGGTAAGCGTGGCCCAGGTAGAACAAAGCCCAACCTTCCACAGAACGCTCACTTATTTTAAGGGACAAGACATGCGCATGGTGGGCGCAATTCAAAGACTCTTGCGCATCCCCTTGGACTATAGCGGCTGCGCCCAGATTAAGCAGCGCATAGGCCTCCTGGTAGCGGTTGCCCACCTCGCGCGCCAGCGACAGCGCCTGTTGCTGGTAGGAACGCGCCACAGGGAGGTCGCCCATGATGCCTGAAACCCAACCCAGGTTGGTCAAGGCGACGCCTTCGGCCACCCGGTCGCCGCGCTCGTGGACGATGGCATACGCCTGCCGGTAGTATTCACGAGCAGAAACATAATCCCCCAGCACAAAGCCAGCCACATTGGCCAGGTTGTTCAGGGAGCGCGCCTCCAAATTACGCTCGCCGGCCGCCCTGGCGATGGACAATGCGTCCTCGAGAAACCGGTTTGCGGCAGCGATGTCCTTTTGTTCCAGCGCAATCAAACCGGCTGAATTGGCTATGAAACCTTCCAAGATATGGTGGCCAACCTGCCGGGCAAGCGTCAGGCCATCCTCGGCCTTCTGCATGGCTTCCGGCAAACGCCCCAGTCGCAAAAGCGCCAGCGGCCAGACAGCATAGCCATCCAGGATTGATTCGACATCTTCCGCAGCAAATTCTAAATCCACCGCACGCCTGGCATATCCGTCAGCCTGCGCAAATTCTCCTATGTTAAAGTAATAACGCGCATATAAAATCCACACCCTGGCAAACAACGCCTCGTCCCCCAATCGCTGGGCCAGCAGCCTGAGCCGGGTCAAGTCTTTGCGCTGCAAAGCGCGTTCCCCCATGATCCCATACAATCTCTCACGTTTTGCCAGCAGGTCGAAGCGCGCGCGCGCCTCTGCCGGAGGAACCAGTCGCAAAGCGCGGCTGAAGTGCTCCACAGCCAGGACGTTACGGTAAGCGCCCGCCGCCGTCTCACCGGCCAGGTTCAAATACAGGCGCGCCTGTTCTACAAGTCCGGCGCGTTCCGCATGATAGGCCAGTTCGCCGGAGCGGGAAGCAATCTCCCCGGCATACAACGCTTCCATCGCCGTTACGGCCAACGCATGTAATTTTCGCTGCCGCGCGCGCAACTGCATGGTATAGGCGGCGTCGCGCAGCATGGCGTGGCGAAACATGTAGCGAATTTCGTCCAGCGGGAACCAAATATCGGCGCGTTCAGCAGATGCGATCTTTCGCGGCAAGTCGGCCATGCTGCCCAACATGTTTGCCAACAAACGCAGTTCGAACTCTCGTCCGAGCACAGAGGCAGTCTGCACCACAGCCCGCACCTCACGCGCCAGGCTGTCGAGGCGGGCGATCAACACCGCGCCCACATCCAGCGGCAGCGCTTCCAGGGAATCTTCCTGCGCGTCATACCATCCATCTGCCTGGCGAGAAAGCGTCTCCTTTTCCAGCAAATAGCGCAAGATCTGTTCGGCAAAGAAGGGATTCCCCTCAGCGCGCGCTTCCAACAAACGCAGCAGCCTGGGGCTGGCAGGCGCGCCAAGGACATCCCGGGCCAGGCGGTCGAGATGCGCGGGCGCAAGCGGCTCCAGGCGCAAAGCCTGGAGGGCAATCATTTCATCGAACTGCAACTCGGGCCCTTCCAGGCGCTGCGTCCCCAAGATGGCAAGGGGATATTCCTTTCCCGGTTCGGCCAGCAATGTACGCACAAAATAAGGCAGGAAAGCGCGCGTATCCTCGTCCAACCACTGGAGATCCTCGATAAAAATGACCAGCGGGCTTTGCAGGCTTTCAGCGCGTAACAGGGCGCCCAAAGCGATGAAAAGATTCTCGTAGCGACCTTTGGCGTCCAATTGCTCATACAGCGAAGCGGGGCTCGACAAGCCAAGCAAGGCCGCCAGGATGGAAGCGGTACGCGCTAATTCCGAAGCAAGCGCGGGATCGGGTGTCTTCCCAACCAGGTCCTGCAGCTCCCGCTCGAAACGCTCCAGGTTCGATTCATTTGCTTCCCCCTCCCTGTAACCAAAACGGCCTTGCAGCCAATCCCTGAAGGGATTGAAAGACTGGCGCAGGATCTCATCGCTCTGGCAGACGATCCAGCGCGCAGGCATGGAAGCAAAACAGTCCGAAGCCTGGCATTCGTGCGCCAGGCGGCTCTTGCCGATGCCCGCCTCGCCGCGGATGACCAACGCGCCGCAAAATTTTCCATCGCGCAAGGGGGCAAAGAATCGCGCCAGGCGCTCCAACTCTGCCTCGCGACCAACCAACGCGC
>JBMOMO010000140.1:0-2246 GCA_049324135.1 Chloroflexota bacterium
CAGGGCAGGCGGGTCAGGCCGCCAGCCTGTCCTGGAGACAGTCCAGGGGACAGGCTGTGTTTCAGTGGTGAGAATTCAAGGTTTTTGCAGTAGCGTCGCGTATTTGCGGCGTACGGCGACGGCTTCCGGGGAGTGGTAGGCGAGATGGGATTGGCTATGCTGCGGACGGATGCAGTCTTAGGCGACCCGATGAAAGTGTACACGAGGAGGAAAACAGCCACAAGGCTTTGCAGATAGTACTGTTTGCCAGTAGGGGGGAATGTGATGGAACGGATTACACCGGTTTCACGAAGTTGCACGGATAAATTCCATTTGACAGAATAGAATATTTGTTCTATAATCCAGGCAACATTCACTATTTCAACAAAGGAGGTTGAAATGAGCACCTACCACTCACGCGGCGCAGGGGACGCCCTGGCCGCCCTTTTCCGGGGCCGTCACTTCAACCGCGGAGCCACCTGGGGCGCAATGATCATCGGCGCACTGCTGGCCTTCGAGGTCTTCAACTTCAGCACCACCGAGTTCGCCCTCAACGATGTGCTTGGCGACCTGAAGTTTGCCGGTCTCCGCTGGGCCACTATCCTGTCCATCGCCTTCTGCGGCATCGACTTTGCCGGCATCGCGCGCATCTTCACCCCAGAGCAGGGCCGCGACGAACCGACCGAGGTCTGGTACCTGTTCGGGGCGTGGCTGCTGGCGGCCGCCATGAACGCCACCCTCACCTGGTGGGGCGTCTCGGTCGCCATCATCAACCACAGCAGCATGGGCGCGGGTTCCGTCGTCAGCAACGCCACCCTCACCAAGGCTGTGCCGGTCTTCGTCGCCATCATGGTCTGGCTCATCCGCGTGCTGATCATCGGCACCTTCTCGCTGGCCGGCGAGCGCCTGTTCAGCCAGGCAGACCGCCAGCGCAACAACGTGCGCCCGGCCCACCAGCCGCAGCCCGCCAACGCCGCCGCTTCCCTGCGCCCGGCCTCCAGCCTGCAACGCCCGGTCGGAACCTATCGCCCGGCGCCCAAGCCGGCCGCGCAAGGCAACTATGCTCCCCGCCCGGAACCGACCTACCAGAACATGTCCTTCAATGGGCGGGCTTCCAACCAGGGCGAGCATTACGAGTAAACATGGCATACGACCACACCCTGGCGCACAGAACGCGCGCAGCGCTCCTCGCGCATGCCCCAGCCAATGAGAAGAAAATGTTCGGCGGGCTGGCCTTCATGGTCAACGGCAACATGGCGATGGGCGTGCTGGGCGAGCAACTGATCGTGCGCGTTGGACTGGAAAAATACGAATACGCCCTCTCCCGCCCCGGCGCTGACCTGTTCCAAACCACCGGGAGGCCTATGGCCGGCTGGGTTACTGTTGCCCCGCAAGGTTACGAAACAGATGAAGACTTGCGCGCCTGGACCGCCCTGGCGTTGGATTTCGTCAAGACCCTGCCTGCGAAATAACCTGTCCCCTCCCACCCCTGATCCGAGCCGGGTTTCCCAACCCGATCCGAGACAACCCCTATGCCCCGCGCTCGCACCTCCTATCCGGCTAACCGGCAGACAGCCGCCTCCGAACCAGGAAGCGGCTGTTTGTCTGGTTTTCTCCTGCCGCCGCTCGCGGTCCTATTCGTCGGCCTGCTGCTGGCCTTTTTTGCCGGGGGGGTGGACGCGCCTGTCCAGGCGGGGGACCCACCGCCGCTCGTGACGCCCGCCGCCGCGACCGCAAGCGGCCTTTCCCCGCTCTTCCGGCCGGAAGTCCGCTACTGGGCCGATTCCATCCACCGCTGGGCGGCCGCCTCCGGCCTGGACCCGAACCTGGTCGCCGTTGTCATGCAGATCGAATCCTGCGGCGACCCGCGCGCCCTGTCGCGCTCCGGCGCGATGGGACTGTTCCAGGTCATGCCTTTCCACTTCCACGCCGGCGACAACCCCTACAACCCGGACACCAACGCCCTGCGCGGACTGGCCTATCTCGAACGCTCGCTGGAGACGGCCAACGGCGACCCGCGCCTGGCGCTGGCCGGTTACAACGGCGGCATCGGCGTCATCGCGCGAGGGGAATCGCTCTGGTCGGCGCAGACGGCGCGTTACGTCACCTTCGGCGCCCCGATCTACGAAGACGCCCGCAGCGGTGCAGCCGCCAGCCCGATGCTGGAGGAATGGTACCATCGCTACGGCGCCAGCCTGTGCAAGCAGGCGGCGCAGAGGCTGGGATTATCCCAATAAGTTGTCGTTACGGCAGCCATGCAAAATTTG
>JBMOMO010000141.1:0-16923 GCA_049324135.1 Chloroflexota bacterium
ACGTGAAATAGACATAGGCATATCCGGGAGGCCCGTACATGACCTGCGTACGCGGCGTGCGACCGGCCCTGGCGTGACAACCCAGGTCTTCCTCCCCGATGTATGCTTCCGTCTCGGTGATGAGACCGGCCAGTTCGACGCCGTCCAGGATGCGCACCAGCCGCGCGCCGAGCAATTCGCGGGCAACAGTCAGGGTCGGGCGGTTGTAGAAATCTCGAGAAAGTGGAATTTGCATGGGGCGATGCCTATTCTATTTTAGCCAATAACGCTAAAATATGGGAAATTTGTTACAAGGAATCCTGGAGGCGCAATGACTGTACAAGATACTTCTGTTTGGGTCGAGAAAGACAGGAAGCAACTGCATCCCACCTATCATCCGAAGAGCCATGCCAACCCACTGGTGATCGAGCGCGGGGAGGGAGTATGGCTCTATACCACGGACGGGCAAAAGGTGTTGGACGGCATGGCGGGCCTGTGGAACGTCAATGCAGGGTATGGCAATGAAGAACTTGCAAAGGCGGCCTACGACCAGATGAAGGAATTGGCGTTCACGTCGAACTTTTCGGGCATGACCAACTTGCCGTCCATTCGCCTGGCCGACAAACTGGCGGGTTTCGCTTACGAGGGCCTGAACACGACTTTCTTCACTTCGGGCGGCTCCGAGGCAAATGATTCGGCCTTCAAGACGGCGCGCTATTACTGGAAGCGGAAGGGGAAACCAGGCAAGTACAAGGTCATTGCGCGCAAGGGCGCTTATCATGGCGTGACGCTTGGCACCACCTTTGCGACTGGCCTCGAGAAGTATCACACCATGTTCGGTCCCGCCCCGGAAGGGTATTCGCATGTCCCTGCGCCAAACCCGTATCGCTTCGAAGGCGAAATGAAGCCCGGCGAGACGGTTGGCCAGGCTGCGGCGCGCGCTGTAGAAGAAGCGATCTTGAAGGAGGGCGCGGATACGGTAGCGGCCTTCATCGCTGAACCCGTTATGGGTGTGGGCGGCGTGATCGTCCCGCCTGAAGATTACTTCCCACTCGTGCGCGCGATCTGTGACAAGCATGAAGTCCTGTTCATTTCGGATGAGGTCATTACTGGTTTTGGCCGCACGGGAGAATGGTTCGCGCTCAAGCACTGGGACGTCAAACCTGACATCCTGTCGTTTGCCAAGGCCGTGACAAGCGGCTATGCCCAACTAGGCGGCATCCAAATCTCGGACGAAATCCGCGAGACGATGGAATCCGCCGCAGAATCCGAAACGTATATGCACGGCTATACCTATTCAGGGCACGCCATGGCCTGCGCGGTCGGGTTGAAGAACCTGGAGATCATGGAAAGGGAGAATTTCCCCAGGCGTGCGCGTGAACTGGGGAAGCGGCTGCTGGAAGGCCTGGAGACGCTGGCGGAATTCCCCTTTGTGGGCGATGTGCGCGGACTGGGCTTGATCTGCGGCGTCGAGATCGTTTCGGATAAGGAGCACAAGACGGCCGACCCTGCGATGGCAATGAAGATTTTCAAAGCGGCGCAGGAGCGCGGTTTGCGCTCCCGCCCGCTTGGCAGCACATTGGCTTTCTCACCCCCGCTTTCTATCAATGAGGAGGAAGTAGATGAGATCGTCAAGCGCCTGGGCGCGGCAATGGATGGGATAGCGTAGGTTTTTCAGGTAATCGTCCCAAAGGTCGAGCGAGGCGACCTTTGGGACGATTTTTTGCGCTACCGCAAAGCCAGTTTTCCTGCGTCACTGGTCGAGCGTTCGGAATGTGCTTGCAATCTGGTCGAAAACAGGCAGGCGCGTGTAAAACTCGTTGAAATGCGTGTAGCAGGTGATGACCCAGACATCGCTCCCTGCGCGGATAAAATACATCACCTGTCCCAGGCTGGTGTTCGACAGGCTGCTTTCCAGCCAAACCCGCTCGGCCTGGTATGTACCATGCTGGTATGGCCTTCGTTCCATCAGGCGAGTGGAGGTCGGAAGTTCTTCGATCCGGGCGTCGATGTAGTCGGCCAGTTTCTTCCTTTCGAGCGGATAGGTAGCCAGGGACACATTGGTCTGGTAGCGCAGTGCTGTGGGGAGCGTATCGGCCATCCAGAGGGTGTAATGGGTGACGTCTTCTTCGAAAGCGGCCGTCAGCAACTGGGCGGTCTCGGAGTCGCCGCTATCTTCGTATGCTTTGATGATCTCTTCCAGTTTCCCGCGCGAATCTACCGGAGTGTACTCGGGCGGGAACCAGATCTCGAACCCGAAATAGGAAGCATCACGGAATTGTTGCCACCCCTCAGGGATCGAATCCATGTAGGATGTGGGAGTGGGCGTCGGGATGGTGGTAGAGGTGGGAGTAGGGGTTTGGGTGGGGGTTGTTGTTGGTTGCGGCGTCTCGAGGCTGGCGTCCGAAGGCGTTGCCGCTTCAGCGCCAAGCGAATTCACGATAAAGAACAGCCCTGTCCCTGTGAGGCTGCAAGCCAGGCAGGCCATACATGCCAGGATGCCCAATTGCGCCAGCGACATGCCAAGATAGCGTTTGGAGCGTTTGATTTTGCCTTTGTTCTCCATCATGCGCTCGATTCTAAACTATTTTTGGATCAAGATGGCCCTGGCCGGGGCGCCGTCCGAGCCAGGCAATTTGATCGGCAGGCAATACAGGTCATAGAACCCGCGTGGTACGGAAGATAAATCCAGCCCTTCGAGAACTACGATGCCAGCGCGCAACAGGACTTCGTGCGTGGGGGCAGAGTCGGCAAAGGGGGCTACCGACAGGTAGTCTACGCCCACCAGGCGGAGGCCGCATTCCACCAGCCAGCGCGCCCCGTCCTCTGTTACGGCGACAAAGTCTTGCTGGAATGTGGTCTCGCCGCGCGCCCACCAATGGGAGTTGCGCGTACCGAACAAAATGCGGGTGGCGCCGGCCGGCAGCGACAGGCCCTCCAGGGCTTCGGCGGTGATGGCTTCGATGCCATCTGGCAGTTGCGTGACGTAACAGAGGCCGGTCAACACATCCAGCGGAAGTTGTTCCACTGTGCGGCCATCGTTCAGGAAGTGATGCGGCGCGTCTACGTGCGTGCCGCTGTGCACGCTGGCGGCCAGGCGCGAGGTGTTACAGTCCGCGCCCCTGTCCATCGATTCGACTTGTTCCAGCATAATGGGCGGATCTCCAGGCCACACCGGCAGGTCAGGCGACATGGGCAGGGAAATGTCATAGATTTTCATCTTTCACTCCTCAACTCCCCATCCGCTGGCTTCGAACATCATCTCCAGGAAAGTTGTTCGCTCTTCCGGTCTCATCAGGCGCGGACGGGCATAATCTTCCAGCATGGCGGTTACCAGTTCTATGCTGATGTAACGCCCATTGTAAAACACGTGCCGGTCGAGGAATTCGCGGCGTGACGGCCCCGACATCTGGTCGAAGAACAGGTTGCCCAGCCCATAGTGGACGAAAGCGCCATTGTAGAACTCCATGGCCTGCGGCACATGCGCCTGGCTGCCGCTGACGATGGTTGCGCCGGCCTCGGCAATGGCGCGGAAGTCGCTGCGGTGAACCTCGGTCGGTTCGGCCTGGTAGTATTCTTCGTACTGGAAGGTGGCAATGACGAAATAACCCTCGGCTTCCAGGCGGGCGATCTCGCCTTTCATCCATTCGTAATCTTCGCACGGCGCCGCGCCGGGGCTGTCCTCGGTGGCCAGCGCGTAGCCGGGGCCGATGGGGTTGCAGCCCAGGAAGGCGAAGCGGTTGCCGTTGTGTTCCAGGATGGCGGGCTTTTGCGAGTCTGCCAGGTCTGCGCCGCCGCCGTAGTACGGCCAGTTGCGTTCCTTGTACATTTCCAGCGTGTCCAGCGTGGCCTGTGAGCCGTAGTCCTGGAAGTGGTTGCCGGTCAACTCCACGATGTCCGCGCCAACCAGTTCGAGCAGTTCGATGTATTTCGGGTTGCTGCAAAAGACCAGCCCCTCCTGGCGCGGATCGGGGTACGGGCAGCCGTTGAAGAACGGGATTTCGTTGCTGATGTGGGTAATGTCGGCGGCCTTGAGCGTATCGCCGATGTTCCAGGCTGGGTAGTCCACGCCCACGATCTCCATGCGCACGGCGGTGGCGCGCACCAGGGCTGTCACGCCGGTCATCAGCAGCACGGTCAGTTTGGACGGGTCGCGGTTGGCGGCGGGCAGCGGCAAACTCTCCAGTTGCAATTCGGTCCCCAAAGGGGATACTATCGGCTGGACGCTGACGAGGGAAAAATTGACCTTCAGCGGATAAGCCGCTTCGTCGAAATCATTGTGGATCGGGGACTGGCCGTCCACCGCCAGGACTTTCAGTTTGGGTTCGAGCGCCTCGAATGGGACGATACCCCACGAAGGCTGGGATTGCCACATCTTCTCGACCAGTTCGTCCGCGGGCGCGGTCTGGACGGCGCCCGGGCCTGCTTCGCCCCACACGGCGGTCAACGCCCTTTGGGTGGACTCTGCCATCCATAACGGTGAGCCGGCCATAGGTCCAGATGAAGAATCGCTCCAGGCCGCCTGCAGGTCGGCCAGAGTCACGCCGTCCAATGTGGTCGGGAAGGGCGCGACCAGGGCGTAGACCCAGGTGGAGGAAACCTTGTCGTATGGCGCCGCAAAACCCAGTTGCAGGCTGGCTGTGGAGGCGCTGCTGGCAGGCGGCAGGTTCCAGGCCAGGGCGGCTTCGCGCAGCGCGTCCGGCAGGGCCGGCTCAATCCAGAGCGGGTAGGGTAGGGGTGTGTTGGTCGATGTGGGCGGGGGGGGCTGGGTAGGGAGCGTAACCGGCAGCGCGGCGGTGGGCGATGTTTCGCTGGCCTGGCTGGGATGGGACGTGGGCGTGGGGACAGGCTCATCGGCGGGGAACTGGCGCAGGGGAATCTCCAGCGAGGGCAAGGCGATCTTGCCGGGCGCTGCGCATGAAGCCAGCCAGGTGGCAAGCAGGAACGAGCAGAACAGGCGACGCGGGATCGGTCTCATGGGATGAGGGTGGGGGGCAAGGTGATGAAGGGTTTGGGCAGGCTCATCGGCGTGAGTGTGACGGTCGGCGGCGGCGTGGGGGTAGGCAGCAGTTCGCTCCAGCCGCTGTGGTAGAAGTATTCGTTCAGGAAGGCGGCGCGTTCTTCAGGCGTCATGGGACGCGGGCGGGCGTAATCCACCAGCATCATGGTCAACGGCTCGACGCTGATCAGTTGCCCGTCGTAAATGACGTACCGGTCGATGAACTCGCGCCGGATGCCGGGGTAGTAGGGGATGTCGCCCATCTGGTCGAAGAACAGGTTGCCCAGCCCGTAGTGGATGAAAGATTCATTATGGTATCCCCTTTGGGGATAGAATTCCATCATCTGGGCGAAATGCGCCTGGCTGCCGCTGACGATGGACGCGCCGGCGTCGGCGACGCGGTGGAAGTCTTCCAACTGGTCGGGTCGGGCTTCGGGCGAGTAATATTCCTGGTGCTGGAAGGTGGCGATGACAAAGTAGCCTTGTTCTTTCAAGCCGCTGATCGTATCCACCAGGTATTTGTGGCTGCACGGCGCTGCGCCGGGTTTGTTTTCGGTGGCGACCGGCGGTTTGCCCAGGTCTACCGGGTTGCAGCCGATGAAGGCAAATTTCGTCCCGTTGCGCTCCAAGAGCAGTGGTTTTCGGGCGTCTTCCAGGTCTGCGCCGCCGCCATAGTAGGAGATGTGGTGGGCGTTGTAGATGTCCAGCGTTTCGAGCATGGCTTCCGGGCCGTAATCGGCAAAGTGGTTGCCGGTCAGTTCCACCACGTCCGTCCCGATGTCGGTGAGCAGTTCGACGTATTTCGGGTCGCTGCAGAAGACCAGTTTGGAGCGGCTGGGGTTGGGAAAGTCGCAGCCGGTGTGGAAGGGAATCTCATTGCTGATGTGGGTGATGTCGGCCTGGCGCAGGAGGTCGCGGATGTCGCGGCCAGGGTAGGTGACGCCCTTCATCTCCATGATGTAAGCGGTGGCGCGCACTAGAGCCGTAACGCCGGTCAGGATGACCGTGGTCAGTTTAGACGGGTCGCGGTTGGTGGCGGGCGCAGAGGTAGTCAGCGCGACTTTGATCTTCAGGGGATATGCTTCCGAATCGAAGTCTTTGTGAATAGGGGACTGTCCGTCCACAGCCAGGACTTTCAGTTTTGGTTCGAGCGCCTCGAACGGGACAATGCCCCAGGCGGGCTGGTTTTCCCACATCAGGTCTGCCAGTTCGTCTGCGGGCGCGGTCTGGACGGCGTCGGAGGCTGCCTCGCCCCAAAGGGCGGTCAACGCCTGTTGGGTGGATTCGGCCATCCATAACGGCGAGCCGGCCCACGGTCCAGGAGAAGAAGCGTTCCAGGCGGCTTTCAGGTCGTCCAGCGTCACGCCATCCGTCACGGTGGGGAAGGGCGCCACCAGGGCGTAGATCCAGGTCGCTGTTGGGTTCGAGGAGGGCGTGGTTTCCGAGACCCTGAAAGTCTGTGAGACCTTTAGGGGCTGCGCTGGGGAGGCAAATGCTTGCGTCGCCGTTGTTTCGCCGGGCGGTTGCGCCGCTGCCGGGGACAAGCCCCTATTCGGGGACAGGCAGGCAGACAAGCATAAGATTAGCAGGAGCAGCGATGGAAAAGCGTGGGGGCGGGGCATATACGAATTATGAATTACGAATTATGGATTACGGTTTCTGTCAGGGTGAATCCGGCCAGCGCCTGCTCATCTATCGTCACGCCCAGGCCGGGGCCGGCGGGGACGGTGATGGTGCTGTCGGGGTTGAGGGTGAAACGCTCGTGGGTGATATCTTGCTGGTAGTAGCGGTCGGAGGCCGAAATGTCGCCGGGCAGGACGAAGCCAGGCAGCGAAGCAATGGCAAGGTTGGAGGCGCGCCCCACGCCGGTCTCCAGCATCCCGCCGCACCACACCGGTATCCCTTGCGTGTGGCACAGGTTGTGGATGGCGACGCCCTGGCTCAAGCCGCCCACGCGCCCCGGCTTGATGTTGATGTTGCGGCAGGCTTCCATTTCGAGCGCGTAACGGGCGTGGCGCGGCGAGACGATGCTCTCGTCCAGGCAGATGGGCGTCTTGAACCTTGCCTGGAGTTTGCGATGGTCCCAGATGTCGTCCTCGAAAAGCGGCTGTTCGATCAGCAGCAGGTCCATGTCGTCCAGCGGTTCGAGCGCGCGGGCGCTTTCGAGCGAATAGGCCGAGTTGGCGTCCACCTGCAGTCGGATATCGGGAAAGGCCTGGCGGACGGCGGATGAATCTTCCACGTCGCGTCCCGGCTTGATCTTGATCTTGATGCGGTTGTAGCCCTGCTGGATGTACTCTTGCGCGCTTCGCACCAAGGCCGAGGCTGATTCCTGGATGCCGATGGATACCCCCACCTCCACCTTGTCCCGCGCCCCTCCCAGCATGGTCTTGAGCGATACGCCGTCGCGCTTGCCGAGCAGGTCCCACAACGCCATTTCGACGCCTGCTTTGGCCAACAGGTGCCCGCGAATGCCGTCCACGCGGCGCTGGAAATCGGCGGCGTCTTCCAGGTCCTGCCCCAGCAGGAGCGGGGCAATAAAGTCCTGGATGATATGCCAGGCCGTGCCGGTCGTTTCGTAGTTGTAGCCCGGGTCGCGGGTGGCAACGCACTCGCCGTAGCCGGTCAACCCTTCGGCGTGCAGGGCGACCAGGATGCACTCGCGCTCCACTTCGCGGCCAAATGAGGTCTCGAAGGGAGAGACCAGCGGCATCCGCAGGTGGTAGAGGCGCATCGAATCTATTTTCATGGTTTAATCCACCTTTCCTTCTTTTTCGTTGTCGCTGATGCCCAATTCTCGAAGGGCTTCTTCCATGCTAATGGCGGTTTCCTTTCGCAAGCCGGGGGCGGACGCGCCGCAGTAAGGGCAAAGGTTCCAGGATAGTTCCATCAATTTGCCGCATTCCTGGCAGGTCTTTTTGAGTTTGGTATGGCAATTGGGGCATACCTGCCAGTCATCCTTGACGCGACGCTCGCAGCCCGGGCAGAGCGGCAGATCTTCCAATGCTTGCAGCAAGGCTTCCTCTTCCAGCGTGCGCTGGTATTCTTCTTCCAGCGTGCGCGGCGGGCGCAGGATGAGATAGACCAGTACGCCCGGCAGGTTGAGCGCCGCCACCAACAGCGCCGAAAGGATATGCACCAACCGGTCGCGGGCGCGGGCGCGGATGTCGCGATAGGTCCAGATGACCAGCGCGATCCATAAGGCCGCCAGGAACGCGCCGCCAAAACCAGTCAGGATGAGCAACAGGCTGCTCAGGAAGGTCGGGTCGAATGTCATTGTGCCTCCAGGCGTTTCTCGGATAAGGCCTGCTTCATACCTTGATTATAGTCTCAGTAGATGAAAATTTGCGCTTGTAGTGGCGACTTTAGTCGCTTTTTTGGCGGACGACTGCCCCCTGCGGGGATGATAAAGTCGTTACTACGAAATTTTTCATCTACTGAGTCTATGCTTTGTCCCCGTTTCAGGGGGCGGCAAACATAAAATGCCAGTCTGCGCCCTCGTTCCATGATTCCGACGAGGCGCCTATCACCTGGTAGAATGTGACCCCTGGTTTCAGGTAGGCTGGCGTTCCCAGTTCGGTCGTCAGCAGCAACGGTTGGTCGAGTTCGGTGCGGCTCCAGGTCGCCTCGGCAACCAGTCCGTCCCGGAATACGAAAGCCGGCCCTGAGCCGTACAGGTCGATGTGGTAGACTTCATCCTCGGCTTCATTGGAGTTTGCAAAACGGTGGGAGACGAACAGCACAACGACGTTGTCAGCCTTGACAGATGCATTCGTCAGCGCGTCAGTCAGGGGGGCGTATGAAGCGCTTTTTCCCTTCCACAGGTCATTCATTTCCTGGTAGCGCAGGTAGCGATTTTCGGCGCGTATATATTCCCAGTAGTGATAGTCATCCGGGGAGTATTGGGTGAAGACCTTCTCGGCCGGCAGCGCGGACTGGGGCGGCAAGTAACTGAAAAAGTTGCTTCGTATGGCTGGGCGGGTGTTGTCGACCCCTTCCCGTTTGGCGATGCAATCCTTGAATTTGACCGTGTTGAGGAAGATGTTGTTGTAGGTATCCCGGCCGCCTTGGCCGACCACAAAAGGTGGGCATGCGCCATTGCCGGGAACGACCAGGTAATTTTTCAGGTCGCTGTCTTTGTAGTAATCGTACACGCGCGGATCAGCGTACTTGAAGACGAAAAAGGCCTGGTACATGCGCGCGACGTGTTCATCGAAGAAGCGGCCTGAACGGACGGGCCCAGCCATTGCTGCGTTGTTGCCGTAGAACACAGCAATGAAGCGCGTCAGGCCGTCTTCGATGTAATACTCGAAGACCACATCTGCCAGTGACAAGCCCGATTGCGGGCGGACATAACGCGGGAACAGGGTGATTTTTACCGCGATCGGCCGGCGTTCGAGCAAAGATGGGTCGTTGACCATCAGCCCGGTCAGGGGGTTGATGCTGGTGTCCGACACCGGCGCGTCCAATCCATTGTCCTCGGATGACGGGGGAGAAGGGATCGGGCTGATCGCCACGAAGGGTGTGCGCGTTGGCGCGCCGCCAGTCTTTACGGGCCGCGGCGTGGCTGTGATGGTTGGTTTTTCTGTGGCGGTCGGCGTCAACGTGATTGTGGAGGTCGGGGCGTCATAGGGAGAGTAGTTCGAATCGCTGCCCGGTTGGAACGGCGTGGCGGTAGCATGATCCCGGTCCGGGGTCAGGAACACGGATGCTGCGCTTTCCTTGTCGGTGTGGGCCGCGCAACTTGCCAGCAGGCTGAACGGCAGGAAGAGCCAGATCACGATAAGAAACGTCAGCCGGTATGGCGGTTCTTTCCGTTGTTTTTTCGCATACATGTGGTTGATTGTACAATAAAACGGGCAAGACGAAACCAAACCTGATAAAATTGCAGGCGATTGCAATGTTGATCTTGTTTACCGTCCTGTTCCTGTTCGTCCTGGCTGTTGCGTTGGTAGTCTTGTACTGGATGCGACGCGGCCTGGCCTACACCTGGCTGGTTGCTGCGGGCGGGGCGCTGTTGGTTTGG
The DNA here is from genome assembly GCA_049324135.1 of Chloroflexota bacterium. Lineage (GTDB taxonomy): Bacteria > Chloroflexota > Anaerolineae > Anaerolineales > Villigracilaceae > JAABUE01. The sequence goes on from JBMOMO010000141.1 coordinate 10,005, forward strand.
ATCAGCGTGTTCACCTGGCAATTCCGCTTGCCGCTTACCTTCCAACTGCCGCGCTGGGAACCGGCAACCCTGTTCCTGGAATCCCTGTCCTTCTCTGCCGACTCATTGACCTGGCCGTACGCTTTCAGCATTGCCAGCCTTGCGCTGGCGGTCATCCTGACGGCGCCGGCGCGCGCCAATTTCCCCGATCCGCTTCCCTGGGCGGCTGCGTTCTTGCTTGGCGGCCTGGGGCTGTTGGCTGTGTTGGCGAATAATCCATTGTCGTTGCTGGTGGCCTGGGCCGCCATTGACCTGGCGGAACTGGCCGTACAATTGCGCTCCGTGGCAGGCGCGCAGGCCAGCGAGAAAGTGGTCAACGCCTTCGCCACCCGTGTTGCCGGGATTGGCATGTTGCTATGGGCCAGCATGGTCAGCATTTCAGCGGGAAGGGTGATGAATTTCCAAGATGCGCCCTCGCAGGCCGGATTGTACCTCCTCATCGCGGCGGGGCTGCGCCTGGGGGTGTTACCGTTGCACCTTCCTTACGCTTCCGAATCGGCCATCCGTCGCGGATTTGGCAGCATGTTGAGGTTGATCTCGGCTGCTTCCAGCCTGGTCTTGTTGGCTCGTATCCCCTCGACCAGTGTGCTTTCCCCGCTAACGCCTTTCCTGCTATCCCTGGCGGCGGTTGCAGCTGTATACGGCGGTTGGATGTGGTTCCGTTTCCCTGATGTCCTGGCTGCTCGTCCTTATTGGGTCATCGGGTTGGCTGCCCTGGCAATGGCTTCCGCCTTGCGCGGCAACCCGGTCGGCGCCGTGGCCTGGGGATGTGTTTTGGTCCTTTCGGGCGGGGCCTTGTTCCTTGCCTCGGCATACCAGGCCTGGTTGAGGCGCGCGCTTTGGGTTGGGATGTGGGGTCTGTCTGCCTTGCCCTTTACGTTGACGTCGACCGGTTGGGAAAGCGGCGCGCCTTCGTTCTGGCTGGTTTGGCCGTTCCTGTTGGTTGCGCAAGCGTTTTTGCTGGCCGGTTACTTTGCCCACACCAACCGGCTTACGACGCAGCCCAGGCTCGATACGCTCGATCGGTCGGCGCGGATTGTTTATCCGGTTGGGATCGGCGTTTTGCTCCTGGCGTTGGCTCTCTTGGGACTATGGGGCTGGCAAGGCGCGTTCCAAGTTGGGGCCTTGTTGCCCGCTTTATTTGGCGTGGCGTTGGGCGGCGCTGTGATCTGGTTGTCGCCGCGCCTTGCGATGCTTACGCCAGCGCGTGCGCATTGGGTACGCCCGGGCGCCAGTTCCTGGATGGATTGGCTCTTTCGCTTTCTTTGGAATCTTTACCGCATGTTCGGGCGGCTTGCCTATGCCTTCTCGTCTATCTTGGAAGGGGAAGGCGGGATCATGTGGGCCTTGCTATTCCTGGCTTTCTTCATCGCTTTGTTGACGCAAAGGGCGCCCTTACCATGACCATCGTTTCTTGGATCGCAACCGGAATCCTGGCAGGCGCTTCCATTGGGCTTTTGATCGCCCGCGATTGGCGTATGAGTTTGGGCTTGCTCGGCGTACAGTATCTCGGCGTATTTTGGTTGTCAGGGCAGCATTGGCCGTTGAGCATGGCGGCGGTTAAACTTGTAACCGGCTGGATGTGCATTGCGATCTTGGGGGTGACTCGTCTCAGCCTGGGACAGGTAGAACCTGGCGCAGAGGAGTTTTGGACCCAGGGGCGGCTGTTCCGGGCCTTTGCCGCCGGGATTGTTGCGGTCATTGTATTTGCTTCTGCGCCGCGCGTCGAGAATATCGTGCCGGGAATCGGCCTGCCTGTCGTCTTGGGCGGCCTGTTCCTGCTGGGGCTTGGAATTCTGCATTTGGGCATCATCGCGCAGCCTTTCCGCGTCATTCTCGGACTATTGACGGTCTTATCCGGTTTCGAGACCATCTATGCCGCCCTGGAAAGTTCCATCCTGGTGGCGGCTATGTTGTCGGCGGTCGACCTGGGATTGGCGCTGGTTGGCGCTTACCTGCTCATTGCGCAGAAAAGCGAGTTGGGTGAATGAGCGCGCCTGTCCTTTGGATCTTTGCGCCATTTGGCATAGGCGTGGCCGCCTTGTTTTTGCGGAATCAAAGGGTCTTGACGGTTTTGAGCGGCAGCCTGGCCTTGCTCCTGACGTTCCTGGCTTTCCTCATCCCCATTGACCAGGCGCTCCTGGTGGCCGGGGTTTCATTCAAAATTTCCCCCTCTATACAGATTTTGGGAAGAAGCCTCACCTTCCTGCCTGCCGAAGGTTCATTACTGGTGATCGTGTATGGCTTGATCGCCATGTGGTTGTTTGGCGCGGAAGTTGCCGGGGTGGCCCATCGTTTAGCGCCGCTGGGACTCATGATCGCCAGTTTGCTGGTCGCTTCGATTGCGGTGGAACCGTTCCTGTATGCGGCGGTCTTGATCGAGATGGCCGTCCTGCTCGCCGTTCCCATGCTCCTGCCGCCGAACCAGGCGCCGGGTCCGGGGTTGATGCGCTTCCTGATCTACCAGACCCTGGCTATGCCCTTCATCCTGTTTTCCGGCTGGCTGCTGGCGGGTGTGGAGGCCAGTCCCGGCGACCTGGCCCTGGCGGTTCAATCGGCCACGATCCTGGGACTGGGGTTTGCTTTCCTGTTGGCAATCTTTCCCTTGTACACCTGGCTGCCCATGTTGGTCGAGGAAACGATCCCTTACCTGGCTGGCTTCCTGTTTTGGATCCTGCCGACCATTGCGATCGTATTTGGGATGGGGTTCCTCGACCGCTATTCCTGGTTGCGCGCCTCCGCGCAACTGGCGCAGGGGTTACAGTGGGGCGGTTTGCTGATGGTCGTTACCGGCGGCTTGTGGTCGGCGTTCGAGCGTCACCTGGGCCGGCAGATGGCTTATGGCGTGATCGCCGAGATCGGTTTTAGCCTGTTGGCGCTCAGCCTCCCGGCGGGGAAAGCGGTCGAAGCGGTGTTTTTGTTGGTGATCCCCCGCTCCCTGGCTTTCCTGGTGTGGGCGCTCTCCTTGACCGAGATCCAGCGGGATGGCGTTGGGTTGCGTTTTAGCGCAGTAAAGGGGATGGCGCGCGTCCATCCCATCGTCGCCGCTGGATTGGTGTTGGCGCATTTCTCGGTGGCCGGTTTCCCGCTGTTGGCAGGTTTTCCCATCCGCCTGGCGCTGTGGGAGGGACTGGCCGCCCAATCGTTGAATGTGGCGTTTGGGTTCCTGGTGGGCGTCCTGGGCCTTTTGACCGGCGCAACGCGCACCCTGGCTGTATTGGTGATCGCCCCGCAGGGGAGCGGATGGGAACTGCGCGAGAGGTGGGGCGCCGGTATCCTGATTGGCGTGGGCGTCTTGGGGTTGTTTGTGCTGGGCGTCTTTCCGCAAGTCACGCGCCTCTTCCTGGCCGCCCTGCCGGCCATGTTCGAACATCTTGGCAGGTAGAATAGTATCTTGAAGGAAATTTTCAACCCCTGGAGGTTGCACACATGGAATTCGAGCAGATCGTAAAACGGCTGGAATGGTTGGATGATGAACACCGTAAAGACAAAGCGGCCCTGACCGCGTTGGAAGAAAGGTTGGCTTCGCTGGAAAGCGGGACTACCACATTGTCAAAGCAGGTCAAAGAAGCGGGCAAGAAGGTCTCTGAGATCGGCGGGGTGGGCGCGCGCTTGGCCCAATTCGAAGAGATCATAACCAGGCAGCGCGCGGATATGACCCAGATGCTCGATGCATTGGAGAAGAAGTACCAGCGCCGCGAGCGCGAAGCGCTCAAACGCCACCAGGCGGAATTGGAAGAGTTGAACAAGGTTGTCGCAACCCTCGATCGCTCCAAAGACATCGAAGAACTCAAGAAAAAACTCAAAGAACGCGCTGACGAAGATATCCGCTTGAGCGTTGCCATTACGGAGATCAAACCGAAGGCAGATGAGGCCGTGCGCGAGGCCAAAGATATAGCCCAGACATATAAACTTCTGGAGGACAGCCGCCGCCAGGACGTGAAGCGCGTAGCCGATTTGCAGGGAGAGATCTCGGCGGTCCGTAAGCGCGTGGACGAGTTCCGCCAGAAGGTGGAGTTACAGGGCGACAGCCTCCGCAACATCGAGAACCGCTTCAGCGAACTGATCATCTCTGAAAACGAGCGTAAGCAGGCCCAGGCGGTTTTCCTGGAACAGCAGTCCCTGGCGCAAATAGATCGCGAGCGGGTTTACAAAGAATGGCGTGAACAGTTCGAGTCTTTCAAAAAACAGGCTGCCGTGCTGGATTCCCAGACCCAGGCGTTGGATGAAACCCTGCGCGCCGCCAAGCGCGCCCAGGAGACCTACCTGGAACTCAACCAGAAACTGGAGCGTCGCATCAACGAAGTGACCGAGATGCAGCGCCTGGCCGAAGATCGCCTGCGGCAGGAATGGATCACTTTCAAGGCCGACGACCAGAAGCGCTGGATCGGTTACACGCTTTCCCAGGAAGAGTCCATGCGGGATATCCGCAAGACGGTGGACAAATATGATGAACGCATCACCGCCATTGACGACGCCGCCCAGACCATGCAGGATCAACTCCACCAGACCACCGACGCGACCGAGCAACAACTCCAGGAATTGATGAACGTTGCGCACGAATGGCTGACCGCCTACGAGCGCATCATGGGGCATGTTCGGAAAACGCCAAAATAGTCTGCAGAGATTTCCAGGAGAATCATGCGCGTTATTGGCACTGCCGGTCACGTAGACCACGGAAAATCAACGCTCATTGCCGCGCTCACGGGTACGCACCCCGACCGCTTGAAAGAAGAGCAGGAGCGCGAGATGACCATCGAGTTGGGCTTTGGCTGGCTGACCCTGCCGGATGGCGAAGAAGTTGGCATCGTAGACGTACCCGGTCACCGCGACTTCATCGAAAACATGCTGGCGGGCGTGAGCGGGATAGACGCCGCCCTGCTGGTCATTGCCGCCGATGAAGGCGTCATGCCGCAGACGAAGGAACATCTCGCCATTTTGGACTTGCTGCAAATCCCGGCGGGGCTGGTGGTCTTGACCAAGACCGACCTCGCGCCGGACCCCGATTGGCTTGCCCTGGTCGAAGCGGACATCCGCGCCGCCCTGGTTTCTACCGTGATGCAAGACGCCCCCATTCTGCGCGTCTCTGCCAGGGACGGGACCGGCCTGGACGACCTGCTGGCTGCCCTGGCGGAACTCCTCCGGCAAAAGCCCTCCCGCCTGGACCTGGGCCGTCCGCGCCTGCCGGTTGACCGCGTGTTCAGTATGCCGGGCTTCGGCACGGTCGTGACCGGCACGCTCAGCGACGGGCATCTCTCCCTGGGCGATGAAGTGGTCATCCTCCCGTCCGGCGCGAAGGGGCGCGTGCGCGGGCTGCAAACCCACAGGAAGAAAGAAGAACGGGCTGTCCCCGGTTCCCGTACGGCGGTGAACATTTCGGGCGTGGCAGTGGATGCGCTCCGGCGCGGCGAAGTGGTGACGCGCCCCGGGCAATACAGCCCCACCCGGCGGCTGGACGCGCGCCTGCGCCTGCTCAAGGATATCAGCCAACCGCTCAAGCATGGCATGGAGGTCAAAGTCTTCCTGGGCGCCAGCGACAGGTTGGCCGCCTTGCGCCTGCTGGGCGTGGAGACGCTCAACCCGGGGGAAGAGGGCTGGATCCAACTGGAACTGCGCGAGCCTGTGATAGCCGTGCGCGGCGACCGTTACATCTTGCGGCGGCCCTCGCCGGGCGAGACGCTGGGCGGCGGCGTGGTCGTGGACCACCAGCCAAAGGGCCGCCACAAGCGTTTCGATGAAAAGGTGCTCAAGTCGCTGGCTTCGCTGGCGGCTGGCTCGCCGGCGGATGTGTTGCAGGAAGCCGCGCTGGCGCTCAACGCTGCGCCGGTCAGGGAGGTCGTTGCCCGCTCGCGCCTGGAAGCCGACTCTGCCCAGGCCGCCCTGGGTGAGTTGTTGGAGGCTGGCGCGCTGGTCATGCTGGAAGATGGCGCTCCGGCTGTGGACAGCGATCTGCTGGTCATCCCCGCGCCCCACTGGAACGCCCTGCGCGACAAAACCGTGAACATCGTGGCAGCCTACCACAAGAATTTCCCGCTGCGGCGCGGCGTCCCGCGCGAAGAACTGAAGAGCAAACTCAAACTCGCGCCGCGTATTTTCAATGCCCTGCTGGCGCAATGCGCATTACGCAATACGTTGACTGATTCTCGCGGCGCGGTCGCCCTCCCCGGCCACGAGATGCGTTTCGATAACGGCCAGCAGGCCCAGGTCCGGGAATTGATGCGGAAGTTTGCCGGGTCGCCGTACGCGCCTCCCTCCGTCAAGGACTGCCAGGCGCAGGTCGGGGAGGAAGTCTACAATGCGCTGATGGAACAGGGACAGTTGAAGCAGGTCTCGGCCGAGGTCGTTTTCAGACCAGAAGACCTGGAGCGCATGACGGCGGAGGTGCGCGCCTTTATTTCCAAGAACGGGCAGATGACGGTGGCCGACGCGCGCGACCTGTTCGACTCCAGCCGCAAATATATGCTGGCGTTGATGGAGTACCTGGATGCAACCGGCGTCACCGCGCGGGATGGCGATTTCCGCAGGTTGCCGAAATGAACTGAGGGTCGTATGTCAGAGATCAAAGATGTGTCCGATGTGAGCAAGCGGGTCGTTTCGGAAGTCGAACGCGCCATCGTTGGCAAACGCGACCTGCTGGAAAAAGTGATGGCGGCCGTGCTGGCCGGCGGTCATGTGTTGTTCGAGGATTACCCTGGCCTGGGCAAGACGCTCATCGCCCGCAGTTTTGCGGCTGTGCTGGGGTTGGCGTTCAAGCGCATCCAGTTCACGCCCGACCTGCTGCCCGGCGACATTACTGGCGGGTACGTGTACAACCGTGAGAAGAACCGCTTCGAATTGCGCCAGGGCCCGATCTTTGCCAACATCATCCTGGCCGATGAAA
>JBMOMO010000142.1:0-2227 GCA_049324135.1 Chloroflexota bacterium
TCAAGCCGTTACTACAAACCTGCATGATTCGGTGAAAATCCGAAGCCGACGGTTATAGTCCGGATAAAAGAAGGTAATCGTAGACCCGTTTGGGTCTGGTTCGACTTGGATGCCCCGGAAACGATCTCGTTTTCGGGGCAGGTTTTTCCAGGCGCATCAGGCCAGGTCCGGGCCTGCTTCCGCGCCCCGCAGGTAATCCCTTGCGAGGCTTTTTTGTCTGCCATGAAAACGCAACCTCTCGAAGACGCGAAAAACCACCCCCGCAACTGGCTGGGACTGGTCTCCCTGCTGGCCGGGCTGCTGGCCTGGTGGGGCGCTGCGCAGTTCAGCGGGCTGCCGTCATTCATCCTGCCCTCGCCCGCGCAGGTTTGGGAGCGTTTCCTGCGCGCGTTTGGGGATGGAAGTTTGTTCGTCCACGCCGGGGTGACGCTGTTCGAGGTCTTGTCCGGCCTGCTGGCGGGCGCGCTGACGGCTACCGCGCTGGGCTACCTGGTCGCCAAATCGCGCGCGCTGGAGCGGATGCTGGCGCCCTACCTGGTGGCCTCGCAGGCCATCCCGTTGGTGGCGATTGCGCCGTTGCTGGTCATCTGGTTCGGGCCAGGCATGTTCTCGAAGGTGCTGATCTGCGCCTTGATCGTCTTCTTCCCGGTGCTGGTCAACACGGTGGTGGGCGTGCGCGCCGTCCCGACCTCGCTGTACAACCTGATGCACTCGCTGCGCGCCACGCGGACGCAAATCCTGTGGAAACTCGAAGTGCCGGCCTCGCTGCCGGTCTTCCTGGGCGGGCTGCGGGTGGGCGCGACGCTCTCGGTCATCGGCGCGGTCGTTGGCGAACTGGTCGGCGCGGACAGGGGCCTGGGCTTCCTCATCAACGTCGGGCGCGGGCAATACGACACGGCGCTGGTCTTCGTCGCCGTCTTCACCCTCGTAGCGCTGGCGCTGGCGCTGTACGGGCTGGTAGCCTGGGCCGAGAAACGATTGTTGCGCTGGCAGGAGCATTGATCCGCTTTTTCACGTTCAACTTTTCAGGAGTTCCTATGTTCAAGAAGTTTGGTTTGGTCATGCTGGGGTTGGCGCTCGGCCTCTCGGCCTGTGGCAGTCCCAAGTCCGGGGAGGAAGCGCTGGTTCACGTCAAGTTGCCGCTGGGATACATCCCCAACATCCAGTTTGCGCCGTTGTACGTGGCGGTCGAGAAGGGCTATTTCCGTGATGCGGGCGTCGAGGTGGATTTCGATTATTCGTTCGAGACGGATGCGATGGCGCTGGTGGGCGCGGACGAGTTGCAGTTCGCGGTCGTTTCGGGCGAACAGGTGCTGCTGGCGCGCGCGCAGGGGCTACCGGTGGTGTACGTGGCGGCCTGGTACCAGCAGTACCCGGTGGCGGTAATTTCGAAGGTTGAACAGGGGATCGTAACGCCCGCCGATTTGAAGGGCAAGCGCATCGGCCTGCCGGGGCTGTATGGCGCGAATTACATCGGGCTGGAGGCGCTGCTTTTTTCGGCGGGTTTGAGCGACGCGGACGTGACGCTCGACTCGATCGGTTACAACCAGGTGGAGGCGCTGGCCGCCGACCAGGAGCAGGCTGTCTCGGTTTACGCGGCCAATGAGCCGGTGCAGTTGCGCGCGCAGGGCTATGAGTTGAATGAAATCCTTGTGGCCGACTATGCGCAACTGGCCTCGAACGGCCTGATCACTAACGAAAAGACGCTGGCGGAAAACCCCGCCCTGGTGGGGGGCATGGTGCAGGCCTTGTTGGACGGCATGGCCGATACCATTGCCGACCCGGACGAGGCCTACGAATTGAGCAAGGCGCACGTCCCCAACCTGGCCGAGGCCGACCAGGCGGTGCAGAAAGCCGTGCTGGCGCGTTCGATTGAGTTATGGAAAGCCGAGCGCCTGGGCTATTCCGAGTTGCAGGCCTGGAGCAACATGCAAGATACGCTCTTGAAGATGGGCCTGCTGTCCGCGCCGCTGGAACTGGAAAAGGCCTTCACGAATGAGTTCGTGCCGTAGAGGCTGCATACCAGGTGGTTGCATCTACGTGTTTACATGTACACAAGTAGACACGTAAACACGTATGTCCCAGCCTCCCATCCTCACCGTCTGCAACTTGCGCGCCGTGTTTCCCGACAGCAACGGCGGCCTGCGCGCGCTGGAGGGGGTCTCGTTCCAGGTCTGTCCGCGCGAGTTCGTGTGCGTGCTGGGGCCGTCCGGTTCGGGCAAGAGCA
>JBMOMO010000143.1:0-16653 GCA_049324135.1 Chloroflexota bacterium
GAAACCCTTCGGGTTGATATCCACAAGTCGGTTTTAGCCGACTTTCACGTACTGAGGCAGGACTTTAGTCCGACGGGCACGGACAGAAGCGATTCAAAATCGGGAAGTTATTTTTACACAGGTCCTAAGTGCAGCAATAGTAATGCGCCCCGACTCTGTCGGGGCGCATTATTTTCATTCGAACTCGATCTCGATCTCCTCGTCATCGGCCCAGTCGGCCATGCGCTCGATCTCGATGTCGCCGAACAGGGCTTGCTGGCGGGCGGCCACCCGGTAACGCTTGACCAGTTCCAGCAAGGCGAGAAAAGTCACCACGATCTCCAGGCGGGTTGGGCTTGGCCCCAGCAGTTCGCCGAAACTGGCGTTCGACGACTTGCTCAACCGGCGGGCGATCGCCTCGATCTTTTCCCGGATGGTGATCTTCGGCGCGGTGATGACCGTCCCCAATGCCTGCTTGTCCCGCTCGCGGGCCAGGATCGCCTCGGCAGCTTCCAGCAGGTCGGCCAGGGTCACGTCCGACAGGTCCAGCTTGCCTTCGATCTTCGGGGGCGGGGCCAGCCGCAGGTAGGTGCGCAGGTTCCGGGTCTCGCGCTCCAGCAACCAGTTCGCCACTTCCTTGAAACGCTTGTAGATGCGCAGTTGCTCAGCCAGCATCTCGCCCGGGTCTTCCTCTCCCGGCTCACGCGTCGGCGGGCGGGGCAGCAGCGCTTCGGACTTGATCTGCAGCAGCCGGGCGGCGATCACCAGGAATGCCGAAATTTCCTCGGCCACGATTTGCCCCATCGCATGGATGTAAGCCAGGTACTGGTCCGTCACCTGGGCCAGGGCCAGGCTGGTCACGTCCAACTCGGCGCGCTCGATCAGGTCCAGCAGCAGGTCGAGCGGCCCCTCGTAAACGGGCGTCTGGACGGTGTAATCTCCAAGTTGGTGGGCGGCGGTTTGCAGGCTCATGGCGGGCGAATTATATCACTACGGTATAATTCGGCCATGACTTCCCCAAAACTATCCCATCTCGACGAGACCGGCCGCGCCCGCATGGTGGACGTGAGCGCCAAGCCGGATACCGAACGCGTCGCCGTCGCCCGCGGCGAAGTCCTTATGAAACAGGAAACCCTGGAGCTGATCCGGGCCGGGGCGATCAAAAAAGGTGACGTGTTGACCGTGGCCCAGATCGCGGGCATCAGCGCTGCGAAACGGACCTCGGACCTGATCCCGCTATGTCATCCCCTCCCGCTCTCGAGGGTGGACGTGGACCTGTCCCTCGACGATTCGCTCCCAGGCGTGGTCATCACGGCCACCGCAAAAGTGACCGGCAAGACCGGCGTCGAGATGGAGGCGCTCACGGCCGTCTCCGTGGCCGCCCTGACGGTTTACGACATGGCCAAAGCCGCCGAAAAGACCATGCGCATCCACAACATCCGCCTGGTGGAGAAGCGCGGCGGTCGGTCGGGAGATGTGGTCAATGAACTATAAAATCCTCTTCTTCGCCACCCTGCGCGACCGGGCCGGCGCCAAATCGCTTGAGTTGCAGACCGATGATTCCATAACGGTGGCAGGCCTCAAGTCCCGGCTCGCTTCGCAGTTCCCGGGCCTGGAATCCAGCATGGGGTCGGTGCTGGTGTCCGTCAACCGGGCTTACGCCTTCGACGACGACCTCATCCCGGACGGGGCCGAAGTGGCCCTCTTCCCCCCGGTCTCAGGCGGATCAGAGGAACTCCCCACCGTCTTTGCCATCACCGAGGACGAAATTGACCTGAACGGGCTGCTGGACCGGATCACGCTGGCTTCGACCGGCGCGGCGGCCATCTTCACCGGGATGGTGCGGGGCGTGACCTCGAGGGATGACCCGCACGAGACGGTTTTCCTCGAATACGAGGCCTACAAGCCAATGGCCGAGGCCAAGATGCGGCAGGTGGCCGACGAGATCCGCCAGCGCTGGCCGACGGTGGAGGGCGTGGCCATCGTCCAGCGGATCGGGCGGCTCTACCCCCGCACCCCGACCGTGCTGATCGCCTGCACTGCCGCCCACCGGGATACGGGCGTCTTCGACGCCGCCCGCTACGGGATAGACCGGCTGAAGGAGATCGTGCCGGTCTGGAAGAAGGAGTTCGGCCCGCACGGGGAGGAATGGGTCGAGGGCGATTACATCCCCAAGCCTGGAGAGTGAGCGCCCGGCCAAAATCGGGCTTGCCAAATGCGTGGGGCGCAGTTATAATCACGACCGCTAAACGGGGTGTGGCTCAGTCCGGTAGAGCGCACGGTTCGGGTCCGTGAGGTCCGCGGTTCGAATCCGCGCACCCCGACAAAGCAACGAAACAAACTCATGGCTGGCTGTTTTTGCCAGCCATGAAGCGTTTAATACGGCAGGAACAGAATTTCAGTCAACCACAGATCATCAGGAACGCAGACTTTAGTCTGCAATGCCACCGGTCAAAGCAGACTTTAGTCTACAACTTTACCGGCCAGTGCGGACGAAGCCTATGTGGACGAAGCCTATGTGGATGAAGCCTATGCGGATGAAGCCTATGCGGATGAAGCCTATGTGGACGAAGCCTATGCGGACTGAAGTCCGCACTCCTGAACAGGAATCGTGATTTTCTGAATTTGATCTTTTCAAGGGGGGATTTCGAGTGTAAGGGTTTCCCCTACAATTTATGAAAAAAGTGTCAAACTTTTCCTGCTATAAAACCGGCCTGCTTTTCGATACAGTTGGAGCAAGGGAATTGTCCCTGGATTGCCTTGGATTGATCACAAATGAGGAGGTTCCTAATGCTCGATGTGCTCGAAGATCAGGATGTCTTGATGCGGATGCACGCGGACATCCAGCGGGCTTTGCAAAAAAGCCCGCAAGAACGGCGTTGGGTGATGGCAATTGACCTGCGCCGTTGCATCGGCTGTCACGCCTGTACGGTGGCGTGCGTGGCCGAAAACAAGCTGCCGCCGGGGGTGGTCTATCGCCCGGTCATCACGGAAGAGGTCGGCACGTATCCCAACGTGAGCATGACCTTCCTGCCGCGTCCGTGTATGCAGTGTGATAATTCACCCTGTACAGAGGTATGCCCGGTCAATGCCACTTACCATGACGAGGAAGGCATCGTTGTAGTGGACTACGACCAGTGTATCGGCTGCCGGGCTTGCATGGCGGCCTGCCCTTATGGGGCACGCACCTTCGACTTCGGTTACACCTATACCGGGCAATTGCCTGTGCTGGAAAGCGCGGTGGTCGGCGGCCAAACTGCGGCAGGCTACGAACACGCCAGCCAGGAATACGGCGAAGCCTGGCCGCGCAACAGCAAGCACGATTCGCCGGTGGGCAACGTCCGCAAGTGCCACTTCTGCCTGCACCGTCTCAAGGACGGCCTCCTGCCGGCTTGCACCACTACCTGCATCGGGCGGGCGACCTGCTTCGGCGACGCCAACGACCCCGATTCGTTGGTGGCCGAATTGATCAACAAGCCCAACGTGATCCGGCTCAAGGAAGAACTGGGCACCGAACCGCGCGTGTACTACATTGTGTAGGAGGATGAGATGTTGAAAAAAATCTCTTACGCTGTCGGCGCGCTGGCGCTGGCCTTTGGGCTGTGGGGCGTGTACATGCGCCTGTTCGAGGGTGAGCAAAGCGCAAACTATGGTTCCTACATCGGATGGGGCCTGTGGGTCGCCATGTACCTGTTCCTGGCGGGGCTGGCGGCGGGAGCCTACATGCTCGCCGCGCTGGATTACCTTTTCAGCATTCCCCAATTCAAGGGGACAGGGAAAGCCATGCTGTGGGCGGCTCTGGTGACACTGCCCGCCGGGCTGGCTTCCATCGGCATGGACCTGGGGCATATTGGCCGTATCTGGAAGGTTTATCTCCAACCGAACTTCAGTTCCTTCCTGACGCTCATGGTCTGGGGATACACCCTTTTCCTGATCCTGATCGCGGTCTCGCTCTACCTGGCTTTCACCCAGCCTGGGAAATCAAGCATGAAGATCGTGATGTGGATCGGCCTGGTAACATCCATCCTGGTGGCCGGTGGGGTGGGGTTCCTGCTGGGCGGCAACGCCGGACGCCTGTTTTGGCACGTCGGCCTGCTCCCGGTCCAGTTCCCGGTCTTCGCCCTGGCTTCGGGCGCGGCCCTTATGCTCATGCTGGTCGGTTGGTTCGGCCCAAAGAACGATCACGGCAACCGCGCCAGCCTGTTGTGGACGCTGTCCCTCCTGACCGTCGTCCTGAGCGTGGTCAAGATCTACTTCATGGTGGCCGACTACACCCAATCGCTCTACGGCGGCGCGCCGGATAACGTGATCGCCGTCCAGTCCATCCTGTTCGGACAGCAAGCGTTTTCCTTCTGGGTGGTACAGATTGGATTGGGGACGCTGCTCCCGATCATTGTCCTTGCCCAGCCGAAACTTGCCAGGAACGATTTCATTGCCGGACTGATGGGCCTGCTCCTGCTGGTTGGCTACGCGGTGGCCCGAATCCTGATCGTCGTGCCGGGACAGGTTGCCCCGATGCTCCCGGGCCTGGCCGAAGCCTTCAGCGGGCCGAAACTGACCTTCGAGTACGTTCCCAGCTTGATGGAGTGGTCGGTCACCTCGGCTGTGATCGGTTTCGCCATCCTGGGAATCCTGATCGGCCTGGATCGCCTGGTGCATTTTACTGAGGTGAAGAAATGAACAACAAACCGTCCAACAAAATCTCACGGCGTGATTTCCTGAAAATTACCGGGATAACCGGTGCGACGATAGCCTTTTTGGGCAACATGCCCAAGGCCAACCGCGCCATCAGGAAAGCCATGGCCGCGAGCGAGGGCAACTTCTTCGAGGCCAAACCCGAAAACCAGATCTACTCGGTCTGCCTGCAATGCAACACCGGCTGCGCCATCAAAGTGAAATTGCTCGACGGCCTGGCCGCCAAAATTGACGGCAATCCCTATTCGCCCTGGATCCTCTGGCCGCATCCCGCCTACGAGACGCCGGTCAAGGATATGGCCACCGTGGAAGGCGGCCTCTGCCCGAAGGGGCAGGCCGGTCTCCAGTCCGTTTATGACCCCTACCGGATCACCAGCGTGCTCAAACGCAAGCCCGGCACCCAACGCGGCGACGGCCAATGGGAGACCATCCCCTTCGAGAAAGCCATTGACGAGATCGTCAACGGCGGCGACCTGTTCGGCGAAGGCAACGTGGAGGGCCTCAAATCCATCCGCGCCATGAGCGACGGCGAAATCGCCGCCGAAATGGCTGCGGCCATCAAGAAAATCTGGGATGAGAAAGACGCCGAAAAGAAGAAGGAACTGGTGCATGAATTCCAGACCGAATTCGCAGATCACCTCGACGAATTGATTGATCCCGAACACCCCGACCTGGGGCCGAAGAACAACCAGTTCATGTTCATGTGGGGCCGCATGAAGGGCGGGCGAGAAGATTTCACCCACCGCTTTTTCCAGGAGGCCTTCGGCACGATCAACATGAACGGCCACACCACTGTCTGCCAGGGATCGCTGTACTTCACAGGCAAGGCCATGAGTTCCAAATGGAACGCCACGACCGGCGCCTTCGACAGCGGCGATAAATTCTACTGGCAGGGCGACACCGGCAACAGCGAGTTCGTCATCTACGTCGGCACCAACCTGTTCGACGCCAACTACGGCCCGCCGCAGCGCGTCCCCAAAGCCACCGACGCGGTGGTCAATGGACGCAAATTTGCCGTGGTTGACCCGCGCATGGGCAAACTGGGCGCCAAAGCCTGGAAGTGGGTTCCGATCAAACCCGGCACGGATGCCGCCTTCGCCCTCGGCATGATCCGTTGGATGATCGAAAGCGAGCGTTACAACGCCGCCTACCTGGCGATTGCCAACCAGGCCGCTGCCGCCGCCGCAGGCGAACCGAACTACACTAACGCCTCCTGGCTGGTCAAGCTCAAGGACGGCGCGCCCGGCAAGCACGTCCGCGCCAGCGAATTGGGATTGGTCGAAAAAGTTACCGAGACCAATGCCGAGGGCAAGGAAGTCGTGTCATACGTCACCCTCGACGGGGCGACCAAATTTACCTCCGATGTGCCGGTCATCCTGGTGGACGGTGAGCCGGTCGCTTTCGACCCGGTGGCCGCAGACGCCGCGCCTGCCGTGGGCGACCTCTTCTTCAGCGGCGCGGTCCGGGGCGTGGAGGTGAAAACCGGCCTGCAGATCCTGCTCGAATCGGCCCAATCCCATACCACCGCAGAGTGGGCCGAAATTGCAGGCGTCAAAGAGTCCGATATCCTCGAACTGGCCGCCGAATTCACCTCGCACGGACGCAAAGCCGTGGCCGACATCCATCGCGGCCCGTCCCAACACACCAACGGCTTCTACAACAACAACGCCTGGTACATGGTCAACCTGCTGATCGGCAACTTCGACTGGGCCGGCGGCACGATCAAGGCCAGCACCTACGACCGCAAAGGCGGCAAGAAAGGACAGCCCTTCCCGGTGGCCAAGATGTTCGGCGAGCATCACTTCCCGGCTTTCGGCCTGGACATGCTGCGCACCAAGACCACTTACGAGAAGAGCACGCTATTCGAAGGAGCGTATCCCGCCAAACGCCCGTGGTTCCCCATCGCCACCGACATCTACCAGGAAGACATCCCCTCCATCGGCGACGCCTATCCCTACCCGGTCAAGGCGCTGATGACCTACATGAACGGTTCGGTCTACAGCCTGCCCGCCGGTCACACCGCCATCGAAATCCTGGCCGATACGAAGAAAATCCCCCTGCATTTCACCAGCGACATCATGGTCGGTGAGACTTCGTCCTACGCCGACTACATCTTCCCCGACCTCTCCTTCCTGGAACGCTGGGAGTTCCACGGCTCGCACCCCTCCGTGCCCTGGAAGGTGGAAAACGTGCGCCAGCCGGCCATCTCCATCCCGGATTGGCCGACCGTCACCGTCTTCGGCGAGGAAATCCCCATGAGTTATGAGGCGGTGCTGATGGCGATTGCCGAAAAACTGGAACTGCCCGGCTTCGGCCCGAACGGATTCGGCGAGGGCATCCCCCTCACCCGCCCGGAACACATGTACGTCAAACAGGTGGCCGACATTGCTTTCGGCGAAAAAGAAGACGGCTCGGACAACGTCCCCGAAGCGGACGACGAGGAAATGGCGGTCTTCCTGGCGGCCCGCAAACACCTGCCCAAGACCGTGTTCGATGAAGCGGTTTGGAAGGCGGCGGTCGGCGGCGACGAAAGCCTGTGGCGCAAGACCGTCTACGTGCTCAACCGCGGCGGGCGCTTCGAAGCCTTTGCCAAAGGTTACAAAGGCGAAAAGGTGGGGCATCCGTATGGGCGTCTCATCTGCGTTTACCAGGAGAAAACGGCCGGTTACGTCAACTCCATGACCGGCAAGCCTTTCGTCGGTTACACAACTTACCTCCCGGCCGGTCAGTCCTCGATCGGCGAAGACATCCGGGATAGCGGGTATGATTTCGACCTGTTGACCTTCAAAGCCATCACGATGACCAAGGCCCGCACCATCAGCAACTACTGGCTTCTGGCCGTCCAAAGTGAAGGCTACGTGTTGATGAACAGCCAGGATGCCCGCAAGCTGGGTGTCCGGGACGGGGATAGGGTTCGCCTGTCATCGGCCAGCAACCCGGAAGGCGTCTGGGATGTCAAGGGCGGGCGCAAGGTCCCGATGGAGGGCAAAGCCAAAGTTGTCGAGGGTCTCCGCCCCGGCACGGTGGCCTTCCCGCTCGGCTTCGGCCACTGGGCCAGCGGCTCGGCGGACATCGAGATTGACGGTCAGATCGTCAAAGGCGACCCGCGCCGCGCCGTCCCCCTGCACGGCAACGCCGCCATGCGCGTGGATCCGCACCTGGGCAACATCACCCTCAGCGACCTGGCTGGCGGTTCGGCGGTGTTCTACGACAGCAAGGTGAAAGTGGAAAAGGTGTAAAGCGAGTTATCAGAAAGCAGTATCCGGTGGGGGATGAGGCGCAAAGCGCTTCCCCCCCACCGGCACAACGCCATCCGAATTTCTCTCCGAAGCCTGTTGGCCTAAACGGAAACGCACGGCGGCAGGACAGTAGTGCGGAATTAATTTCGCGCTACCAGGCAAAAGCGGAAACGCTTTTATCCCCCGCATTTGGAAAGGAGACTATTGCAACCGCACCTCTGCGCCGTCTCTTTTCCGCGAGACGGCATTTTCAATTAATGACCAGGAGACGAACCGACCATGGAATTACTGGACCGACTCCTCCAAAAAACCGCCTCCCAACACACCCACCTCTGCCCGCGCCAGGTGATCGGCGTCCGCATGGGCCTGTTGGCCGGGCAAATCCTGGGGTTGGAGCTTCCCCAGAGTAAGAAGCGCTTATTGGCCATCATCGAAACGGATGGATGTTTCGCCGACGGCGTCAGCGCCGCCACCGGCTGCACGGTCGGCCACCGCACCCTGCGGGTCGAGGATTTCGGCAAGACCGCCGCAGTTTTCGTTGACACAGAAAGCGGCAATGCCATCCGCATTGCGCCCGCCCTGGAACTCCGCCAGCGGGCTGAAGCCTATGCCCCGGCCGGCGAAACCCGCCGCTATTTTGCCCAGTTGCGCGGCTACCAGGTCATGCCTGATGACCAAATGTTCACCGTCGAGCAGGTTACGCTCAACGTCCCGGTCGAAACCATTGTCAGCCGGCCCGGCGTGCGCGTCAACTGCGATAGCTGCGGAGAAGAGATCATCAACGAGCGCCAGGTCACGCGCCACGGACTGACCCTGTGCCGGGCCTGCGCCGGGCAAGCCTATTACCGTCCTGCCAGCCCTGGCTTGATCGAGGCCTGGCCCCTGCAAGCCGAGGCCGCCAGATGAAGTTGGTATTTCGTTTTACCCGTCTGAGAAAGGAGACTGGACCATGCCGCCCGCTTTCCTGACCCTTGCCGTCTCCGCGATCGCCTTCCTGTACTCCAGCGTCGGCTTTGGCGGCGCGACCGGCTACCTGGCCGCCATGAGCCTGTTCGGCATCCAGCCGGAGATCATGGCCAGCACCGCCCTCATCCTGAACGTGCTGGTCGCCGGCATTTCCTTTTCATCCTTTTACCGCGCGGGACATTTGCGCCGCGATCTGCTCCTGCCGTTCATCCTCACCTCCGTTCCTACCGCGTTCATCGGCGGTTACTTCAAAATCACCGATGAAGCCTACTCCATCCTGCTCTATGCCGTGTTGACAATTGTCGCCGTCCGCTTGCTGTTTTTCTCCAACCGCCGCAATGCGGAAAACGAAAACCGCGCCAATTACCACTTGCCAATCACCACTTACCCCCTCGCCCTCCTCACCGGCAGCCTCATCGGTCTCCTCTCCGGCATGGTGGGCATCGGCGGGGGGATCTTCCTTTCCCCGGTCATCATTTTCGCCGGTTGGGGCACCTCCAAACAGGCCTCAGCGGTGGCGGCGGCCTTTATCGTGCTCAATTCCCTCAGCGGGCTGGCGGGACGGTTGAGCAGCGGGAACTTCGTCTTCGGCGAATTCGGGCTGGCGCTGCTGCCTTTCGGGCTGCTCGGCGCGCTGGCCGGCAGCGCCCTGGGCGCAAAACAGTTCAATAGCCTGGCGCTGCGCCGCGCCCTGGGCTTCGTGATAACCTTTGCAGTCACGAACTTCTGGATCAAATTCCTGTAAACTTGCGAGCTGCCCCAAACCGGAAAAGATCATGCTGGTTGACCCCTTTGGCCGTTCCATCAACTACCTGCGCCTCTCGCTCACCGACCGCTGCAACCTGCGCTGCGCCTACTGCCTTCCCGCCAGCGGCGTGCGCTGGCTGCCACGGGAAGACCTGCTCGACGCGGATGAAATCGTCCGGGTGGCGGAAGCGGCGGCCGGCCTGGGGGTGGACAAAATCCGGTTAACCGGAGGCGAGCCGCTCGTCCGGCCCGACGCGCTGGAGATCGTCCGTCGCCTCGCGGCCATCCCCGGCATCCGGGACCTGAGCCTGACGACCAACGCCATCCTGCTCGAAAAAATGGCAAAACCGCTGGCCGAGGCCGGGCTGAAACGGGTCAACATCAGCCTGGATACCCTGGATGCGGACAAGTTCCGCCGCGTGACCCGCTTCGGGGATTTCTCCCGCGCCTGGGAGGGGATCCTGGCCGCCGAAGCCGCCGGTCTGACGCCCCTCAAGCTGAATACCGTGGTCGTGGGCGGGTTCAACGCCGACGAGTTGCCGGCCCTGGCCCGCCTGACGCTGGACCATCCCTGGCACATCCGCTTTATCGAACTGATGCCGGTCGGCAACCGGCACGATTGGGGCGAGGGCTTCCCCGCGCCCGCCGAAAGATACATCCCGGTGCAGGAAATGAAAGCCCACCTTGAAACCTGGAACCTGGAACCTGAAACACCCCCGACCGGCAACGGACCGGCGCGCACTTTCCGCATCCCCGGCGCAATCGGGACGGTCGGGTTCATTTCGCCGCTGGGCGAGCATTTCTGCGACACCTGCAACCGCCTGCGCCTGACCGCCGACGGCCGCCTGCGCGCCTGCCTGCTTATGGATGGCGAAATCTCCATTCGGAGCGCGCTGCGCCTCGGCCAGCCGCTGGAACCCTTGCTGGCGGAGGCCGTGCGCCGCAAACCGCGCGGCCACGAACTGGCCCAACACCGTTACCCCGAAGCCCGCCGCATGGCGCAAATCGGCGGATGAATATGACCAAAATCGTTAATTTTGTCACTGGACAGACTCGATGGGGGGATGTACATTGAAATCATCTGGAGAAAAAATGAAAAGGATTTTGCCCTTCCTGTTCCTGATCTGGGCGGCCAGCGCCTGTTCGCCTGTTTTGCGGGTCGAGCCTGAGACCTACGTTGACCTGGATAATTTGCAGTCCCTCCCCACCCCCTCGCAGGACGGCATCCCGTTGCGGGTGGCTGTGGCGGCGGTCATTTCGCCCAAAGGCACGGTGGAATCCTATTCCGCCTTGATGGATTACCTGGGCGAGAAGACCGGCCGCCCGGTGGAACTGGTCCAGCGCCGCACCTACCTGGAAGTCAACGACCTGGTCGAACGCGGCGAAGTGGACATGGCTTTTGTTTGCACCAGCGCCTATATCGCCGGGCGGGATGATTTTGGGATGCAGTTGTTGGTGGCCCCCCAGGTCAACGGCGAGACCGTTTACCGGTCTTACCTGATCGTACCGATTGACAGCCCGGCCAGGGATATGGCCGATTTGAAGGACAAGGTCTTTGCTTTCACCGATCCGATCTCGCTGACCGGGCGGGCATATCCGACCTATCTGGTGGAGCAGCTCGGCAGCACGCCTGAATCCTTCTTCAGCCGGACGTTCTTTACTTACAGCCACGACGAAGCCATCTACGCCGTCGCCAATCACCTGGCCGACGGGGCCGCCGTGGACAGCCTGGTCTATGACTTTGCCGTCTCGCGTGACCCGTCACTGGCGCAGAAAACCCGCATCGTGCATACCTCGCCAAGTTTCGGGATACCGCCGGTGGTCGTCAGCCCCGAAGTGCGGCCGCAAATCGCCGCCGAGTTGCAGGCTTTACTCCTGGAAATGTCGAACGACCCGGCAGGCCGAACTGCCTTGCAATCCATTGGGATTGATCGCTTCGTGCTGATCGAAGACAATATGTACGACAGCGTCCGCAGCCTGCTCGGAAGTGTAGCCTTGCCCGGAATGCCGTGAAACCTCCGCCTTTCGTTCGCCAACTGTTTTACAAGATTTGGAATATCATCTCGGCGGTCAGCGTGCGCGCCAAGATCCTGGGGATGGCGCTGGGATTGGTGCTGCTGTTAGGGGCAGGGATCACCGTCCAGGTGCGGGCTTCGCTGGCGGCCATCATGCGAGACCAGTTGGACGACAAAAGCATCAGCACCACCCACGACCTGGCCGCCCGCTCGACCGACCCGATCCTGCTGAACGACCTGGTCAACCTGCAAAAATTACTCGTCGAGACCCAGGCCAACAACCCGGATGTGCGCTACGCTTTCATCATCGGTTCGGATGGGCGGGTGCTGGCCCATACCTTCGGCGCCGGGTTTCCGGTCGGGCTGTTGGAGGCCAACGCGGTTGGAGCCTCCGACCACCATCATACTGTGGTGCTGCAAACCGAGGACGGCCTGGTCTGGGATACTGCCGTGCCGATTTTCGACGGGCGGGCCGGCACCGCCAGGGTCGGGCTTTCAGATGCGCGCCTGCGCCAATCCCTGCAAACTGTCACCGGCCAAATTGCGCTGACCGTCGTCCTGGTGCTCGGGTTTGGGGTGCTGGTCGCCACCAGCCTGACCTGGGTGCTGACCCGGCCGATCCTGGAACTGGTCAACGCCACCCATATTGTCTCGAAAGGCGATTTTTCGCTCAGGGTGCAGCGCTGGGCGGATGACGAGATCGGGGATCTGGCTGAGGCTTTCAATGCCATGACTGTCGAACTGGCCCGCACCGACGAGCTTCGCCGGGACCGCGAAGAACTCCGCCGCCAGTTGCTGGAGCGCGTCATTTCCACCCAGGAAGACGAACGCAAACGTATCGCCCGCGAACTGCACGACAGCACTTCCCAGAACCTGACCTCCCTCATGGTGGGCATCAGGACCATGAGCGCCGGATGCAAAGATCCGGCCATGCTCACCGAAGCCGAAAAATTGCGCGCCGTCGCTGCCCAAACCCTGGACGAGATCCACAACATTTCCATGCGTCTGCGCCCGCGCCTGCTGGACGACATCGGCCTGTCGGCAGCGCTCGAAAAACTGGTGGCCGAGTGGCAGGCGCGCTACAAGATCCCGGTGGACTTGCTCTTGCAATGCGGCCCGCAGCGCATGGCGGCAGACATCGAAACTGCCATCTACCGCATCGTCCAGGAGGCCCTGACCAACATCGCCCGCCACGCCAGCGCCCGCTCCGTCAGTGTGCTGGTGGAAAACCGCAACGGCAACCTGCTCGCGGTGATCGAGGACGACGGCCGGGGTTTCGATTCCGCCGCTTCGACGGGCGACAGGCATCTCGGTCTGGTCGGGATGCGGGAGCGGGCCGAACTGCTGGATGGTAAACTGACCATCGAGAGTACGCCCGATTCGGGAACCAGCATCTACGTCGAAATCCCGCGGAAAGAGGCCCGGGCGTGACCACCCGTATCCTGCTCGCCGACGACCACGCCGTCCTTCGCTCCGGGCTGCATCTCCTGCTCGAAAGCCAGCCGGATCTATCCGTCATCGGCGAAGCCGCCACCGGGACGGAAGCGCTGAACCTGGCAGAACAGTTACAGCCGGATCTGATCCTGCTCGATCTCTCGATGCCGCACCTGGGCGGACTGGATGCCCTGCCGGTGATCAGGCAAATCGTCCCGGCGGCGCGCATCCTGATCCTGACCATGCACGATGACGCCCAGTACCTGCGAAAGGCCATCCAGGGCGGCGCGTCGGGTTATATCCTGAAAAAAGCCGCAGACGTGGAACTGCTCTCGGCCATTCGGGCCGTTTTGAGGGGCGAAATGTACGTCCACCCCTCGATGACCCGCTCCCTGCTGGACGACCTGCTCCCCGGCAGCGGGGATTCGACGGAGATGGCGGTCTGGGATACGCTCAGCGAGCGCGAGCAGGAAGTGCTCAAAATGGTGGCATTGGGATATACCAGCGCCGAAATTGCCGGGCAGCTCACCTTGAGCGCCAAAACGGTGGAAACCTACCGCGCCAGGGGCATGGAAAAATTGGGGCTGCGCACCCGGGCCGCGCTGGTGCGCTTTGCGCTCAAAAATGGATTGATTTCGGGGGAATAAGATCAGCACGGAGGTTTTCTTAAGGCTCGCCACTCAGCAATGGGGATGAACAGGCTGAGAAGATAAAGAATTTTCGCATAATGATGTTTCCCCCACACGTGTGGGGTAGAACCGGTGGAAGATAGCGTACAGCCTGTCCAGGGACAGGCTGTACGCAGAAAGAGGAGAAGAGAACCAGAAGTCAGAGCGCTGCATACACCAGCGCGACCACGATCCCAAAAATGATGTGGCCGAACAAGCCGCCCATGAAGGCCATGAGACCGCCGCCGTTGCCCGTCATCCACATGCCCGGGGCCTGCACCGCGCCGCTCTTGATCCCGGCGTGCATCATAGGGATCATCGCCATGATCACGCCGACGATCAGCCAGTGGATCGCGCCGAAGACCAGCCCGCCCGTCCAGGTGGCCGCGCCGATCCCGTTCGACCAGAGGAAGGCGTAGATCAGCGCGAAGACCACGCCCATCATCAGATGCATCATCCAGCCGAGAACGAGATTCGTTTTGGCGCTGAACATACTGCCCAGCAGGCTGACGATGTCCATCTTCGGTATTCCCATTTTGGGCGCCATCGTCAAGATCATGGTGAAAACGAGGGTTGCAACGAGACCTGAGACAACTGCACTTGGAACGTTCATTTTTTCTCCTTTGAATTGGTTTCTTGCTGAACGGATAGTAACCCCTCGATTTCCCTTACCTGTTGCAGCAATTGACAAAAATGAAAACCGCCATCCAATTGACAACTGGATGGCGGCTGCCAGCGAAGTGCGGATTGCTAGGCGGCGTTCAAGACGATCTTTTCCAGGACGCGATATTCTTCCCGGCAATCGGCGCACATATCCAGATGCTGTTTCACCAACGGCATCAGTTGGGACACGTCTTCGCCGCGCGCTGCCAGCTCGGCGAACTGGTCGAGCAGGCCGAAGACCTCATCGCAGGTCAGTTCCACTTCCTGCGTATTCGACAGCATCGCCATCATTTTTTTTATTTTCTCGGATTGTCCGCCTTGTGCGGGTAAGGATGCCTTCCGCCGCGCGCCAAACAACCGTTGGAGGTATCGAAAAAAATTCATGGCAAACTCCTTCTCATCAGATAACAACCGGCGGCCATCCTCTTACCCTCCCCCCTGCTCGAACACAGCCAAAACTTCCTGCGGCGTCAACCCCTCTTTTTCCATGCGCTTCTTGAGCCGCAGCCGGGCGTCGTGCAAGAGTTTGTACAGCGCGTTGCGGTTCATCCCCAGGCGTTGGGCGGCCTCCTCCAGCGGAAATCCCTCCATTGTCGCCGTCAACGCCTGGCGTTGTTTGTCGGTCAACTCTTCCGCGATGATGCGCTGGACGCGGCGCATCAAATCCTTGCGCGTCATCTGCACCTCGGGGTTGGCCCGGCTGTCGGGCAGTTCGCGGTACGACGCGTCGCCCTCCTCATCCACCTCCATCTCGGGCAGTGGAACCTCCCGCCAGCGCACGCGGCGCAGTTCGGTCAGCGCAGCGCGCACCGCGATCTTGTGCGCCCAGGTGGTAAACTGGCTGCGCCCTTCGAAAGTGTCCAGATATTCAAGGACGCGCATCAGGGTTTCTTGAGCGATCTCCTCGGTCAGGGCTTCGGATTCGGGACTGTTCGGGTCCAGCCTGCCGGCAATCGCATACGGCAATCCCCGCAGGATGATGGCGCGCAGGTCTTCCAGCGCCTGCGCCTGCCGCTCGCCCCCCGCGCGCAGGTCGGCGATCCATTCTTCGTTGGTGCGTTTGTCCATGTTTCGATTATACCCAGGGCGGTTGAAAATTGCGCTTTTTTACGAGAAGGAATGTGCAATTTTAAACCGTGGGTATTTTATAAAGCAAGGTAAGCGTTTCGACGCAAATTCCATCTGTTCGTCAGGAGCGTAACATGATCCCTTCCCTCACCGCCGCCCAAATGGTCGAAGTGGACCGGGCCATGATCGAAGATTACCGCATCGAATTGATCCAGATGATGGAAAACGCCGGGCGCGTCTTCGCCGAACTTTCGCGCCGCCGGCTGGGGGGAACGGTAAAAGGTCGCAGGTTGGTCGTCCTCTGCGGAAGCGGGAACAACGGCGGGGGCGGGATGGCCGCCGCGCGCCGCCTGCATAACTGGGGCGCGCAGGTCGTCGTCGCATTGGCCAAACCGGCGGATGAGCTGTCCGGCGTGCCTGCCCACCAGTTGGACATCCTGCGGCGGATGAGGATTCCCATCCTCGAACCCGCCTCGCCTCTCCCCCGGACCTGTGACCTGATCCTCGACGCGATCATTGGCTACAACCTGAGCGGATCCCCGCGCGGCGCTGCGGCCGGCCTCATCCAATGGGCGAATGCCCAGCCTGCGCCCAGCCTCGCCCTGGATGCGCCCTCGGGCCTGGACGTGACTACCGGAACGGCTCACCCCCCGACCGTCTGCGCCGCCGCCACACTGACCCTCGCCCTGCCGAAGAACGGTCTGCTCCAGGCCGAGGCCGCGCCTTTCGTCGGCGAATTGTACCTCGCCGACATCAGCGTCCCACCAGAACTGTATGCCAATTTGGGCATTGATGCTCCGCATTTGTTTGCTGAAAGCGATCTTATTCGAGTGATTCCATGAACCAGATGAACGAAGTCTGCGGCACGTTCACCGTCCTGCTCGACCGTGACCGCGTTGCCTGCAAAACCTGCCAACTCGAACGTTCACGGTTGCGGGCTTATCACCCACGCGTGGTTTGGGTGTATATCAAACGCTGGTTTCACCGCGGAGAGTTCTACGACTCGCACGGCGACGACACGAGTCAACTTGGCGGCGACTTCATCGTGGATCAGAATGGCATCCTGCGTCTCGTCCATCCCAGCCACGAACCTACTGACAGACCATCGGTGGATGAGTTGCTGGAGATCTTAACCGATGTTACGCAGTTTTGCCCAAAAGCACGTATTCTCCCTCACCC
>JBMOMO010000144.1:0-2183 GCA_049324135.1 Chloroflexota bacterium
GCGGTTTCGGTGCAAGGGGTGCGGCAAGACCTTCACCGCGCTGACGGGGACGCCCTTTCACCGGCTCCGGACCAAATCGAAACTGCTGGAAAACGCTGCCTGCCTGGCGGATGGCTTGTCGATTCGCAAGACGGCGGAACGCTTGGGCTTCTCGGTGGACAAGACCTTTCGGTGGCGGCACAAATTCCTGGCTTTTCTGAATACGCAGAAGCCGGAGGGCATGACCGGCGTGGTCGAGGCCGATGAAACCCTGTTTCCGCAATCCTTCAAGGGGCAGCGCCGTGGCCTGCCCCGTGCCTCGAAGAAACGCGGCGGCAAGCTCAAGACCGGCGAGGGCGCGGAGAAGGTAGCTGTGGTGGTCGCCCTGCAACGTGGCACTCGAACGGTCTTCGACCAGATACTCCCGAGCGCCAAGGCCACTGACTTGACCGAAGCCTTGCGGCCGGCACTGGGCGCCGATGCTGTGCTGAGCACCGACGGCAATGCATCCTACTGGACCGTCGCCAAGGAACTGAACGTGCAATCGGGTTTCTTCATCTCCGCCTACCATGGCAAGGGCGGCAACGGCACTTGGCATGTCCAGGGCGTCAACCGCTACGACTCCAGCCTCAAGTCCTGGATGGCACGTTTCCACGGCGTCGCCACGAAATATCTGGCGAACTACCTCGGCTGGCGACGCCTCCTTGACCGCTTCCAAGACAGCCTCACGCCTCACCAATTCTTGTTCCATGCGCTCCGGACATCCTACTCAGGATCGGGCGTCAACACTTAAATTGAACACAGCCGTATCAGCGGCATAATGAAATAGAGCATCTTGGCCCAGGTGATGGGGATCGTAATAGGTCTTTTCCTATGGAAATATTTAATTCCGTCGCCACCCTCTTCACCGCCGCCCAGTCCTACCAACGCCAAATCGTCCCCACCCTCGTCTGGCGGTTCTACTATGACCCGCTGATCCTCGACCTGGACGGCGACGGCCTGGAAACCCACGGCATCGACGCTGCGCATCCCATCTACTTCGACCACACGGGTGAGGGCACCCTCAACCCCAGCGGCTGGGTCGCCGCCGACGACGGCTTCCTGGTACTCGACCGCAACGGCAACGGCCAGATCGACAACGGCACCGAGCTCTTCGGCGATGCCACCCCCTTGAGCCAAGGCGGCCAAGCCCTCAACGGCTTCCACGCCCTGGCCCAGGAAGACAGCAACGAGGATGGCTGGGTCGATGCCCAGGATGCCAATTTCAGCCAATTGCGGGTCTGGCGCGACCTCGACCAGAACGGCGTCAGCGAAGCAGGTGAACTCCTCACCCTGGAAAGCCTCGGCATCCAGGGCTTCCGGGTGGAGGCCACCCCCAACTACCAGCTCCTCGACAACGGCAACGTCCTCGCCGACGTCGGCAGCTATCTCCGTAGCGACGGCAGCCGTGCCGACATGGGCACCGCCGAACACCTGGGCGACGTCGACCTCGCCAGCGATACCTTCCGCCGCCGCTTCGATGACGCCATTCCCCTCACGGAACAGGCCCAGGCCCTGCCCGAGATGCGGGGCAGCGGCCAGGTGCGGGATTTGCGCGAAGCGGCGAATGATACGTCTAGGAGGGAAACAGCATGACATGGGAAAAACGCAAATGACTCCGCTCCCGATATTTCTCAGACGAACATGGCGAATGGCTCTGTCCATGCTAGTGGCTGTAGTGATGTTGCCTTTCGCGTTCTGTGCGCCACCGGCCAAACTGGAACCTGTGGTCGCCGAGAGCAGGCCCAAGGCGCCTTCCAAAAAGCTCCACCCCGAACTCAGTGATCCGGTACTAGGCGACCGGGCCGCCCTCGTCGAATGGGCATGGAGCCCGCAATACGCCAGGCGCTTCGGCGTGGCGGTGCAGGAGGACGGCCTGAAAGACGGCTACCTCTGGCTGGTGGGTATCAAGATTCTGCGAGTCCAGTCCGGGGCCAAGGATTTCCAGACCTATCAATGCCGCCTGGCCGGGCTGATCGACAACAAGGCCCCCATGCTGATGCCGCCGGGGGAGCGGTATGTGATGCACCCGGGGTATCACTGGCTGGGGGGGATGCCGGGAAAGGTGCAGCCACATACTCCGGACTTGGTCCACGAGGTCAAGGCGATGGGGCTCAAGGAGTTCACCCCGGCGCAAGCGAGTTGGTACAGAACCCCGAATAATG
>JBMOMO010000145.1:0-2181 GCA_049324135.1 Chloroflexota bacterium
CAGGTTGTAATCGCCTTCGGGGCTGAGCAGGCGTTGCTCCAGGTTTTCTTTCGTCAACGGAATCATGCCGCCGTACATCCAATCTGCCCAGCGCAGGGTAAGCCCGCCTTCGCCGCTGACGCCTTCGCCTTTCATCCAGCCGCTGACGCTGTAGGAATATCCGCGTTTGACGGGGAAGATCAGGCGCGGGGCGGCAAAGGCGGTGGGGAAGGAGAAACTGGAATATCCGTCGTGAGCGATGATGGTGGTTTCGAGAATGGGAACTTGTCCGCTGTCATCCGTGGGCAGGAGGTTCCAGTTGTATAAGGTGTATGGAGTGTCAGAGAAATATTGCCCGCCGGAAGGTGGATTGTTCTCCAGCGCAATGTTCATTAAAACCTGGGAGGAGCCATCGGGCGCATATTCGGTCACAAATAAATCGTCGAAGATGACCTTTCCGTCGGCGGATGGCACAAAAACAGGCTGCGCCCCAATCACTTCTTCATTATCAACCAAAAAGGCTTCGCTCTCGTAAAGCGCCCAATCGGAATCGCCCTCGGGAACTTTCGCCAGGGCAAGCGGTTCGCTAAATTCCAATTCCCAATCCCAGGGCATGATCGGCGTGAGCGGGTCGCCGTATTTGCCCTGATAACTGCGATTCGCAAATTGGGTGGTGTAGTAATACGGATCGTAGAAGTGCATGTCGTACATCACATTCTGGGCGGGGTCGTTCACCATGAAAGGCGCAAGGACGGAAAGTTCCTGTTGGATGTCCAGCAGGTGATTGCTGTCCACGGTGCGGATGGCGTCCGTCAAGACCTGGGCGTAATCGATCCAGAGTTGGCTTCTTTCATTCGTATAGGGTTCGTTGATCAAGTCGTAGGCGGCGATTTGAGTTTCGTCCTTGTAGCGGGTGGCAATCTCCACCCACAGGGCTTCGAGGCGGTCGCGGTAGTAGGGGTCTTCCTCCCAAAACGGGCCTTCGTAATCGGGGCCTTGATAATCGCCTTGCGGCCTCATCATGCTCAGGATGATGTAAACGCGCGCTTCCTTTGCCCAGGCAATTTGCTGGTCGAGCCATTGCCAGCCTTCGGGTTTGTCGTACACATAGGGGTAATAGTCATGCTCGAAGAGTTGATACCAGACGTTCAGGCGGACAACGTTCATGCCCATATCCGCCACACGGAAATAATCTTCCTGGCGGAAATCTTTGGCGTTGTAAACATCTTTGGGCGTGTCGCCGCCCCAGCCCCAGCCATAGGCGGCGAAGTTGACTCCCGTCAGGCGGATGGGTGTTTGCGATTCGCCGATGACCAAATCCCGACCTTTGGCGTGGACAAAGCCTTCGGGCAAGGGCGGCAGCGGCTCTCGCGTGGGCGTGGGCGGGATTTCAGTGGGGGTGGCGGTGGACGGAATGGCGGTGGGTTCTGCCTGGGTGGCTGTCGGCGCAACTGGGGTCGGAGTAATAGCGCTTTGGCAGCCGCTTAAGAGAATGGCAAAAAGCAGGGTCAACACAGACAACCGTTTCATGGAAGGCTCCTGATGCGTTGTGAAAAGATGCGCAAGGCGAGATTGATCCTGCCCTGCCTTATTGTAGGATTTCCCCCGCGGTTTGTCTGTCAGTTTTGTGCCTGCGCTTGTGGAATTCGTGCGAATTCATCTGGCATGAAATCAAAACAGAACCGCCGCATGGACGGTTCTGTTTTTGGAGAAGCGCAACCTACAAGGAAAACTTTTGGAAGAAGCGCCACATCTCGACATTGGCATCAATATCGTAGCCTGTGTGTGAGCCGAACCAATCATGGTTGCCGTTGTGTGCTCGGATGAGGAATACTTTGGGGAATTCGTCAATATCGAGCGGGTAACTGTAATATTCGTAGCGTTCGAACACAGGCCCGCTGAGATCTTTATGACGATACAAATCGCGGAAGGGGCGCTGGTTGCAGCCGTTTTTTTGCGCCCAAAACGCCATCTGCTCCATCACTGAGAACCTGCCTTCCATCCCATCCCAGGGGACGACGGGGTCGGCGTCGCCGTGAATGTGCAGGATGGGGACGGGGCGTTGCGCTTTCTCTGCTATCGAGCGGACGAGCAAGCCTGCCGATGAAGCGAACGCTGCGAATCGGTCGCTGAGTTCACAAGCGAGGCGTTGGGTCATCGCGCCGCCGTTGGATTGTCCGCTGACGTAGATGCGGCGCGGGT
>JBMOMO010000146.1:0-112020 GCA_049324135.1 Chloroflexota bacterium
AATTCGGCTGGTTCGTCTTTTTGTGTTTCTTCACTCTTTCTTGGAAAGGAGGCGGCGGCCTCGGTAACATTTTCTTTTGATAGAACGATTGCGGTTCGGTAACATTTTCATTTGACTTGACACGGGCCGCGTGTGGAATTTACTGCGCCAGCGCCTGCTCCGGGACGACGATTGCCATGATCAGGTAAGCCACCAGGATGCCCGGTCCGGTCAGGAAAAATCCCAACACGAACAGCAGGCGCACGACCGTGGGGTCCATGTTCAGGTATTCGCCCAGCCCGGCGCACACGCCCGCGATCATGCGGTTGGCGTTGCTGCGGGTGAGTTGTTTGTAGTTGGTGTTCATTGCGTTCTCCTTTTGTTTATTTCTACCCTTAATACGCAGGGAAGCGGGGAAGGTTGCTCATTCTCCCATGATCTGCAACACCAACTGGCGGCTGCGCGGGCGCGTGTCGAAGTCCACGTAGATGACCTGTTGCCAGGTACCCAGCGTCAGGCGGCCATCCACAAACGGGATGGTGAGCGAAGCGCCAAGCAGCGCGGCGCGCACGTGGCTGTGCCCGTTGCCGTCGCCCCAGCGCGCGTTGTGGGCATAGTCCCGGTTGGGTGAGATGATCTCGTCGAACAGGCGGCGCAGGTCCTGGAGACAGCCGCTTTCATACTCGATGGTCGTCACGGCGCTGGTAGAAGAAGGGCAGAAAACGGTTGCAATGCCGCCCTGTATTTTGCTTGCCAGCACAGCCTGGGCGATTTGCGCGGTGATGTCTTGCGCGTCTGCGTTGCCGCGCGTGGTCAACTGGATCGAAGCGCTCTGGATCATATTATTTTCCTTTCTTGATGGCCTGTTCGCCGTATTTGTCTTTCAGCGCATCCATAACTTCCTGCAACCGGCGCTGTTTCTCTGCCCCGGCATCCCAAAGACCCAACTGGCGGGCAGGCGCGTCCAGCCCGCTCACGCCTACGCCGACCAGCCGCACGGGGCGGCCTGCCCCGCGGACCTTGCGCAGCAGCCCCAGCGCCGTTTCGGCGATCTCGCCATCCTGGTCGGTGGGGCGGGGCAGGGTGGCCTGGCGCGTCAGGGTGGTGAAGTCCGGCCAGCGGATTTTTAGTTTTACGGTCGCGCCTGATAGTCCATGCTGGCGCAGGCGGCGTCCCACCTGCGCCGACAGGTCGCGCAAGGTAGACTCCAGCGCCTGGTCGTCGCGCACATCGCGCGTAAAGGTGACTTCCTGGCTGATGGACTTGATCTCGCGCTCGGTCACGATAGGCCGTTCATCCTGCCCCCTGGCGTGGCGCGCCATCTCGCGGCCATTTTCGCCGAACAGGCGCAGCAGTTCCCCTTCCGGCCAGCGGGCGATGTCGCCGATGGTGTGGATGCCCAGCCCGGCCAGCCGCGCCGACGTTTTCGGGCCGATGCCCCACAACATATCGGCCGGCAGGGGAGACAGGAATTCCGCTTCCTGCCCGGACGGGACGACTGTCACCGCGCAAGGAGGCTGTCCTCCCCGGGTGCTTTTCTTCCCTACCTCGGTCGCGATCTTGGCCGCCAGTTTGTTCGAGGCGACGCCGATGGAGCAGGGCAGTCCCAATTCGTCGCGGATGCAGGCCTGGAGTCGGCGCGCGAGGCGTTCGGGAGGTTCGGCGATGTCGGAGATGTCCAGGAAGGCTTCGTCGATCGAGATCTGTTCGACCAGCGCGGATACGCGGCGCAAGCGTTCCATCACTTGCCGGGAGACGTCCCGGTACAGGTGGTGGCGCGGCGGGACGACCGCCAGCCCGGGACATGTGCGTATGGCTTGCGACATGGGCATGGCGGAGCGCACGCCGAACTGGCGCGCGGCGTAGGAGCAGGATGAGACCACGCCGCGTTCGGTTGGTTTGCCGCCCACTGCAAAAGGTTTCCCGCGCAGGGACGGCGTTTGGTTCTCTTCCACAGCGCAGAAGAAGGCGTCCAAATCCAGGTGGAGAATAGTGCGAGGCATCTGCTTCAATTATATGGAAAAGCCGGGCTGGTGACAAATGCTGGTCATTTTTTCGCACGACGGATGGTCACTTTAGGGGATTCTTATGTATTGAACTATCTGGCAACCAAAGTTATACTATAGATGTCGTGTAACTAAACTTTTTTGGGAACCATTGGCAGCATTTTTACGTCATAGAACAGGCCTGATTCAGGAGGTAGAGATGAGATTACCCTATAAAATGGCAGCCGCCTTCATGCTATTGATCCTGGCGCTGTCCACCTTCCCCGCCCTGGGCGCATCCCCGGTGCACGCCGCGACCTGCGACTGGGCGCAATTCGTCGCCGATGTGACCGTGCCGGATGGGACGTCGTACGCGCCGGGTACGGCCTTCCGCAAGACCTGGCGTTTGAAGAACATCGGCTCTTGCACCTGGACGACTTCCTACGCCCTGGTCTTCGATAGCGGCGAAAAGATGGGCGCGCCCTCGGCGGTCAACTTCCCGAGCAGCGTCGCGCCGGGCCAGACCGTAGACCTGAGCGTGGACATGACCGCGCCCAGCAGCGCCGGGCATTACTTCAGTTACTGGAAACTGCGCAACGCCAGCGGCGCGATCTTCGGCATCGGTTCGACCGCCAACAAGGCCTTCTGGGCCGAGATCTACGTCAGTTCTTCGGCCGGGGTCGGCTACGACTTCACCGCCAATGCAGGCTCGGCAACCTGGTCCAGCGCGGCCGGGACGCTGGCTTTCCCCGGCGCGGACGGGGACGCCAGTGGTTTCGCCTTGAAGAAAGATAAGCCCAAGTTCGAAAGCGGTGTGGAACTGGGCAATCCCGGCTTGCTGGTAGCGCCGCAGAACGTCTACAACGGCTACATCCAGGGCGCCTATCCCGCTTTCCGCGTAGAAAAAGGCGACCGTTTCCAGGCCACCATCGGCTGTGAATACGGCGCGACCACCTGCTATGTGGAATACCGCCTGAACTACCAGATCGGTTCCGGCGCGGTCAAGACCTTCTGGACCTTCCGCGAGAAGTACGAAGGCTGGACCTACAACGTCAACCTGAACCTGGATTCGCTGGCCGGGCAGGATGTCAAGTTCATCCTGTTCACCTCGGCGTACGGATCGGCAACTGGCGACCGTTCCTTGTGGGGCAACCCGGTGCTTTCGCGCGCTGGCGGCGTCGTAGCCACCTTCACGCCGACCGTCACCGGCACGCCGCCCACGCCAACGCCCACCAGCACCGCGCCGACCAAGACGGCCACCGTCCCGCCTTCCTCCTGCGACAAGGTGCAGTTCATTTCCGATGTCACTGTGCCGGATGGCACCACCTTTGCGCCCGGCACGGCCTTCACCAAGACCTGGCGCTTGAAGAACGTCGGCAGTTGCACCTGGACCACCTCCTACCAGTTGGTCTTCTACAGCGGCGAAAAGATGGGCGGGCCGGACGCGCTGGCCTTCCCGCAGTCGGTGGCGCCCGGCCAGACGGTGGACATCACCGTCAACCTGGTTGCGCCCAACACCGCCGGCACCTATCGCGGCAACTGGATGTTCAAGAACGCCAGCGGCGCGTTGTTCGGCATCGGCTCGCAGGCCAACAAGCCCTGGTGGGTGGAGATCAAGGTCTCAGGGACGGCGGCCGCCACCAACACGCCGACGGCCACCACTACCCCGCCGACGCCCACGCCCACCGCTACGGCCACCCAGGTCACTACCGCCAACTGGAACACCTACCAGAACAACAAGTACAAGTTCCTGTTCAAATTCCCGCCCGGCTCCATCGTCACCACGCAGACCGACAGCGCGGGCCGCATCTTCCTGCCGTTCACCACCGGCACCAACCTGCTCGAAAAATTCCTGGACGTCAGCGTGGTCGAGAACGCCAATCCATGCAAGACGCCTACCACCGGCGCGACTTCCTCGCAGACGGTGACCATCAACAATATTTCCTTCCTGAAGGAAGCGGGCGTCACGGCGGCGACCGGCAACACCTACGACTTTGTGGCCTATTCAGCCACCAAGGACAACGCCTGCATCAGCCTGACGTT
Organism: Chloroflexota bacterium; assembly: GCA_049324135.1. Lineage (GTDB taxonomy): Bacteria > Chloroflexota > Anaerolineae > Anaerolineales > Villigracilaceae > JAABUE01. The sequence goes on from JBMOMO010000146.1 coordinate 4,008, forward strand.
CACGCTGCATTCCTCTGACCAGGCCAACGCCGCCACGCCGCTGCCGTCCTTCGACAAGACCGCCGAATCAGCCGTGTTCGACACCATCATGTCCACGTTCTCGTTTGGGCAGTAACTCGTAGCGCGGAATTCATTCCGCCGTCAATAAGGGACGCAGATTCTCGCTGATGGACGCAGAAAGAAAGTCCGATCAGTGGGAATCTGCGTTATTTGTTGCAATTCGGGATGAAAGCAGCGTCTTTCCCAGGGGAGGATTATAATTGCGGGTAAGGAAACAAGGTATGTCAGCGCAACCAGGAAAGGATCGCAAACCCGCCAAACCGAAGAAGGGTGTGGGGGAAACGCGCCTCGAATACCGGACGCAGGATCGATCTGGCGTGACTTTACCCCGGAACATCATTCTTGAGAAATGCAGGCAGACGCTTGCCAGACATTATGGCGAGCAGCTCAAGGATGTGATCCTGTACGGCTCGATGGCGCGCGGACAGGCCGCTCCCGTAAGCGACATTGACCTGCTTGTCGTGCTTGCCCCGCCGGTGAATTATTTTGTCGAATTGCGCCGCCTTGTCGAAATCCTTTATCCGCTCCAACTCGAATCAGAGCGCTTGATTTCTGCAAAACCCGTTTCCGAGAGTGACTTCGAAGCCGGGAGTATTTCGCTGTATCGAAATGCCAGACGGGAGGGAAGGGCAATATGAGCGGCTACGCTGACGAGAATTTATCGCCTTTGCCATCAAGATATTGAATTCTTGAAGTCTTTCGATTGTCCGGGACAAGGAGGTTTTCCATGTCGCGTCATATTCTGCCCATATTGACTTTCCTGTTGGCGCTCACCGCCTGCTCCCCGGCCGTCCCATTGCCAACTGCGACGGCGACGTACACAGTCACGCGCCCGGCTCCTACCGCAACAGTCCCGCCCACGCCGACCGAAACCCCGGATTGGCTGCCGGAAGGGTTGAAGGGCGTGCAGGAGCGGCTGGCGCCGGGAGGATTTGAGTTGGCGGCAGGGAGTGAGGCGGGGGTTTATGAGATCGTGGGGGCGGATGGGCAGAAGGTGGAAGGCGTCAAGGTGTTTGAGGATGGGAGTACGGAACTAACGATGATGATCGATGGAAAAGAAGAAGTGTTGGTGACCGGAGCGGGAGCGGTGACGAGCCAGGAGGGAAAGTTGGTGTGGGGGTTGAGGCAATTGGAGAATGGCGTATGGAGCAGACCGCATGGCAAGACGGCGACAGAGGCGGCGGCCGGGTTCGAGGCGGATTATCCTTACAGTTTGGAAATTGATATGGGAAGCGATAAAAAAGACCAGATGATCGCGACCATGTTTGCCGAACACGAGCGGGCGATGAAAGACAATGCCGCTAAGGAATTTGAGGGAATTTCTGTAACAATAAATTTTGAATTGGTTGAGAATGTTGATGTCAAACCGGATAAATGGTTGTATATAAATAGTTCTGCTAAATCGGAGAATGGTACCTTATATATTATTCCAAAATCAAGCAAGATGATGTTTGGAGATGGAACTAAAACAGCTAGTGCAAGACCTTTACAAGTTGGAGTAACTGATATTAACGACTGGTTTTTGATAAAGATCAAAGGTTCTGACGGTATATTGCAACCACCTGCTGTATTAGTTCCGATTTTTGCGAAAGATATTGATGGATCATTCAAGTTATTACATTCAATAGTGCGAGAAAGTGATATGCCAATAATTGGCAACTATCTTACTAAAGACTTACGCGGGAAAATTGGTATTCTACAATTCCGAACTCAAGCATTGAAAGAATATACCATTGCTGATTCGGAGCTATTTTCTTTTATGGTTGAGGTGAATAGAGCGTATTTTAATTCTGGTGTGTATATTCCCGAAGAAAATGAAGAATATTATTTTACAGAATCACTTCCGCCTGAATTAAGTAATTGTTTATTAACACTGATGAATAAGTATTTAGATTAACTGGTAGATAAATTGATTTGACAAGGGTCCAAAGACTGGTCCATACTGAAAAGGTATGGGGAAGAGATGGATTATTGTTTTAGGATTGGTTGGTTTGGCGGTAGTCCTGGTTATCGCGGTGGGGTGGATACTGCTCACATCGGCGGAATTATCCAACAGCAAACCAGCGATCACGCTCCAGCGTTTATATTTACAGCAATTTAGGGATTTTGATCCGGATTACGCGGCGTTGCCTTCCAAGGTGATGACAACCCAGATTGTGGAAGGAGAAGAAGACGGAGAGTCGTTCATGTATTTGATGGCGGGAACTTTTGAGAAGATTGATCCGGAAAATCAAATTCTATTTTTACTTGCCAAAGACGGGAAACAATATGGTTTCCAGTATCGTTCAGCCCGGCCGGAAAAGTTAATGGTATGGGAACAGCAGTCAGACGGTTCCCCGGCGCTGGAAAAAACAATCGAAACGGCGTCTTTAGCGCCCGGCGAATTGATGATGGTGCAGTGGCAGGATGAGCGGAAATTATCAGAGATCCTGGCCGAAGTTGAAGCAAATGAACTGAAATTGTTAAATCCCTACACCCAGGGGGATGATTTTGAGCGGGTGATCGTGAGGCAAAAATGAAGATTTGGCAAAAAATACTGGCGGCAGTAATCACCATAGTGATCGGGTGGGGAGTGGTGACTGCGCCGGCGGCGGCTTGTTGTTGTGTGTATGACGATGAGTATGGTGGGTGTGGATTGTGTGTGCCGTGCCCGCCTGGTTCGGGGGAAGATTCCAAGCCCGACGACAGCGGGTGCGGGGTAAACATGAAAGCGAAACCTGCTGGCTCAATCCCCGCATCTCGCTGGCTTAATCCGCAGATCGCGCTGGCTTAATCCGTGAATCAAGCGGCTTAATTCCCGCATCTCGCTGGCTTAATCCGTGAATCGAGCGGCTTAATCGGCGAATCAAGCGGCTTAATTTCCGAATCTCGCTGGCTCAATCGGCGAATCCCAGTGAATATGCCTCTTGATCCGGCGCGCCACCGACCATGATCCAGCAAACCCCCGCTCCTACTCTCTGTTCACTGAAAACTGACCACTGAAAACTGATAACCGCTCACTTCTCCCTCCTCCCCTTCAACACGATCCGGATCGGCGTGCCCAGGAAGCCGTACTCCTCGCGGAAGCGGTTTTCCAGGTAGCGCCGGTAGGTGAAGTGCGCCAGGTTGGGATCGTTGACGTACACCAGGAAGGTGGGCGGGTCGGAGCGCACCTGCGTCCCGTAGTACATCTTCAACTGCCGCCCCTTCAGCGAGGGCGCCGGGTGGGCGTCCTGCGCGTCCTGGATCAACTGGTTGATCTTCGAAGTGGTCAGGCGCGCCAGGCGCTCCTCCTGCACTTGCAGCGCCAGCGGAAGCACCTGCTCCACGCGCTGGCCAGTCTTGGCCGAGATGAACAGGGCAGGCACATAATCCATGAAATTCAGTTCGTGGCGGATATGCTTCGTGTATTCGTCCATCGTATACGTATTCTTCTCCACCGCGTCCCATTTATTCACCAGCACCACGCAAGACTTCCACGCCTCCAGGATGAACCCGGCGATGTGCAGATCCTGGGCGGTGATGCCCGCCACCGCATCCACTACCAGCAGCGCCACGTCCGCGCGTTCGATGGCCTTGAGCGCCCGCAGCACGCTGTATTGTTCCACGCCGTGCTCGATCTTGCCGCGCTTGCGGATGCCGGCGGTGTCGATGAGCGTGATCTCGATGCCCTCATACGCGATGCGCAGGTCCACCGCGTCGCGCGTCGTGCCGGGGATGGGGCTGACGATGGCGCGTTCTGCGCCCGCCAACTTGTTCAGCAGGCTGGACTTGCCGGCGTTCGGCTTGCCCACGATGGCGATCTTGACCGCTTCATCCTCCGCCTCGGCCTGCTGAGGCGGGAACGAGGCCACCAGGTCGTCCAGGAGATCCCCCGTATCCGTCCCGTGTACGGCTGAGATGGCGTAGGGCTGTCCCAGCCCCAGTTCGTAGAATTCACCGGCTGCCTGGCGCCGGGCTTCGCTTTCGCACTTGTTGACCACCAGGAAGATGGGCGGCCAGAATTTGCCGTCAGGCAGTTTCTTCTGGTGGCGGCGCAGGATGCTCGCCACCTCGCGGTCGGGGGCGGTGACGCCCGCCTCGCCGTCGACCAGGAACAGCACTGCGTCCGCATCCTGGATGGCGACCAGCGCCTGCTCCTTGATCTGCTCGATGAAATCGGCCGAGCCGACCGAAAGCGGAGTCTTCCCGCCGTGCGCCGGGTCGATCCCGCCGGTGTCGATCACGTGGAAGGCAACCCCGTTCCACTCCGCTTCGGACATCAAACGGTCGCGGGTGGTGCCGGGCGTGTCGTCCACAATCGCCAGGCGTTCCCCCACCAGGCGGTTGAAGAGCGTGCTTTTCCCGACGTTGGGCCGTCCGACCAGGGCAATGACAGGTTCAGGCATCTTTTTCTTCTCATTCCATTCGTATTGCAACGCGATACTTAGATCGCCTGTGGGCGCGGAAAAGTCCCCAGCATGGGGATGAATTCCGCGCTACGGCGTTGGGGTTGTCGTCCCGCTTCTGGCCAGGACCACTTCCACCGTGCCAGGCAGCATGGTTTCGACCGCAACGTCCGCTACCAGGATCTCTACCTTCGGTTCCAGTTGGTAGGTTCCGTCGGCCAGCCCGGTCACGTCGATCAACACGCGGACATCCTGGGGCGAAAGCGTATCCAGCAAAGGCAAGGGGCCGGATAGGATGACGTCCACGCTGGCCGGGGCAATGTGGATGTCCCTCCCGGCGGGCAGGCCGGTGACTTCGATCTCTTTGTTGGAGAGCGTCAGGCTGCTCTGGATGGGGGCGACGCTCACTTGTACCAATACCGTCTGCTCGCCCACCAGGGAGAGTCCCTCTGGCAGGTCGATTGCCAGGCGGGTAGACAGGTCTTCCCTGGCGTCCTCCAGCTCGAGCGGCTGGGTTTCCAGCACGCCCGGCAGGGCGTTGACCAGCGCCGGGTCTTCCGAATAGACCGTCACCACCGGCGGGAAGACCGAGATGTTCGTCAGCCGGTAGCCGCTGGCAACCTGCCCGCGCACCAGCACTTTGACGGCCAGGTCGCGGTAGCCGCCCTGCTGGCTGATCGGCAGTTGGACGAGCGCTTCGGCGGGGTTTAGCCCCAACCCGGTGACGACCTGGTTGTTCTGGTCGAGCGCCTGCACCGCCGCCGATTGGTCGATGCCCTCGCGGATGCCGGCGATGTCGACGGAAACCCGCGCGCGGGCTACCTGCTCCACCAGCGACTGCGGCCCGGAAATGATGATCTCCTGCGGTTCCAGGCTGGCCTTCCCGGCCTGGTAGCCGATGGCCGGCTCACCGGAGAGGGTCAGGTCGAGGGACATGGCGCGGGAGGCAAGCGGCTCCAGGGTAACGGTAGCAGTTTCGGGCGTCACTGAGACGATGCGCACCGGGCGGACGGGCACCTGTACCTGGATGTCGAGCGTGTGCTGCCCGGCGCTCAGTCCCGATAAGTCCAGGATGGCGCGGATTTCGTTTTCCTCATTGGTGAGTTGTTCCCACACCGAGCGCGGCGCGCGCAAGGTCAGGCTGGTCTGTTTTGGGAATTCGCCGGTAATGACCAGGCCCGGGTCCTGCCCGATGATGTCCACCGGGATGGGGTTGGGATATTCTTGGACTTCATCGGGGTCGGCAGCCGTGACCGCCGCGACCCAAACGGCGGCGGCCATCAGGAAAGCCCATAGGAACGTGCGCAGGTTGGCGCCCAGCCAGCGGATCATCGTTCGTCATCCTTGCGCGGGAACAGGTAAGGGAAGAGTTGTTGGAACCATTTTCGTTGTTGAACGTCGCCGTTGGGGCGGAAGAAAGCGGCCAGGATATTTTCGAGCCGCTCCGGGTCCAGGCGGCGGATCATGCGGCCTGAGTGCGCAATGGATACGGAGCCGGTCTCCTCGGAGACCACGACGGCTACTGCGTCGCTGACCTCGGAGATGCCCAGCGCGGCGCGGTGGCGCAATCCCATCTGTCGTTCGGGCGAGCGCGCCAGGATGCCGCTGGCGGAAAGCGGCATGACGCAGGCGGCAGCCGTGACCCGCGCGCCTGCGATGATGGCGGCCCCGTCGTGTAGGGGAGTGTTGGGGTAGAAGATTTGCAGCAACAGTTCCGGCGTCACTTTGGCGTTCAAGCGCACGCCCGTGTCGTTGTATTCGTCCAGGGTGTCCAGCCGTTGGATGATGATCAGCGCGCCGTGCTGGCGGGCAGACAAGCGCGCCGCGGCGCTGACGATGGCGTGGATGACTTCCTTGGTTTCCTGGGCGGCTGTCTTGCCGCCCGGCGAGATGAAGGTCCCGGCGCGCCCCAGGCGTTCCAGTCCGCGCCGGATTTCGGGCGCGAAGATGACCGGGATGGCCAGCAGCAGGGCCGGCAGGGTGCTTCGGATCAGCCAGGAGAAGGCCGGCAGTTCCACCAGGCTGGTCAGTACGGCCAGCAGGACGACCAGGAACAGTACGCCCCTGAGCAGCACCAACGCCTGTGTATCCCGCAGGCTGTACAGCAGGATAAAGAAGATCACCGTAACCAGCAAGATGTCTACGACACTCAGCCAGTTGACACGTTGGAAGATGAAAAGCAGGTCGTTGAGGAAATCCGTCACGAGATAGTCCGCGATACCCAAAGCCCCCAAAATGAGGGTCCTGGGTACTTAGAGCGCCGAGAACGCAGAGGCTATACCTGCGCGAACTTCGCGCTCCCGGCGGTATGGGATTAAATGGGCCTCAGTACGCGGTCAGCGCGCAATTGTTTGAACATCAGGCTGGTTCCCGGCTGGCTGGATTCTTTGGCTGCATCCTGCCAGGCCTGGACGCCCAAACTGTCGGGGGTGCGTTTTTCATAGCCCAGGCTTTTCCAGGCGCTGTCGAGGCCGGCCAGTTCAGGGAACGGGAAAGCCAGTGAGGCCTCGCATTGCAGATCCTGGGAAGCGCGTTCCACTTCTGCCAGTAAGGTTTGGAGCGCCTTTTCATTTGCGTGTTCTGGTTCGACGTACAGGTCTGTTGTGCGCGCCACCAGGTTTTCCACCTGCCAGCCAGCCAGCCCCACCAATTGGTCGCCCGATTGTAGCAACAGGAAGGCTTTGTCGCCAAAGGCCTCCATTGTATCCTCTTTTGTCATGCGTTGTTTGCCCTGACTCAGGCGCGTGACCAGTCCGGCAATGGCTTCCGAATCGCGCGGCCGCCCGCGCTGCACGGAATAATCTCCCGTTGGCGCTGCTTTCTTCGGGATCGTCGGCAGCGTTTCGGAGGTTGGGAAGACTTGCCTCCAGGCGGTGGAGACCTGTTTCCACAGGTCATCGTAAGAACCGGCGTTGCGGATGACCACCTTGGCGCGCTCGATCTTTTCGCTTTGCGGCGACTGGGCGTGGATGCGCGCCAACGCCTCTTCCCGGCCCAGGTTGCGTTTGCGCACCAGCCGCTCGACTTGTACCTGTTCGGGCGCGTAGGTGGTCCACAAACTGTCGCAAGCCGCCGCCAGGTCGCTTTCGAGCAATTTGATGGCCTCGATCACAACGACCCTTTGACTGGCGCGCTGGACCAGGATGTTGGTCGCCTGGCTGACGAGCGGATGCAGGATGGCTTCCAGTTTGGAAAGCGCTTCCGGGTCGCGGAAGGCCAGCCCACCCAGTTTGGCGCGGTCGATCTGCCCGTCTGCGCCCAGGATCCATTTGCCAAACGTCTCGACCACCGGCTGGTAGCCCGGCGCGCCTTTGGAGATGGCGCGGTGCGCCAGCGCGTCCGCATCGATGGTATATGCGCCAAGGTGCTCCAGCATCCTGCGGACGACGCTCTTGCCGGTTGCAATATTGCCTGTCAGGCCGATGATGTACTTCCCAGGCCAGTGACCCACGCAGCCTCCTAAGTAGGGGCGGACCTTGTGTCCGCCCAAGTGGAAAAATATGCACGTATATTTTACTGTCTTTTCTCGAATTTTGTGATGGATTTGTAGTGCGAGTCTCTGGCTTATCCAGCCAATCACTCAAACATGATAAAATTCAATCTGACAAAGAATACAGGAGCAACAGATTGAAAATTGTCCGCATCATCTGGCTTCGGCAATATGTGATAAAAATAGAAGCCAAACATGGCGTTTATCCAGAAGAAGTACGGGAAGCCTTAATGGGTGCGCCTCGCATCCGTCGCATGGGTAAAGGTAAATCACACGCAGGCGATGATCTATATGTTGCTTATGGCAGAACGGATACTGGCCGTTATTTGACTATTTTCTTTCTTCACAAATCCGGGAGCGAGGCTCTGGTGATTAGCGCTCGCGACATGGACCGCAAGGAGCGTAAATTGTATGGCAAAAAATAAACCTGTCCGCGACCCTATGCCTGGCCCCTCCGCCAGCATAGAAGAAATTGCTGCGTTTTGGGATACCCACTCCACAGCCGATTATGCCGATGAAATGGAGGATGTCTCGTTCGAAATTGACATTCAGGAAGAGACTTTTGTCGTGGCAATCGTTCCTGAACTTGCAGAAAGGATCGGGCGCGCTGCAAAGGCAAGAGGAGTGACTACCGAGACGCTGGTTAATTTGTGGCTGGCTGAAAAAGTGACCACGCCTGCCTGAAACCATCCGCGCGCAAGTGGATGGATAACATCAGTAAAAGCGCCCGTTTTCTTCGACTTTCGCAGGGAAACGGGTTTTCACTTTGCGCTACAATCATCCCATGCCCACCCTCGACCTGGAACGCCTGCAAGCGCATCGCGCGCGCACCTTCAATCTGCCGCCGTTTCACAAACTTTCCGCCCCCTCCCAGGCGTTGGAGTTCGTCAAGGCGCGCGGCTTCATCTACTTCTGGCCTATCAAAGGCGTGGACTTTCCCAGCCTGTGGACGGCTGTGGCTGGCGACCGTCCGGTTGCCGATGCGCACGACGACCCCGGCCACGTCACCTGGCGCTGGAAGGACAACGCCCTCGACCAGCGCATCTGGTATTATGCCAAGGTCTTGCGCCGCAAAGCGACCCTGATCTCGCTGGAAATGGCGCCTTACTTCTACGCGCTTTCGGAGAATTACGGCTCACCCGAAGAAGACTACTTGATCGCATACCAAGAAGGCCGTCTGCCGCAGTCCGCAAAGCAGGTCTACGAAGCCATCCTCGATAACGGCCCGCTCAATACTGTGGACCTGCGTCGCGCTGCGCGCCTCGCCAATGCCAAGGACTCCGAATTCAACAAGGCGCTGGAACTGTTGCAGGCCGATTTCAAAGTCCTGCCGGTGGGTGTAGCGCAAGCCGGTTCCTGGAATTACGCTTTTATCTACGAAGTCGCCGCTCGTCATTATCCCGACCTGCCCGATCAGGCGCGCGCCATCAGCGAATCCCAGGCGCGGGCGAGGTTGCTCGAATGTTACTTCGACTCCCTCGGCGCGGCGCAGACGCGGGAGGTGAACAAACTGTTCCAATGGGGCAATGCCTTAATCGAGCGTAGTCTCAACCGTCTGTTGGAAAGCGGCAGCCTGGCAAAGACCCAACACCCAAAGCAAGGCGGGGATTGGCTGGCGCTGCCGATCTTATGTGATTGAATGCCGCAGGAGGCGCAATGAAAAAATGGATCGCCCTTTTCCCGCTCCTGGCGGGACTGGTGTTCGCCTTGACTTCCTGCGGGACCACCCCCGGCGGCATCGAGACGCCCACGCCGTTGCCGGTCGTCGAAACAATGCAACCCCTGACCGGAAGACTTGAAGCCGAGATCCGCTACACTGGCGGCTGGTATCGTGAAACCTTCGACTACCGGCCAGACGCGCCCAATATCCGCCACCTCCTCCTGGTCATGCCGGTGGAAAGCGACATTGCCCTGGAGTCGCCGGGCTGGGTCTTTACCAGCCTGGAGTTTACGCCCTACCCTGAGCCGCTCACCGTGCGCATGGGACTGGTGGAATATATCCCGCTATTGGAATACCTGTATGACGCGCCGCAGGGAGATGCGACCCTCGACCTGCCGCCCGGCGCGTACAACCTGGCGGCCGCTTTTCTCGCCGCTCCGCTGCCCCCGCCAGGCGATGACGCGCTTCTCTACCCCGGCGTCACCGGCGGCGGCGCTTCTACGGAGTTCCAGCAGGTTGTGATCGCAGCCGGGGAAACCATCGAAATTTTGATCGAATTGACGGACGAGGATGGATGGGGATAACGCGACTAGCAGATCCTCGGCAGCAACTCGCCGGCCGGCAGATCCACCACGCGCGAGCCGCCGATGGCCGTCCTGGCCACCACCAGGCCGGGGTGCTCGTCTACCACGCGCCCGATGATGGCGGCCTCCTTTCCATGCTCACTTTTGCGCATAGCCATTAAGATGCGCTCGGCCCATTTTTCCGGCAGGATGGCGACCAGTTTGCCCTCGTTGGCGATGTAGAACGGGTCCAGGCCGAGCATCTCGCAGGCGGCGTTGACTTCGCGGCGCACCGGCACTTTCGTTTCCTCGAATTCGATGCCCACACCCGAAGCCTGCGCCAGTTCGTTCAACACCGCCGAGAGACCGCCGCGCGTGGCGTCGCGCAGGCAGTGGATTTCGGTGGTGACGGCCAGCATCCCGGCGACCATGCCGTTCAGCGGGGCGGTGTCGCTCTTGATTTCGGACTCGAATTGCAGCCCCTCGCGCACCGACATGATCGCCATGCCATGGTCGCCCATTGTGCCGCTGACCAGCACCACGTCGCCGGGCCGGGCGTTCTGCGGCGCAATGTCCACACCTGGGGGGATGATGCCAATGCCCGAGGTGTTGATGTAAACCCCGTCCCCATGTCCCTTGTTGACCACTTTCGTATCCCCGGCGACGACCTGCACGCCCGCCGCCCGGCAGGCGCGCGCCATCGAAGCCGAGATGCGCCCGAGCGTATCCATGGGCAGGCCCTCTTCGAGGATGAAGCCGGCCGAGAGCGCCAGCGGTCTTGCGCCGCTCATGGCCAGGTCGTTGACCGTGCCGTTGACGGCCAGTTCGCCGATGTCGCCGCCGGGGAAGAACAGCGGGCTGACGACGAACGAGTCGGTGGTGAAGGCCAGCCGCCCGCCGTCGAGCGGGGGAAGGTCGAGGGCGGTGGAATCGCCGGATTGCGCAAGCAGGTCGTTATGGAAGTCCGAAGCGAACAGGCAGCGGATCAGGTCGTTCATCATCTTGCCGCCCGCGCCGTGTCCCATCACGATGGTGGGGTAGTTTTGCAGGGGCAGCGGGCAGGTCCAGCCGTCGAAGGAAGGGGTATCCATGCAATTACTCCGTAAAAAGATGGTTCTATTGTACTATGCCGGTTGTATTTTTCGCGCCGCTTTGTATAATGAAAGCAGGATTCGTTTTTTTTTTTTGCAAAGGAGGAGGCTTATGAGGAGGATATTGGGGACGCTGGCGACCGTCTTGTTCTTGCTTGCCTGCGGATTGTTCCCGCCGGGCGACGCATCCGACTCCCCCCCGCCTGTTTCCGTTATCACGGCGGAGGCTTTGCCTGAGGCGCCTTCCCCGCCCCTCGTTGCGCCTGCCGGGGGCGACAAGTGGTCGCTGTGGGCCGCCGAGCGTGGAACGCAACTGCGCGGCGCGAACACCTGGCAGCGCATCGTCGTCCCCGACCTGGATGGGAATGAATTCCTCGGCGATGGCTACATCGGCCCGCCTTATACACAAGCGGACTTCGATGCGTTGGCTGCGCTGGGCGCGAACTACGTCAACTTTTCGCATCCAGGCTTGTTCACCGAGCGCCGGCCGTACGTCCTCGATGAGCAGGTACAGGCCAATCTCGACCGCATGATCGAGATGGCCGCCGCCGCGGACTTGTTTGCCGTCATCACCTTTCGCACCGGGCCGGGGCGCAGCGACTTCACCTTCTACCGCGACGGCGCGGGCGACTGGTTCGACGAAGGCCTGCTCGTCGAATGGGTCTGGAGCGACCAGGCCGCGCAGGAGGCCTGGGTGGAGATGTGGCGCTACACTGCCGAACGGTATCGAGGTGACCCGGCGGTGGTCGGCTACGACCTGATGTGCGAGCCAAACTCCAGCGGCGTGGTTTTCGAGATGTATGAACCCTCGGATTTCTACGCCGAATATGCCGGCGCCGTCTACGACTGGAATCAGATCTACCCGCGCATCGTGGCTGGGATTCGCGAAGTGGACGAGCAGACTCCCATCCTGGTCGGCGGCAATGGTTGGAGCGGGGTTCGCTGGCTTTCCTCGATCAAGCCAGTGGACGACCCGCGCATCGTCTATACGGTTCACCAATACGAACCGCAGCAGGACTATACTCACCAAGAACATCCCGCGCAAAACACCTACCCCGGTTCGTTCGACCTCGACTGGGACGGCCAGCCCGATGCCTTCGACCGTGACTGGTTGGATGACTTTCTCAGTCCGATTGATGAGTTCATCGCCGAGTACGGCGCGCCGGTTGCCGTCAATGAGTTCGGCGTCAATCGCTGGGTTCCGGACGCGGCCGATTTCATGCGCGATGAAATGGAACTCTTCGAGGAACGTGGCATGAATCATGCCTTCTGGGTCTGGGATCCCGATTGGCAGCCCTGGAACGAGGGAGTCAACGGGATGAACTATCGCTACGGGCCCGATCCGGAAAACCTTGCTCCGGTCGAAAATGACTTGCAAGATGTCATCCTCGAATTCTGGGCGCGGAATGTCGTCCGGCCGTCTGACTTTCATACCGCTGGACCAACAGCCTCACTTTGCACGGATGCGCATCCATTGTTGGTGACTGACTTCGAAGTGTACCAGCCACCCCAGGTCAATGAGCCGCAGCAGGGAATCCCCTTCCGCGACCCCGTATTCGGTTCTTGCATTGTGCGGATCACGAACCGAGATACAGATGTGATCGGGGATGACGACTCCCGTGGGATGAAGAACGAATACTCGCGTGTCCAGTCTTTCAACGCTGACGGCACGCGCATCCTTGTGCGCAGCGTCGACTCCTACTGGTACTTATATGACGCTGCCACGCTTCAGTTGCTTGGCAGTCTTCCTCTGGATGTAGAGCCGCGTTGGGATGCAAATGATCCCAATCTCATCTACTTTATTGGTGAAACGCGTTTGATGTCTTACGACATCCAGACAGGTGAGCAGACCACCATTCACGATTTTGCTGCCGACCTATCCGATTACAACCCGATCATGGTCTGGACGCGTTACGAGGGTAGCCCTTCATTTGACGGCCGTTATTGGGGCTTGATGGCTGAAGATCAGGATTGGCTGGACAGCGCTTATCTCATCTATGATTTACAAGCCGATACAATTGTAGCCATCCGTGACTTGCGCGGCTGGGCCGGCGATGAACGTGAAGTGGATACCGTTGCCATTTCCCCATTGGGAAATTACTTCCTTGTATATTCGGATAAGCATTGTGAACCCGGGCAACTGGGCACAGATGAGCAGCCTTGTGGTTTGATGGTGTATGATAAGAACCTGCAAAACGGACGTGGCCTGCTGCGCATTGTTGGTCACTCAGATACCGCCCTCGATGCGGATGGGCGCGAGGTGTTCGTCTACCAGGATATCGATACCGACAGCATTTCTATGCTCGATTTGGAAACCGGTGTGATCACCCCGCTCTGGCCAATCGATTTCAGTCACACAGGTATCGGGCTACACTTTTCAGGTCGCGCGTTTCATCATCCCGGCTGGGTGCTGGTCTCCACACATGATGGTGATCCCGCTTCTTACACCTGGATGGATGACCAGGTCTTTGCCCTGGAGTTGAAACCAGGTGGCCGCGTGCTTCGTCTGGCGCATACGCATTCCCTCGTAGACGAAAACCAGGAACATGATTATTGGGCTGAACCGCATGCCAGCGTCAACCAGGATTTCACGCGTGTGCTATTCACCAGCAACTGGGGCCGTTCTGGCACCGAAGAAGTGGAGATGTTCATGATCGAACTCGTTCCGGATTGGATCGAGCAATTGCCATAAAAAGGAGTCAGACATGAAAACAAAACGCCGTTCAATGCAAGTACTTTCGAATTTCCAGCCGTAGATTGTGAAAGACACACAGCAGACCTTTTACATGGAGTTGTGACTTGTTGTATGATGAGTCCAAGGCTTGGTATAGCCGGAGGCGGCAAAATGAAATCAAATTTGCGAGGAATTTCCCTCTTTTGGGGTACGCTCTTTCTCGCCATGCTGGCCTGTGGGAAGACACCCGCTGCACAGCCGCCATCTTTGCCTGAGCCAGCAAGCGCCTCCCTGCCCGTTGGCGACTCGGAACACAGGTTAGCCTATGCAGGCGTAGAGCGCTCCTACGTTCTGCACATCCCGCCGGGATACGATCCTTCCCAACCTGCCGCGTTGGTGCTGGCCTTCCATGGCATCACCCTGGACGCTTATGAAATGATACGCATCAGCGGTTTCAATGCCCAGTCCGACGCGGCTGGCTTCATTGTCGCCTACCCGAATGCTGCTGGCGAGCAGAGATCGTGGAACGGCGGTCACTGTTGTGGGGAGGCAGCGCGGGACAACGTGGACGACCTCGGTTTTGTACGCGCCGTTATTGCAGACATTTCCGCCTCGCTCGACATCGATCCCAAACGAATCTATGCCACCGGCTTCTCGAACGGCGCCATCCTGGCCTACCGCCTGGCCTGCGAGATGGCCGACCAGATTGCCGCCATTGCTCCTGTCAGTGCAACGCAGGCGTTGGAGGACCAGCAAGCCTGCCAGCCGTCGCGCCCGGTGCCGGTCATCCACTTCCACGGTACGGACGACGAGCCGAATCCCTATGACGGCGGCGTGACTCCCGGCGGGGTGCAATTCATCCCTGTGACCGATGCTATCCGCTTCTGGGTGGACCTGGATGGCTGCCCGGTCGAACCGCAGCGGGAGGATGCTGGGAGCATCGTCCATGACGTGTACGCGCCTTGCCAGGCGGGGTCGTCGGTCGAACTGTACACCATCACGGGCGGGGAGCACGCCTGGCCCGGCGGCGAAGCCGTCAGCCAGCGCATGGGCGAGCCGAACATGGAAATCTCCGCTACGGCCCTCATCTGGGAATTCTTCCTGGCTCATCCCATGCCTTGAGCCGTTGTCTGTTTTTTCTAGCGAAAGGAACCTGAAATGTCTCACAACCATTCCCATCTGTCCCGCCGCGATTTCCTCAAGGTGGCCGGCGCTGCTCTGGGCGGCGCGGCGCTGGCTTGTGGAAAGGAGATCGAGCTGACCGCAGTCCCGGCGCCGCCCACCGCTGCTCCCCAGGCGCCGCCTACCCTGGCGCCCGGGGAAGTCGCGGATACCATCCTGGTCAACGGTAATATCGTCACTATTGATGCAAACCGCTCAATCGCCCAGGCGCTGGCGGTAAAAGATGGACTCATCCTGCATGTCGGCGCCGACCAGGATGTGCGCGCCTTATCTGGCGAGACCACGCAGGTTATCGATGTGCGCGGGCGTACCGTGACTCCCGGCTTGATCGACGCCCACTGCCACTTGAGCGCCTGCGGCCTGCTCGGCACCGCCTATGTGGATGTCAATTGGCCGGGTGTACCTACCATCGCAGACATGCAGGCCAGGATCGCCGAGAAGATCGCCGTCACGCCTTCCGGGGAATGGGTTATCGGCGCGGGCTGGGTACAATTCGAGGGACGCCCCCCGAATAAGCACGATATTGACCCGGTCTCGCCGAACCACCCGGTGATGATCATCAACCAGGGCGGGCACATGGCTGTGGTCAACAGCCTGGCGCTGGAAATGGCCGGGGTGAACGCCAGTACGCCGGATCCCGGTAATGGTCGATTCCTGCGCGAGGCGAACAATGAGCCAGACGGCACGATCATGAACCATCCGGCCATGGATATCTTCCGCCGCCTGTGGCCGCCAAACCTGTTGGATCTGAAAGCGATGGAAGCGAGTGTGCTCAGCCCGCAGGCCAGGTTTGCATCCATGGGCGTCACCAGTTTCCAGGACAACTACGCACGCGGCATGGATCGCATGCAGGCTTACTTCAATACGGCGCGCCGCGGTGAGATGACCATCCGCGGGCAGGTCATGAACGTGCTGGAGTACATCCAGGAACTGGATGGGCGAATCGCGGAACTCGAAGCCATGCGCTTCGAGAGCGACTACATGCACTTTGCCGGCGCCAAGTTTCAGGCCGATGGCGCCATCGAAGCCTCCTATACCCACCAGCCTCATGACGGTATCGCCTGGAATATCCCCATCTGGAAACCGAAGGATTTGAACGAGGCCGTAAAAGCCTTCCATGATGCCGGCTACCAGGTCGCCATCCATACCGGCGGCGACGCGGCCGTGGACATGGCGCTGGACGCCATCGAGAATGCCATGAACAAGAACCCGCGTCCCGACCCGCGTCATCGCATCGAACATTCCGTGCTGAATACGGATAAGGCCCTCCAGCGCCAAAAGGATCTGGGCGTAATCATCTCCACCCAGCCCACGATCATCCGCGCCTTTGGGGATGCATTGGAAAGGATCTGGGGCGAGGAACGCATGCAGCGCATGATCCCCACCCGTACCTGGCTGGATATGGGCATCCCCCTGTGCCTCAGTTCGGACGCGCCCTCCATGCCCTGGTGGGACCCCCAAAGCACCCTGTTCGCCAGCCTGGTGCGCGCCTCCTGGTCGAAGAAACCCGTCAGTCCCGAACAGGCGCTGACCATTGACGAAGCCATGTACGCCCACACCATGGCTGGCGCCTATGCCGACTTTGCCGAGAATAAAAAAGGCTCCCTGGAAGCGGGCAAGTTCGCCGACCTGGCCATTTGGAACGACAATCCGTACAGCGTCGAACCGGCTGACATCTTGAAACTGACCATTGACCTGACCATGGTCGGTGGGAAGATCGTGTACCAGGTTTGAGTGGCCAATTCTTGCTATCTTGTGTTGCAAGAATGAAATCCTCGAAGCACATGGCGAGTGTACCCTGATGCTTGCAAGAAGTTTTATATGGCTATCGAGATACCTTTCTGCTATGGTAAAGTAAGGTCACTCGCCTCCTGTAAGTTACATGAACCAACACATCAAAGGAGAGTACGTATTATGAAACGCATAGCCAGTCCCATCCTTTCTATTTTGGCAATCCTCTTCCTGACCACTGGAACCGCGCTTGCCGCCCCCATTCCGCAAGCCGACAACCCCAATCCGCCCGATCACGTCGTCAAACTCATCTTCATCCACCACTCTACCGGCGAAAACTGGCTCACCGACGGCTACGGCGACCTGGGGCGCACCCTCGGCCAGAACAACTACTTCGTCAGCGACACCAACTATGGCTGGGGGCCGGATTCCATCGGCGACCGCACCGACATCCCCAACTGGACGGAGTGGTTTGCCAGCCCGAGCACACCGACTTACATGGACGCCCTCTTCAACGAGAGCGGGCAGAATTCCGGTTACACTCGCACCCTCCCCGATCCCGGCGGCGAGAACCAGGTCATCATGTTCAAATCCTGCTTCCCGAACTCCGAACTGGGAGGCAGCCCCAACGACCCGCCCGGCGAGTATGAGGACATGACCGTCGGCGGCGCGAAATACGTGTACAACACCATCCTCCAATATTTTGCCACGCGCCCAGATAAACTCTTCGTCGTCATCACCGCGCCGCCGCTTTCGGATGGAACTTACGCCGCCAACGCGCGCGCCTTCAACAACTGGCTGGTCAATGACTGGCTGCGCGAGAACAACTATACCCTCAACAACGTGGCCGTCTTCGATTTCTACAACATCCTGACCGACCCGAATGCGCATCACCGCGTCAATAATGGGCAGGTCGAGCACCTCGCAGGCGGACGGGACACGCTCTACTATCCCTCCGGCGACGACCATCCGTCGGTGGAAGGCAGCCGCAAGGCGACCGAAGAATTCGCGCCGCTGTTGAACGTCTTCTACCACCGCTGGCAGGAAAACGCCCCGCTTCAACCTCCGGCCGAGGCTGCTCCTCCCGCCGGGGGCGAGACCCAGCCCCAGCCGCCTGCCGCGCAGCCCGTGGTCTCTGCGTTGTTCGATGACCTGGAGCGCGGCCCCCTGCCCGGCACCTCCGGCTGGGAAGGATATTTCCAGGACGGTACCGATACCGAACTGAATTGTTTCGTCGATGGGGGGCTGGCGCATAGCGGCGCCAATTCCCTGCAATTCGAATTCGACGTTACCCCCGACAGTTGGGCTACCTGTGGCTTCTACTTCGACAGCGCCCAAAACTGGAGCGCCGGGCAGGGACTCACGTTCTACCTGCGCGCCGACCACGCGGGCATCCCCTTCGACATCGACGTGTACGGCGGCTCGCCAGGCGCGCGTTCTACATACGTCTATTCGACGCAGACGCCCCCCGGCAGCGAGAGCGATTGGGTGCTGGTCGAGATTCCCTGGGCAGGGATTTTGCGCGCCGCATGGGAAGAGAACCCCGGCGAGCCTTTCGATCCCACCGCTGCCACCGGCTTTTCCATTGGCCTGTCCACACCCGAGACTGAACGCATCAGCGGCGCGATCTGGCTGGACGACCTAGCGCTGCTGGGGCAGTCCGCGCCGTCTGTGGTAGCGCCGCCCCCCGCAGAAAACCCGCCCGCCAGTGAACCAGAACCAACCGAACCTGCTGCCCGCCGCCTGTTGCCCTGCGGAGGCGCAGTGGCTTTGCCGCTGGGTTTGGTAGCCCTGGCCTTTTGGCAGAAAAAACACAGGTATAGCAGGTAGGGCGCGACGCAGCCGATGGGAATGGCTGCTTGCTCCTGGAACAATTCATCTGGCGAGTTCGATCTATGACAGGCGTAACGGCATGATCCACAAACGAGCCGCGCCATCGGCTGGGATGAAAAGGCTGGTATGGCTCCTGGCCGTGATCGTCTTTCTGATTGGCCTGGTTGTCATTTGGGCCTGGACGATCCCGTTTGCCAGCCAAACGCACAGGTATTACGAACTGCTGGCGACAGAAGCTGTTTTGACTCATGGACAGGTTTTGTCCATAGACCAGAGCGCGTGGGATTGGCTGGCGGGGGGCTCTAAGTATGGACACGAGGGTTCCACGATCGAGTACCAGTTCACCGACGCCAATGGCCGGGTGTGGCGCGGGCAGGGCCGGGGCTACCAGTCCATAGATTCAACCGGCAATAAAGTATTGTTGGTGACGTACGCCCGCTCCGACCCGTCCATCAACCGCCTGGGAAATTACACCGGCGAACATCTCCGCCAGGAATTGGAACGCTCGGCCGCGATCCTTCCCACCTTCATCCTGGTGTTACAAGGAGGCGGCCTGTCGTTGGTATTGGGAAGGTTGCTGTTGTCCATGGTAATGTGGGCTTTTGGTTAAGCGAAAAATCCCTGTACACGTGCGCCTGTGGGGTGGCGCGGGCAAAAAACAAGGATTTAATTTCTACACTATAATAAGGCCATCGAAAGATACTCCATCACACTTATGAGACCGGGAGAACTTTATGAAAACCACCCCCACGCGTTTCTTACCCTTTTTAGCAGGCGTGATCCTGCTCCTTGCCACCGCGGCCGCCCCGCGCTCTGCGCAGGTGCAGGCAGCGGAAAATTCCAACCCGCCCGATCATGTCGTCAAACTCATCTTCATCCACCACTCCACCGGCCAGAATTGGCTTGCCGATGATTACGGCGACCTGGGGCGCGCCCTGGAGCAGAACAACTATTTCGTCAGCGACACCAACTACAGTTGGGGCCCTAATGAAATCGGCGACCGTACCGACATCCCCAACTGGATGGAGTGGTTTGCCAGCGAAAGCACGCCTGTCTACATGGAGTCCCTGTTCAACGAATCTGGACAGAATTCCCCATATACGCGCTCGCTGGCCGACCCGGGCGGCGAGAACGAGATCGTCATGTTCAAATCCTGCTACCCGAACTCCGAATTGGGAGGCAGCCCCAATGACCCGCCCGGCGACGATGAGGACATGACCGTCGCCGGCGCAAAATATGTCTACAACACGATCTTACAGTATTTTGCCACACGTCCCGATAAGCTCTTCGTCGTCATCACTGCGCCGCCGCGTTCAGGACTGAAGGGCTTCTTGTATGGTGGTAATGCGCGCGCCTTCAACAACTGGCTGGTCAACGACTGGCTGCGCGAGAACAACTACACCCTCAACAACGTGGCCGTCTTTGACTTTTACAACGTTCTCACTGCTCCAGATGCTCACCATCGTTACAACAATGGACAAATTGAACATCTCCTTGGCGGGAGCAACAGTCTATACTACCCATCGGAGGACGATCACCCGTCTATCGAAGGCAGCCGCAAGGCGACCGAAGAATTTGCGCCGCTGTTGAACGTCTTCTATCACCGCTGGCAGGAAAACGCCCCGCTTCAACCTCCGGTCGAGGCTGCTCCTCCTGCAGGGGGCGAGTCCCAGCCCCCCGCAGAAAACCCGCCCGCCAGTGAACCAGAACCAACCGAACCTGCTCCCCGCCGCCTGTTGCCCTGCGGAGGCGCAGTGGCTTTGCCGCTGGGTTTGGTAGCCCTGGCCTTCTTACGGCGCAAGCGCCAGGGATAACTTCCTACCTCCTCAACTGGCACGTATCTGTGCTTTCGTTCCAGATGCAGGCGTAAGAATTTGCAGTGCAGTCCGATTTTTTGGTAAACACCGCGCAATTCACCACGCAACTTTTTGTCCTGAGTTCGAGCGTTACGCAGTTTGGCTGGGTGATCTGCGCTTCTGGCGCGCAACATTCCAGCAGACTGTCGAGAACATATCCTGACGGGCAGAGCGGACTTCCTGCTGCGGTGGTTGGCACAATGCAGGTCGGATCGCAAATCTTGACTTCGTAGGAAGACGCCATGAGCCCTGTGCAGGTGATCATTTGCTTACCGTCTTGAATGCCTGCGTCCGAACACCTGAAGTTCTCGGACAGCGTTTCATACGTCGAACCAGGATTTATGAAGACCAGGTTGTAGGGAATCTTCTTGTTGCAAAACGAATCGCCCTCCCGGGCAATCGGAAGTTGGCATCCCGCAGGCGTCGGGACGCTCACAGAATCTGGCGCGCAAAATGGCGCAAATTCCGGCGTAGCAGATACGGTGGGCGCGATGGCAACGGGGATGACAGTTGCTGTTGGGCTGGCAGTCGGTAGCGGCGTATCAGTAACTGGCTGTTGGTCCTGGGCAACCGGCAGGTTGCAGGCTGCAAGGATTCCGCTCAACATTGCGCTTGCCAGGACGACCGAAAGCAGATCTCTTTTCATGCATGCGTCTCCTTATCCGATCGCGTGGGTGGATGAGCAAATTCTAACCCAAAGGCTATCCATTGAAAAGATAACCGATACCGCGTTCGGTTAATAAGTATTGGGGTTCGAGTGGGTTGACCTCGATCTTTTGTCGCAGCCTGCCGATATAAACGCGCAGGTACTCGGTCTCATCCCCATATTCCGGGCCCCATACATGTTGCAGGATGGCGCGGTGGGGCAGCACTTTGCCGGTGTTGCGCATCAAGTAGATCAACAAATTGAATTCTGTGGGCGTCAATTCCAGGACCTGGTGACGGACGGTCACTTCATGCCGCTCCAGGTCTGCAAAAATTTCTCCCCGCACGATCCGTTCCTCCGGTGTGCTGGGTTCCGACCAGCGCGCGCGCCGCAGTACAGCCTTGATGCGGCCCAATAACTCCCCGATCCCAAAAGGCTTGGTCAGGTAATCGTCTGCGCCGTAATCGAAGGCGCGAATTTTATCCGCTTCTTCCCCCAGGGCGGTCAAGATGATGATCGGCGTGATGGATGTCTGCCGGATGCGGCGGGTCGTTTCCAGCCCATCCAGGTGAGGCATCATAATGTCCAGGATGACCAGGTCTACCTTTTCTTTCTGGAAGAGCGCCATGGCCTCCAGGCCATTCGTTGCGGTCAGGATCTTGTATCCGCGCACTTCGAGATTCCTGCGCACGAAATCGCGCAGGGCTTTTTCATCGTCGACGACCAGGACAGTGGGTGCATTCATTTCTTGCCTCGCTTGTTGGTGGATAGGTCTTCGGCCGGCGGCGCAGGAGTGTTCTGCGGAATGGAAAAAGCGATGCACGCGCCTTTCTGTTGTTTCTCTACCCAGATAGAGCCGCCATGCGCGTGGACAAATCCCTGGCAGATCGCCAGGCCCAAACCAGCGCCGCTGGCAAGCCTGGTCAGGCTGTCATCTACACGATAAAAACTATCGAAGATGCGCTGGCTTTCTTCGGGGGGAATCCCTGGCCCGTCGTCTGACACCCGGAAAATGAATTGTCCGTCGTGTCTCCCAATGTTCACGCGGATGGTAGCATTCTCGCCAGCATATTTGACCGAGTTCTCGATCAGGTTGCGCAGGATCGTTTCCAGTCTGGGGCGGTCGGCGCGCAATTTGGGTAGATGCGCTTCGATCTGGACCTCGAGCCTGTTTCCCGTTTGCAGGTGGGCCTGTTGCGCCGCTCGGTGGATCAACCCTTCCAGGTTGCATTCCTCCCACGAAAGCGCCAGCGAGCCGGCCTCGATGCGGGAAAGGTCGAGCAGGTTGTTGACCAGGTTGGTCAGGCGGTCCGACTCGTCGGAGATGATGTTCAGGAATTCGCGTTGGGAATTACGGTCCCATTCCACATCATCGGCCAGCAGGGTAGAAGCGTAGCCTTTGATGGCGGCCAGCGGCGTGCGTAGTTCATGCGAAACGGTAGAGACCAGGCTGGATTTCATACGGTCCAGTTCCTGGTCGGCGGTAATGTCGCGCAGGATCAGGCCGTGACCGATAGGATCGTTGCGCGCGTCGGTGACATCGAACATATCGAGCCGGAAGTATTGAGTCCGGCCGGGCGTCAAGAGTGAGAATTCTATTCGTTGGCCGGTCTTTCCATCCAGCAAGGCTTCGACGTCCTTTTGGGTATCTTCAGGCTTGGGTACCTTGGACAGGATGCGGGCCAGCACCCGGTCTATCGGAGCGCCGGCCAGGTCCTCGGGAGTCAGATCCGCAAGTTCACCAATGCGCCTGTTCGCGTAGACAACAGTTCCTTTCAGGTTGCTGAGGATCAACCCGTCTTGCATGGATTGTATCAGGGCTTCGATGCGGCGGGTCTGTTCTTCCAGGCGCGTGTCGCTGCGTTCGAATAGCACCGCATTTTCGATTGCCATCGTGGCCTGGTTAGCGAAACTGGACAGGAGTTGGATCTCGTTGTGGGAAAAGAGGTGGGGTTTAGGGTGAAGCACCAAGAGTGCTGTGGGCGGCGCGTGTTGGGTGTTGAGCGGGACAGCCAGCAGGGAGCGATATCCCTCGGCGCGGGCGCGCGGGCGTTGGGGCGCGTAAGAGGGGTCGGTTTCTGTATCGCTAATTTGGATCGGTTCTTTTGCATGGAGGGCGCGCATGGTCGCAGAACTCGGTTCATTTGGCTGGATGGTCAGTTGCTCGGCAAACTGCTTAGACAGGCCGCGGCTGGCGCGGATGCGGAATGCGCCGTGCTGTTCGTCCAGCGCGATGATGGCGCTCATGCGCACGTTGAGCAGGCGGCTGGCCTGTTCGAGAATGCGGTTCAGCACAGTCGGCAGGTCCAGTGTGGAGACGACGGCCGTGCTGGTCTCCAGCAGGGTGGCTTGTTCCTTGATGCGGTCGGCGATGGACTTTTCCATCTCCAAAATGGAGCGGGTGAGGTGTCCGATCTGGTCCGGACGTTTGGCCTGCTTCTCGATTACTGCGCGGTTTTCCGGGCTGATGGGTTGGTTTCGGCCAATGGCCTCGCTGGTAGGCGCCAGCCGCTCGATGGGAGCGATTACGCGCACGTCCAGGGTACCCCAGAAAAACAGCCCGATCAAAATGAACGTTCCGGCGGCAATCACGACGATCTGGCGCAGGAATATCTGGGTAGCAAATGCGTTTGCTGCCGGGCGGCTGATCACCACGCCCCAGCCAATTGCCTGGATAGGCGCGTACGTGTACAGGCGTTCCTGGTTGTCCGGGTCGTTGGCGGTATAGGTTCCGCTTTCCCCGGCCAGGATGCGCTCCGGCAAATCGGGGATCAAGGCGTTGGCCGGGTACAGCAGCAAGGACGGGTCTGGATACGCAATGATCTGCGCGCTGGCGTCAAGGATGGCAATTTGCAGCCCCTCTTCGGCCTGGTGTTCGTAGACGATCCCGGAAAGCGTTTTGCTCAAACTCTCCAGTTTGATGTTGGTGCCTACCAGTCCAACGAAATTTCCATCCAGCGAGCGGATCGGCATCACGGCTGTGGCAACCGCCTGGTTGGTGGTTGGCGAGATGCGGCCTTGCGATACCAAAGGCTGGTTTGTGGTCAGCGCGCGCTGGTAGTAGTCGCGGTGCGAGAAGTCTGTCCCGACCGTGCTGCCCGGGCCGACCGGGTAATGGAATAGCATGACGCCGTTTGTGTCGAGACGGTAGACCAGGTTGATGTCTGGGCGGGTATTCAGGACGACGCTGAAAAGCGTCTCCATGCCGGCGATATCCGCTTCCATTACGCTGGAATATTTTGCCAATCCTTCGACCGCTTTGAGCGCATTGCTGATGGTCAACTCAGTCTCCTGGGCAATGGCGCGCGCCAGGGCCAGGTCATTGGCGGTTACATCCGTGCGGATGCGTTCGCCGATCAACTGGTCGAACCCCCACAAGGCGAACAGGAAGGGAATGACCAGCAGCAGGTAAAGGGCCAGGAGTTGCCAGCCAAGATCGCGATGCAGTCTGAACCAGCGTTTCATGGTCTTTGTGTCAGTCGATCAGCCAGTTGAGCGAGTAATACCCTGCAAAGGCAAACATTCCCATTTTGATCAGTTGGCCGCCCCAGCAGGCCAGCAGGAAACTTCCCACAGGCATTTTCGTGATGCCGGCTACGATCCCGGCAGTGTCGAAAAAGGGATTGGGGATGGCAGCCAATACCATGATTGCCCAGGGACCGTATTTTTTTACCCAGGGCTGGATGCGTTCGAAGATTTCGGCCTTTTCTACAATTGCCTGGCCGCTAAAACCTGCCAGGTAAGCCGAAAGTTCTCCCAGGGCTCCGCCAGTGCCGGCCGCAAGGGTCACGCCCAGGGGGTTGAAGATCCCGCCCATGGCGTACACCACGGCTACGCCAGGGGCAGGCAGCAGGACAGTCGCATTTGCCATCAGTGTGATCAGGAAGATGCCTGGATAACCAAAAGCGGCAAATTCTTCTACACGCTCGCGAATACTATAAATATAAACAGTGATGCCAACTACCGCAAGGAATGCAACAATGCGCAGGATGGTATTTCTTGTTTTCGTTGATCCATCTGTTGGCCTGCTGGTTGAGTCGCTGTTTTCAGGCGCTTTCTTCAATGGTCACTTTCTGGATTTTTACGCCAGGGTATTCCGGGCGCATGGGGTCGCGCGGCGCAATAGACATCAACACGTCCATGCCTTCGATGACCTGCCCGAAGACGCTATGTTTTCCATCCAGCCAGGGCGTGGGGACGTGCGTGATAAAGAATTGTGAACCATTGGTGTTAGGGCCGGCATTGGCCATAGAGAGGATGCCGGGTTTGTCGTGTTTCAGGCTGGGGTGGAATTCGTCTTCGAACTTATAGCCGGGTCCTCCCGCGCCCCTGCCGGTGGGGTCGCCGCCCTGCACCATGAAATTTTCGATGACGCGATGGAAGATAACGCCCTCATAAAATCCCTGTCGTGAAAGGAAGGCAAAATTATTTACCGTCTTGGGCGTTTTGTCGGCAAATAGTTCGATGACCATAGTGCCTTTATCGGTTTCCATGCGGGCAGTATATTTCTTCTTCGGGTCTATTTCCATCTTGGGCGGGGTATTCCATTGTTGAGCCATTTTTACTCCTAAGTGAGTTTGGTTGAAATTGCATTGAGCAGGGATTCGATCCGCGCTACGACCATGTCCAACGCGGCCAGGTTGAACCCGCCTTCGGGGATGATGACGTCGGCGTAGCGTTTGGACGGTTCTACGAACTCCAGGTGCATCGGACGCACCGTAGCCTGGTACTGTTTTATGACATTTTCCGCCGTTCGGCTGCGTTCCGTTATATCCCTTTGCAGGCGGCGGATCAAGCGGATGTCAGGGTCGGTATCCACAAAGATTTTTACATCGAACAGGCTCCGCAGGGCAGGTTCAACAAAGATGAGAATACCCTCCACAATGATGACCCCACGCGGATTGACCGTAAAGGACTTTTCCGTCCGGCTATGTGTAGAAAAATCATAGATCGGCACCTGGATCGGTATTCCTTGCCTGAGTTGTTCGATGTGGGTGATCAGCAGTTCGGTTTCGAGCGAATTGGGATGGTCGAAATTGACCTCAGCGCGCTGGGCCGGCGGCAGGCCGCTCAAATCTTTGTAATACGAGTCGTGCTGGAGAAAGGCAATACGGTCTGGCCCAACGCGCTGCAAAATCTCCTGCGCAACGGTGGTCTTCCCTGAACCGGAACCGCCTGCAATGCCAATGACTAACGGGAGTTCGTGCGACATGCCCGAATTATACCCGCTGCGAAAAGAAAAGACACCCGCCAGGATGTCTTTTTGAGATTTTTGATGTAGCCGGTAATGGCTTTCCAGAGCCGGCAACGGTCATAGAGCCCGGTGGACATGATCAGCAATCCAAGCGCAAACAGCCACCAGGTCCCGTCATTGACCGCGTAGACAGTTGCGGCAGCGCCGATGCCCAATCGCAGGATGCGGTCGAACGGCGAATTTGTTACATTCCTGCCATATAGGCCAGGCCAACGGTGCCTGGGCCGGCATGGTTGGCGATGACAGGACTGACTTCCGCCAGGATCGACTCGGTGGCGTTTAGCATGGCAGACGCTTTGTCCAGCAACTGGCGCGCTTCTTCCGGCGCGTTGGCGTGTAATGTTGCCAGGTGTACCGGGGACTGCCCCTTGGTCTTTTCGGCTACCAGTTCGACCACGCGCTCCAGGGCTTTGCCCTTCGTACGGATGCGTTCGATGGCTTCCACGCGCCCATCGATCACAGCCAGGATGGGTTTCATGTTCAAGGCCGTGCCCAGGAAGCGTTGCGCCCCACCAATGCGTCCACCGCGGTGTAAGAATTCCAGCGTGTCTACGGCAAAATACACCCCGGTGCGCTCTCGCGCTTTTTCAACGAGGGCAACGATGTCCTCCAGGTTTGCGCCGCTTTCGGCGGCGCGCGCGGCGGTCAGGACTTGAAAGCCCATTGCCATCGCGGTCGAATTGGAGTCTATGACCGTCACTTTCTCGCTGGCTTTTCCCATCATTTCTTTTGCCTGTATCGCAGATTGCATGGTGCCGGAAAGTTTTGCCGAAATAAAAATTCCTAATACGTCGAACCCTTTTGCGATCAGTTCCTCGAAAGTGGTCTTCATAGTCGTTGGTGGGACTTGTGAAGTGGTTGCCATGGTTTTTGCGGTCTTCAGGCGGGTGAAGAATTCTTCTGATAGAATATCGACACCGTCTTGGTATGTTTCTTCTCCCCAGATCAAGATTTGAGGCGTAACCGTCAGATTGTGTTTCCTTAATAGTTCCTGCGGAATGTAAGCCGTGCTGTCTGTGACAAGCGCAATTTTTGCCATGTTTCCTCCCGGGAAGGTAGGTAGGATGTTTTTTACTGAATATAATAACCCCGATTTTTTGAAATCGTTTCAGAGTGTTCAAAAATTGCTCATGGTATAATATTTCTGAGTAAGGAAAATTGTTGAGGAGCCCACATTGGCGTTTAACCCGATCAACTGGCTATTAGGCCTGTTTTCACTGGATATTGCCATTGACCTGGGCACAGCCAACACCCTTGTCAGTGTGCGCGGCAAGGGTATTGTCATTAATGAGCCCTCCTGGGTAACGATTGACAAAAGGCTGCGCCAACCGCTTGCGATTGGACTGGAAGCGAAAGAAATGATGGGGCGCACGCCTGGGAACGTGGTTGTGATCCGGCCTTTGCGGGATGGCGTCATTTCTGAGTTCGATGTAACCCAGGTCATGTTGGAGTATTTTATTGGCAAGGTTCATGAACAGAGCGTTGTCCCGTTACCGCGACCGCGTGTGGTCATTGGGATTCCTACCGGTGTGACGGAAGTGGAAAAGCGGGCTGTCTACGATGCGGTGATGGCAGCAGGGGCGCGACAGGCGTTCCTTATCGAAGAACCGATAGCGGCTGCCCTGGGCGCGGGTTTGCCGATCGCTGAAATCCGGGGCAGTATGGTGGTAGATATCGGCGGCGGCACAACGGAAGTGGCTGTTATGTCCATGAATGGCGTTGTGGTTTCCCGCTCTTTGCGCGTCGCGGGCGATGAGATGGATGAAGATATTGTTCAGTACCTCCGGAATAAATACAACTTATTGATCGGTGAGGGTGTGGCAGAGCAAGTCAAATGGAATATCGGTTCGGCTTACCCTCTGCCAACAGAAAAAACAATGGAGGTGCGCGGCAGGAATCTTGTCACTGGCTTGCCGGAAACGATCGAGATTTCTTCGGTGGAAATTCGCGAAGGCTTGTCAGCGTCCGTGCAGGTGATTGTTGATACGATCCGTGATGCGCTCGATGAAATTCCGCCCGAGATTGTGGCTGACTTGATGGACATTGGCATCTGTCTTGCCGGTGGAGGCGCGCTGTTGCAAGGTTTGGCAGACCGGCTTTCCGATGAGTTGAAGTTGCGTGTGTGGGTTGCGGATGATCCGCTTACTTGTGTGGCGCGTGGCGCAGGTATGGTATTCGAAGATTTTGAAGCGCTTGGTCGCCTGCTGGTTGGGCTGGAGCGTGGGAGTACTCGCCATAACGCGTAGGCGCGACCCATCCCTACGTTTTTACGGCCTGGCCTGGATATGAAAGATTTTTTTAACCGTTCCTTACAAACCACCATTATTTTCTTAGTTGTGGGGGGGATTCTCGTTTTGGCGCTTGGCGGGTACTTGAGTAGCGCCTCTCGTGGATTTACCGGTTCGCTTGTGGCAGTTCAAACCTGGTTTTCAACTCGTTATAACGCTATCCAGGATTTCCTTAGCGCGCCTCGTGATATTGTGACCCTGCGCCAGAGAAATGCTGAATTAGAGGCGGAGGTCTCGCGCTTGCAGGGGCAGGTGATCGAGTTGCAACAACAGGTTAGCGAGACGGAAATCCTGGCGGCTTTGGTTGACTTTTCGCGCGCGAACCCGGAAAGTACATATAAAGGAGCCGCAGTCATTGGCCGGGATCCCAGTCCGTTTCTACATTACGTAATTATCAATCGCGGCTCGAATGACGGTATATTGCGAGGTATGCCGGTCGTTACAAACCAGGGGTTGGTTGGGCGGGTAGAGGCGGTTATTGCCGACGCGGCGCGTGTGCAATTGATTACCGATCCCGTTTCGGCTGTTAATGTCCGTTTGCAGAATGCGGCAACCGATGCTGTGCTGGTTGGCTCGGTGACTGGCGATCTGGCTTTGGATATGATTTCCCAGGATGTTGCAGTGGAGCCTGGGGATGTGGTGCTGACATCTGGATTGGGAGGCGGTTACCCTGCTGACTTGATTGCTGGCCAGATTCTAAATGTAAGGAAACGAGACTTTGAATTATTCCAACTTGCAACTATTCAGCCGGCTGTGGATTTCGCCCGTCTCGAGATCGTTTTAGTGATTACAAATTTCCGCCCCGTGGATATCCAGCCGTTGATTCCTACGCTCACGCCCTGAACATGCTGCGCAATTTGATTTCTTTCCCATTACTTGCCCTGGTCGTTATTCTCCAATCGGCGGTTATCAGCCGGATAACGTTGCTTGCCGGTTATGCGGATCTTATGCTGATTGTATTGGCGGCCTGGGCGTTACAAGCGGGAGTGAGTACAGCGTGGCAATGGGCGGTTTTGGGCGCAATGATGGTTTCTTTTGTGTCTGGCATGCCTTGGTTTGTTCCTCTTGTTGGCTACCTGGGTGTTGCGCTGTTGGCCCGCTTGTTGCAGCAACGGGTCTGGCAGGCGCCTATGCTGGCTATGTTTAGTGTTACGTTTCTAGGATCCTTGTTCATGAATTTCTTTGCTTTGATTGTTCTGCAATTGTCCGGGCGCCCGCTTCCATTTGGTGATTCGTTTGGCCTGATTGTTCTACCGAGCCTGTTGCTAAATCTCCTGTTTGCAATCCCGGTCTATGTGGTCATGCGTGATCTGGCGCGTTGGATTTACCCTGTACCGGAGGCGGAGTGAGTTCTATTTCTTCTGTTGGAAAGCAGGCTTTTGCATGGCGTTTGTGGACACTATATGCTGTCATGGCGCTTGTAATGGGAATATTGCTTTATCGCTTGTTGGGCTTACAGGTTTTCCAAGGAACCGAATGGTTGGGGCAGGCAGTTGAAAACTACACGACTGAAGTGTCGATCCCACCTGCTCGCGGCATCATTTATGACCGTAACGGACATATCCTGGCAGGAAATATTGCCTCGTACAATGTAGTGATTACTCCTGCGGATTTGCCTGATTCTGAGGCGGATGTTCAAAATATTTATCGAGACCTTGCTGGGTTGATAGATGTCCCGGCAACCCAGGGAACTGTGGAAGATGCGAAGTTGGTGGCCGAGTGTGTTCCAGGCCCTGGTATCTCACAATTGGTTGAATTGGGGGATTCCTTGGCTCCATATCGGTCTGTAAAAATTAAGTGCAATGTAGATGAAGCGACCGCCCAGATCGTACGCGAACGGGCGGTTGACTGGCCTGGCGTGTCTGTCGAGGTCGATCCTATTCGCGATTATCCTACAGGCTCGTTGACGGCGAATGTGATCGGCTTCCTTGGGCCGATACCGGCTACTTTGGAAGAAGTGTATCGCACGAGAGGTTTCATTCCTAACCGGGATAAAATTGGGTATGCAGGCGTAGAGGCTGCCCTGGATCCCGTCTTGATAGGAGTTCCGGGGAAACGGGTTGTTCAAGTGGATGTGGCTGGCAAGGAACTTCGTAACTTGGAGCCGCCCATTTCGCCTGTTTCTGGCAATAACCTTATGCTTACGATTGATACGCGCTTGCAAGCCGCTGCGGAGGCTGTCTTATTGACCGAGATTCAGGGTTGGAATGATTATTTTGGTCAAATCCGGATTTCAAGCGGCGTGGTGATCGCGATGAATCCCAAGACGGGAGAAATCCTTGCCATGGTGACGTATCCGACGTATGAAAACAATCGTATGGCGCGTTTCATTCCAGCCTATTATTATGACCAATTAAGTGAGGATCCTCGCCGTCCTCTCTTGAACAATGCCATCCAGGCAGAGTATCCGCCAGGGTCTGTGTTTAAGTTGTCCACCGCTACGGGCGCGTTTAACGAGGGCGTGGTGACATTGTCCAAAACAATACAGACGCCGGGAAAACTCGAATTGTGCGAAAAATTTTCTCCCAACGAACCGTGTACGGATGCAAACACGCGCCCCTTTGTTGACTGGGTTTATAACATACGCGGCGTCATCAATGAGGCTGGTTTTGGGCAATTGGATTTCTTGCGTTGTATTGCGTATTCCAGCAATGTATGTTTTTATAAATTGGGCGGCGGTTTCGAAGATGAGATCGAGGAGGGTTTGGGCATCTTTCGGTTGGGAGAATATGCCCGCGCGTTGGGGTACGGCGCGCCATCGGGCATACAGTTGATTGGTGAACAAGACGGACTGATCCCGTCCCCGCAATGGAAGCGCATCAATCAAGGGGAGAACTGGTCAACCGGCGATACGTATATCGCATCTGTTGGACAGGGATATGTCATTGCAACGCCTTTGCAAGTCCTGATGTCGGGAGCGACGATCGCGAACGATGGGAAATTAATGCAGCCAA
This sequence comes from Chloroflexota bacterium, assembly GCA_049324135.1. GTDB lineage: Bacteria > Chloroflexota > Anaerolineae > Anaerolineales > Villigracilaceae > JAABUE01. Next base: position 35,657 of record JBMOMO010000146.1, read on the forward strand.
CTATCGCTCGCGAAGTAACCGATAGCGAAGGGAAAGTCAAGGAGGTATGGTTCACCCCTGATGACTTTTCGCTTTGGTCGTCTGTTCAAAGTACGCCTGATGATCGCGATGAGGGCCGCGCCTGGATTAATCTGGATGACGCTGCGATTGTCACGGACCTGCCTGTTGGCAGTTACCAGATTTCGCCCTTTGTGCCAAACCTGAAATGGGACTTGACCGTCACCCCGAAGATCAAGGGGTATAGTTGTGAAGGCGGCTATTGCTCTGAAACGGGGGAAATGAAAATTGTCGAGCCTTCTACGATTGAGGCCGTCCAAACTGGAATGCGTATGGCAGTTACGGACCCGCAAGGCACGCTCAACGATGTGTTTGCGGGTTTTCCCATTGCTGTGGCCGGAAAAACCGGCACTGCTGAATATTGTGACGACGTTGCATTGAAAGCCAATCGTTGCCAGTTTGGTGAATGGCCTACGCACTCTTGGACCCTGGCGTATGCGCCATTCGAAGATCCGGAAATTATCATCATGGCCTTCATGTACAACGGCGGTGAAGGCGCCAGTGTTGCAGGACCGGTGGTGGCGCGCGTCATGGGCGCCTACTTCGAACTTAAAGCCATTGATATTGCGCAAGGCGAGGGCGGGTAGTTTCTTCGTGCTATAATTCAGCCACCTTTTTCCTTGTATACTGGTTTCGTGTAGTTATGGATGTGCAAACATACCCCATCCAAATAAAGGGCCTGCGCGATGGCTTGTTGATTGCGCTGGGCCCAGGTGAATGGAAAGAACTCGAACTTGCGCTGCTACAGCATATCGAAGCGCAACAATCTTTTTTCCAGGGTGCGCGTATTGCATTGGATGTCGGCGCCCAGGCTTTACGAGTGAATGAGTTGTCGGCTTTGCGCGATCGCTTGTCTGAACAGGGCGTTACCGTTTGGGCGGTCATAAGCGAATCCCCTGCAACCGAAAAGACTGCTCAATTGCTTGGTATGGCTACTCGAATTTCGAAGCCTCGTCCACAAGAAGAGCGAACCTATCTAACGGATGATGCGAGCGAAAACGCTGCGCTTTTTATTGGCAAAACCTTGCGGTCTGGAACCCGCGTCGAATTTCCAGGCCATGTCATTGTTTTTGGCGACGTCAATCCCGGCGCAGAAATTATCGCCGAAGGGAATGTATTTGTATGGGGCCGGGTGCGTGGCATGATCCATGCTGGCTCGAAAGGTGATACGCAGGCGGTTATTGGCGCTTTGGACCTCTCCCCCACGCAGTTGCGTATTGCCGATCAGGTTTCAGCCTTGCTCAACCCGCAAGAAAATCCCCGCCCTGAACTTGCCAGTCTTTCCGAAGACGGAAAATTGCACGCCATACCTTGGCAGCCCACTTAATATAACAGGATGATTCCATGAGCGCAAAAATTGTAACCATAACCAGTGGCAAAGGCGGGGTGGGGAAAACAACTGCTGTTGCCAATCTTGCTGTGGCCCTGGCGTCGGCCGGCAATAAAGTCTGCTGCATTGATGGCGATATTGGCTTGCGTAACCTGGATGTAGTGATGGGGCTGGAAAATCGCATTGTGTACGATCTCGTGGATGTCATCGAAGGACGGTGTCGCCTTCGCCAGGCGATGATCCGCGACAAGCGCTTGCCCGAACTCTACCTCATCCCGGCGGCGCAGACACGGGATAAGAGCGCTGTGTCTCCATCCGATATGCTCCGCTTGTGTGATGAATTGCGCTTGGAAGTAGATTGGGTGTTGATCGATTCTCCTGCGGGCATCGAGCGTGGCTTTCGTAACGCGATTGCCCCCGCTGATAAAGTGCTGATTATCACCAACCCAGAAGTTTCCGCAGTCCGGGATGCGGACCGCGTCATAGGCATTTTAGAGGCGGATGGGAAGGGTTCGCCCGCGTTAATTATCAACCGGCTCAACCCGAATATGGTCAAAAACCATGACATGCTATCGGCTGAGGACGTCCTGGACTTGCTTGCGATAGAGTTGATCGGTATTGTCCCGGAAGATGAAAATGTAATCGTTGGCGCCAACCGCGGTACGCCCATTGCGTTAGAGACCAAGAGTAAGGCCGGGCAGGCATTTCGTAATATTGCCCTGCGCATGCAAGGGCAACAGGTGCCATTCCTTGACCTGGATAGCCAGGGCAGCCTGTGGGATCGCTTGCAACGACTGACTGGGAGGAAGTAGATGAGCGGCTTTTTGGAGAGATTATCTGGTCGCACTCACAGCGCGCAAAGCGCCAAGGAACGTTTGCAATTGGTGTTGATACACGACCGCACGGATCTAACGCCTGCGGAATTGGAAGCCTTGAAAGACGATATCCTGGCCGTGATTTCCAATCATGTAGACATCGATCCGGATGCTGTGCAAATTGGCGTGGAGCGACAGGGACGCGAACAGCGCCTGGTAGCCGACATTCCTCTCAGGAGCGTTTCGCGCCGTCATACAGGATAGGCATGCTGCGCGACATCTCGTGGAGACATTTTGATTTCTGGTTGCTCGGCGCGATCGTGCTGGCGTCGGCCTTTGGCGTTGCCATGATTCGCTCCGCAATTGCCGGGAACGAAGTCTTGCTTCCCCTTGTTGCTCGTCAGTTGTACTTTGCTTTATTAGGACTGGCTGTGATTTTTGTAGTTGGGGTGATCGATTATCGTTATTGGACCTCCCTGTATATTCCAATGTACATCGTGATGAGCGTGCTATTGTTTGCGCTTTTCTTGAGCGCCCAGGCGGTGTTTGGCGCGGCCAGGTGGTTTTCGATTGGCGTGTTGTTTTTGCAGCCTACTGAGTTTGCCAAGATCGTCATCATTTTGATCCTGGCGCGCTATTTCGAAAAAAGCAAGGATCGCCCTCGCGACCTGCGGTGGATTGCTTTCAGCCTGCTGTGGGTGTGGGGCCTTACGATTTGGATTTTGCTCCAACCAAATTTGAGCAATGTCGTTGTGATTACCGTGATTTGGTTTACCCTGGTATGGCTGAATGGATTGCAAGTGAAGCACCTGGTGGTTTTTGGCTCCATTGGCGTTGTCGCGCTTTCTATCGTCACGGGCATGATCGTTGCTGGCCTGCGACTTCCTTTTTTGCAACAATACCAGCAAGATCGTATTGCGAATTTTCTTTTCCCCGATGAAACGGCTACGTTTGGCGCCACCTATAATGTGCAACAGGCCCTTATTGCGATTGGTTCGGGCGGTTTATTCGGGAAAGGATATGGGCACGGATCGCAGACACAACTGCGTTTTTTGAAAGTGCGCCATACCGACTTCATCTTCTCTGCTGTTTCGGAAGAGTTTGGGATGATCGGTGGGTTTATCGTTGTCGCAGTGCTGGCTTTCATCATCTGGCGCTGCATCAGGGCTGCGCAGCGCGCCAGGGACGTTTCCGGTTCGGTCATTGCTTATGGCGTCGCTGTGTTGATATTTTTCCAGGGCGCGGTCAACATCGGCGTGAACATGAATATCGTGCCGGTTTCCGGTCTGCCCCTGCCTTTTATCAGTTATGGGGGGAGCGGTCTTACCGCCCTGATGTTGGGCATTGGGCTGGTCGAAAGTGTCGCCTTGCGCCATAAATCGTTGGATTTTTAATTTTGGAGATTCATGACAGAAACACTGAAACCCGCTCGCGTCCGCATGGCGCCGTCGCCGACCGGTCGCTTTCACCTCGGCTCGGCGCGCACTGCGCTGTACAACTACCTGCTGGCTCGCAAGACGGGCGGGCAATTCATCTTGCGCATCGAAGATACCGACCAGAAGCGCTTTGTCGAAGGCGCAGAACAGGAAATCTTCGACAGCCTGGACTGGCTGGGAATCACCCCCGACGAAGGTCCGCACGTGGGCGGCCCTTATGCCCCTTACCGCCAGACCGAGCGACGCGAAATCTACCAGCAGCATGCCAATGAACTGGTGCAAAAAGGATTCGCCTTTCCCTGCTTTTGTACTGCCGAGCGCCTGGCCCAGGTGCGTCAGGAACAGCAGGCGCGCAAGGAAAAGACCCGCTACGATGGTACCTGCCGCAACCTTGCCCCTTCTGAAGCCGCCCGTCGCATTGCCGCAGGGGAGCCGTACGTCATTCGCTTCAAGATGCCCTATGATGGCTCCACTACGGCCCGCGATCACCTGCGCGGCGACATCGTGACCGAGAATCGTTACCTCGACGACACCGTCCTGCTCAAGGCCGACGGCCTGCCCACCTACCACCTTGCCGCTATGCTGGACGATCACCTGATGGGCGTCACCCACGTCTTCCGCGGCTCAGAATGGCTCTCTACCTTCCCCCTGCACGTCCAGGTAGTGCGCGCCTTCGGTTGGGACGAGCCGGTCTGGGTGCATCTCTCCGTGTTTCTCAAGCCGAGCGGCAAAGGCAAAATGAGCAAGCGCGAAGCCGCCGACGCCCTCAAAGACGGGCGCTCCATCTTCATCAAGGACCTGCCCTCGTTGGGCTATACCCCTGAAGGCGTGCTGAACTGGATCGCCCTGATGGGCTGGGGCGTGGCCGAAGACGATGTGATGACCCTCGAAGAAATGGTCGAACGCTTCGACGTGGACAAGTTGACGCCCTCGCCTGCCGCCGTCAACTTCGATAAACTGGACCACTTCAATGGGACTCACATCCGCCTCCTGCCGACCGAGGACCTGGCAGCGCGAATCAAGCCTTTCTTCACCCGGGCCGGATTCCGTGTGGACGACCCCACGCTCCTGGCTATCACTCCCCTCATCCGGGAGCGGCTTGTCACCCTCGACGATTGCATTGCCTTCGGCGGCTTCTTCTTTCAGGAGGCCGTCGACCCCAATCCCGCCGAACTGGTCGCCAAGGGACTGGACGCCCATCAATCGGCTGACGTTGCCCGCAAAGCCTACGGCATCCTGGCGGGTCTGCCCGAACTCACCCACGCCGCCGCCGAGCCGCCCTTGAGGGAACTGGTGGACAGGCTGTCCCTCAAGCCGGGGCAGGTCTTTGGCATTTTGCGTGTAGCCATAACGGGGCAAACGGTCAGCCCGCCCTTATTCGAAAGCATGGAAGTGATTGGCAGGGAGAAAGTGCTGGCGCGCATCCAACGCGCAATTGATCTGCTAGATGCCATGTAAAAAATGCCACGCACTTCGAAAGTGCGTGGCAAATGATTTGAAGGGTAAATTCGCGGATTCGAGAAAACGACCGCAATTACACATCCCCCGGCTCATCTGCCATGCGCACGATGCGCGGCATGAAGCGCCCCAGCACTTCCACCAGGTCGGCTTGCGCGGCGATGACCTCCTCGATGGGCTTGTAGGCCTGCGGCGACTCGTCCAGGCCGCCGCCCAGTAGCGTGACGCCGCGTTCGGCGAGATAAGCGTCCCGCGCCGACTTGCTGATCGAATTGATGGCTGCTTTGCGGCTCATCAACCGTCCCGCGCCGTGTGAAGCGGATTGGAGCGAGTCGGGATTGCCTTTGCCGCGCACCAGGTAACCCGCGTCGCCCATCGAGCCGGGGATGATACCCAGTGCGCCAACACCCGCCGGGGTCGCGCCTTTGCGGTGGACGATCACGTTTTGCCCATCCGGCAGGCTTTCTTCCCACGCAAAATTATGGTGGTTTTCCACTGCCGTCGCCTCCTTTAGCCCGACTGCCGCTGCCACCCGTTTGTGGATGACGTAGTGGTTGGCGGCCGCAAAACGACCGGCCAACTGCATCGAGAGCCAATATTCCTGCCCGGCTTCGGAGGCGAGTGAAAGCCAGGCCAGGTGGCGCACGGCTTTATCCAGGTCAGGGTGCAACTCCATTGCCAGTTTGCTGTAACGCTCGGCGATTTTGAAGCCCACACTGCGCGACCCGCTGTGCGAGAGCAGCGCTAGGTACTCGCCCGCTTTCAAATCCCCGAACGGTTCGTAGAGCCGGAACGCGCCCCACTCGACAAAGTGATTGCCCGTGCCGCTTGTACCGAGTTGTTTGAAAGCGTTGTCTTGCAGCGATTTGAGCAGGCGGGTGGATTCCCAGGCCGGGTCGTCCAGCACCTCGTGGTCGGCGCGGCGGCTGCCTTTCCATTCTGAACCCATGCCAAACGCGGTTTGCTCCCAGAGCGCATTCTCGAACAAGCCCTTTTTCTGCCCAAGCAGGTGCGGCGAGACCTCGAACAGCGTGAGCCGCATCCGGCAGGCAATGTCCACCCCCACCGCATACGGGATGACCGTTTCCTCGGTCGCCAGCACGCCGCCGATGGGCAGGCCGTAGCCCAGGTGCGCGTCGGGCATGAGCGCGCCCGCCACGCTGACCGGCAACCGCATGGCGTTGTCCATTTGCGCCATCGACGCATCCTCCACGTTCTCGCGTCCCCACACGCGGAAGGGCAGCGGGCTTTTGCGCAGTTCTTCTGTTCCCGGCTCGTCTTTTTGCGCAATGCGGATACACTCCCGCGCCAGTTCCGCCAGCGCGGGATCGGCCAGGAACGCGCCCGGGTTCTGGCGGACAGCCTCCAGCCGCATCAAAACGGACTCGCGGTCTGATTCCGTTTCCGCGAGCTCTGCGGCAGCCAGTTTGGCCAGCCCGATGATCTTGCCGTCCGGCCAGCCCCGCAATTTGAGAATTTTGCCGGTGATGATGTCCATGCTGGGTTACGAATTTTTTCGGCTACATTGCCGATGTGCTGGCTGGGATGCGTTGATAAATAAATTCTTCCATGTTCCCAATCTGCTTGGCGTGTTCGATTGTCATACTGACAATCTTGCCCTCGCTGTCCAGGTCAAGGTAGATATTCTCGTTCAATGCGCGCGTTTCCACAGGCTGATTGGCTGAAAACTCCATAAGCGTTGTGTCTGTATCTTCGAAATATTTGATTCTCATCGGCTCACTCCTTAAAATCACGGTCAAAGAAAGCGTTATGAACCGTTTCGCCGTCTTCCAGCAAGATCACTCGTAAAGCACGATTTCCCATTTCAGGGATTCGCGCCCATTTTCGTATTCGGCCATCCGATTGCGTTTCTTCTTGGAGGGGTTCTCGAACCACGTGCTCAATCCACTCATCCAAGATCATGCCCCGATCTGGCCGCTGCCGGGTGTATTGGAAATATTGTGTTGTTTTCAAGGATGTACCCAAACTTGGTACTATCCTTTTTTCTCGATCTTCGCCCAACTGTCCCTGAGATTGACCGTCAGGTTGAAGACCGGCTTTTCGGGCGTCGTGTCGGGGTCGGCGCAGAAATATCCCTGGCGTTCGAACTGGAAACGGTCGCCAGCCTCCGGCTTGGAAAGATGCGGTTCCACAAATCCACTTAGAATGGTGAGCGAGTCCGGGTTCAGGCATCCCAGGAATCCTTCTTCGCCTTCTTCCGGGTCTTCTTTGGTGAACAGGCGGTCGTACATGCGGAACTCGGCCAGGACTGCGTGCGCCGCCGATACCCAGTGGATGGTGGACTTGACCTTGCGGCCATCCGGGGCGTCGCCGCCGCGCGTGGACGGGTCATAGGTAGCGTGGATTTCGAGGATCTGGCCGTGCGCGTCTTTGATTACGCCGGTGCATTTGATGAAATAGGCGTAGCGCAGGCGCACCTCGTTGCCGGGGTAGAGCCGATAGTATTTGGGCGGCGGCGTCTCGCGGAAGTCGTCCTGCTCGATGTATAGCACTTTCGAGAACGGGATTTTGCGCGATCCGGCGGCGGGGTCTTCGGGGTTGTTGACCGCCTCCATCTCCTCGACCAGGTCGTCGGGGTAGTTGTCGATGACCACTTTGAGCGGTTTGAGCACGGCCATGCGGCGCGGGGAGGTTTTGTTCAGGTCGTCGCGCACGCAGGCCTCCAGCAGCGACACGTCGCTGACGCTGTAGTTTTTGGCGACGCCCACGCGGCGGATGAAATCGTGGATGGCTGCGGCGGTGTAGCCGCGCCGGCGCATGGCGCGCAGGGTGGGCATGCGTGGATCGTCCCAGCCGCTGACGAGGCCTTCTTCCACCAGGCGGCGCAGTTTGCGCTTGCTCATCACGGTGTACGACAGGTTCAGGCGCGCAAACTCGATCTGGCGCGGTTCCCAGACGCCCAGTTTTTCGGGAAACCACTCGTACAGCGGGCGGTGGTTCTCGTATTCGAGCGAACACAGCGAGTGGGTAATGCCCTCCATCGAGTCGTTCTGTCCGTGCGCCCAGTCGTACATCGGGTAAATCTTCCACTTCGAGCCGGTGCGGTGGTGCGGCGGCTCGTGGATGATGCGGTACATGACCGGGTCGCGCATGTTGATGTTGGAATGCGCCATGTCGATCTTGGCGCGTAGCACGCGCGAACCGTCGGGGAACTCGCCATCCTTCATGCGCTCCAACAGGTCGAGATTTTCCTCCACGCTGCGGTCGCGGTAGGGCGAGTTCACGCCTGGCTCGGTCAGGGTGCCGCGCCGGGCGCTCACTTCCTCCGGCGACTGGTCGTCCACATAGGCCAGCCCCATCTTCACCAGTTTCACCGCCCAATCGTACAATTCGTCGAAATAGTCCGACGCATACGTTACTTTGACCCACTCGATCCCCAGCCAGCGCGCGTCGTCCATGATGGCATCCACGAACTCGGTCTCTTCTTTGGTGGGGTTGGTGTCGTCGAAGCGCAGGATCAACTCGCCGTTGTTCTCCTTGGCGATCAGGTAATCGATCATAAACGCCTTGACATGCCCGATGTGCAGGTAGCCGTTCGGTTCGGGCGGCAGGCGCGTGCGGACGTAGTTGAAGCGCCCGCTGGCAAGGTCTTCCGCAACTGCCTCGCGGATAAAGTCGGTAGGTCTGGTTTCTTCTGGACTCATAAAGGATTCGCCTTCGTTTGGATTTGAGCGGATGACTCTCCGCTTCGTTTTCTGGACCGACAGCCTGCTCCCGTTCCAGGAACTTTTTCGCGCCTGTGAGAGTCTGAAGGCTGCCTGGGCTATTATAACTGCTTTATAATTTCCCCGTTGGTGACAAACCTGTAGCGCGGAATTCATTCCGCAACCAAATGGTGAGCATCGTGCAAAATCTTCGCAGTTGGCATCGTTTTCACAGCGCAATACGATGCTTCCCATTCTGGAGGAAAAAATGACCGCATCGAAAACCGGCTTTGCAGGCACGTACTTCGACCGCGACGCTATCCTGCGCCTGGCGCGCCTGGCCAGCCTGTTCGCCTGGATCGCCCTGGGCTACTACCTGCTCCAGGCCTTGCTCTCGCTGTTGATCTTTGGGTTGCAGGTCGCCCGTGGGCTGCTCGTCCTGCCCGGCTACACAGACTACGCCCAGCATTTGCTGTGGCTCTTCCAGCCCTCCCTGCCGGGATTGTGGAATTTCATTGGCTTGCAGGCAGTTGGCAAAGTCCTGCTCATCTTCATGGATATGGAAGACAACACCCGCCGCATGGCGAGAGGAAAATGAGCGTCATCGCGATTTGACTTCGCTGGAATGGCATGGTAGAATACTGCCCGCAAAAGGTGGGGGCTCGTCTAACGGCAGGACGGCTGACTCTGGATCAGTTAGTAGAGGTTCGAATCCTTTGCCCCCAGCCTGCTTTTCAGGCCGCATCAGTGACAAACGATGCGGCCTGAAATTTCAATCCTCACTCTATTTGCCACCCGGTTGTACAGGCTTGGCTTGACAAAGGTGCCAATCTTGCACTGGTGCGACGGAAATTGGGCATCCTGTCCTGTCAGGGCTGGTATATTAGGGTTTCAGGTCGAAAGGCTGCCCAGGAAAACCAAAAATGATTGATGGAAACGAGCGAGGCTAATTGTTTTCCTGCCAGTTCACCATCTATCGCCTGCCCAAAAACATTCCAGACACTTCCGGTCTGTGTGTCAGTGTAGGTTTTACCATCGTAAGCAAAGTCAAGCACAACTCCATCCAGCAAACGAGAAAATGCAATAGCAGCGCCGACATCCCGCCCGCCAGCAACAGTCCTTGCGTCCAGCCCAGAGGCGGTGCCATCCATCCAGAGGATGACGACAGGTTGGCTTCCAACAGTATCATTGATGACATGCTTCTCACTTAAAATTTCATAAGGGTAGGCAACTGCTATACTGTCCAGGTCTAATGTGAGTACGCGCGCCATTGGGGGTAATTGTCCAGGCGTTGGGTTACCCTGGTAAAGAAAAGGCGATCGGTTGATATCATCATAACCTGCATAGGGGTTTCTACCATAATCACGGACAAAGCCAGTTTCTTGGGATAAGACTAGGCCGCCAGGGTGTTGTTTTTTGAAACTTGGATTCAAGTAGTAAGTGCAATCGGTGGATGACCAAAGAATACCTCAAAAGGGGTCAAGAAATCAAGGCATTTTCTTGGGCGGAGGTTGAGTTTATCCATAATCTTCAGTTCTTCTTCCGGCGAGACAATCTTCAAGTTGCGGTTTTTGGGAAGATACTGGCGTATCAGTCCGTTGGTGTTCTCGTTGGTACCTCGCTCCCAGGAAGAATAGGGATGTGCAAAGAAACAGTCTATATCTAAAGCATTTGCCACCGTCTCATGGCCTGCAAACTCTTTTCCGTTGTCAAAGGTGAGGGACTGGAGGCGGGCATCCCATTGGAGAAGGTCGATGATCGCTTCGGTGATCGGTTGGGTGTGTTTGCTTTGTAAGGTGCGCAACAAGGTGAAACGGGACTTGCGCTCCGTGAGAGTCAGAGCTACGCCTTGGCGTTCTTGACCAACAATGAGATCAGCTTCCCAGTCACCAATCCGGGAACGCGCTTCTACAATCTGTGGACGTTCTTCAATACTCCTGCGATTGGGGATTTTGCCTCTGCGATCCCGTCCACCAGCGCGTTTCCGGTACTTTTTCGGGTGTCGTAGATGTTGCCAAAGCGTACCGCCCGCTTGTTTGTCGGCGTAGACATACTGGTAAATGCTTTCATGGCTGATCGAGATACCTTGTAGTTTCAAGCGTCCTGAGATTTGTTCTGGACTCCAGTCTTCTTGCAGTTGTTTTTCTACAAGTGACCACGTGGCTGGGGCAATTCGCTGTTGCGCTTTCCCTTGACGACGCAACAAGGCTTTCTCATGCGCTTGTTTGGGACGATAGCCTCGCTCGCCTGTGTTGCGCTTCAACTCGCGTGAAATTGTCGAAGGACTCACTCCGGTAATCTCGGCTATTCTCTCTTGCTTCGCTTCCGTATCCAAAAGTGCTTTTATCTGGTATCTTTGCTCTCGGGTAAGCTGTGTGTATTTCATGAGTGCTCCTTTGACTTGGTCGTCTGAGAGCGCTTATCTTACACCAGCTTACCTCTTTTCCGACCTGCAAAGTTGCACTTACTACTTGAATCCAAGAAATCAGCCCAGGAGATGATAGCAGCCGGGTAATAAGCGAGTTGCGTCCCTGTAAATTCACCTGCTATCGCATCACCGCTGGCTTGCTGCCACCAGGTTTCTGTTTGGCGGTCGTACATGATTAAGTTACTAAAACGCAACCTCCCGGTTGTTCCGAAGTCGAGCGTTTGTCCGCGAACTGTGCGTTCGAAAGCAATGGCTGTATTACACAGGGGGCAAAAAGAAATGGCCAATGGCTTGCCATTCACGTTGTCATTGACTATTTCATGCCACATCAAGATCTGGATTGGGTAAGCGCGCGCTTCTCCTGCCACTTCAAGAAAAACAACCGGCTCTCGGTCTTCGAGCCATTCATCAGCATCATGAATGGATTGAAATTTGGGGTTATCAATTGCAGGAATTCCATCTTTGGGTGGTCCTCCTGATAGGATTTCAGCATATGGTACGCTGTGTTTACTGAAATCAGTGGAAAACTCGTTTTCAGCGCCCCCGGGAGGCGATTCGACTGGAAGTAACGTAGGCGGCTCGGTCGTTGCTGCTTCTGGTGTGAGGGTCAAACTGCCATTCTTTGTTTTTGTAACAGGATCTTTCCCGGATGGGGCTGCGCAGGCTGCAAGAAGCGGCACAAATACCAGTAATGAGAGTATCCAACTGCGATATCTGAAAAACATGTCTACTCCTTTTTCTTTATCTTGGCATGCACTAAATGATTTTGTTGTTTGATGGCAATCCAATAGCAGGTCTTACCAGGTCATAATTCAATATATTAGGTAAGATTTATCCAGGTTTCAGTTTCTAACTGTCACAAAGGAGATCGTTGCCATGTTTGATTTACTTGATTTTCGGAATGAAAAAGACAGATTTTTTGCCAGTCATGTCCAAAGCCCGCTGACAATGAAGCAGAAGAGAAATTTCAAGGGGTTGGTTTATTTTCCAGAATCCCCAGATCTTCGCCTTGAAGCGTTGGTGGAGCGGGGCAGTGAACAAGTTGAAGTTCGTATTCCCACCTCTACGGGAGCCGTGCAAGTATACAAGCGTTATGGAAAATTTTGTTTTCAGGTGGATGGACAGGAGGCAGAACTGACGATCTTTGCCTCGTTACAAGGCTATTTTTTGCCATTTGTTGACAGCCTGGCAAGCAGGGAAACCTATCCTGCCGGTCGTTACCTGGAACCTCAGCCACTTGGCAAAGATCGTTTTTTGATCGATTTCAACCTGGCTTACAATCCATATTGCGCTTATAACGATCAATGGTCCTGTCCACTTACCCCTCCAGAAAATCGGATCAATGTGCCAGTTCGGGCAGGCGAAAAGATATTTTCGCATTGAACCAATTTGGATGTATAGGATAGTGTGCATCTGTCAGTATCTCAATAATTTATTTCGGTTTGATGTCATACCAACCCATCACTCAATTCGCTGGCTGCGTCTGAATCTGCCATCCAGACCGATTTCCCCTTTCGTGGACTTATCGCATGGGATGGGAAGCGGTTCACGTCAGCAGGAAATTCTAAGGCCGCTTTCAAAGCGCTTGCTTTGGAGTTGCCGCTTACAATGAAGATGGCTTCACGGGTGTAATTCAATGCCAGGGGTGTCATCGTGATACGGGTGGATGGCGTACCCTGGTAATTTGCCTGTACTGGAATGACCGGCTCCTTCCACAGCGCGGATTGGCCGGGAAAAAGCGATGCGATATGTCCATCGTTGCCCAGGCCAAACAAGACAAGATCAAATAATGCGTACTTTTGACCTGCCAGCGCATATTTGAGTAGCAAAACATTGTAAGCAATGGCAGATTCTTCTGGCGGGCAATTTGTGGGAATTGGGTTTAAATTTTCATGAAGAACATCCAGGCGATCAATAAATGTCCGCTTTGCCTGTCCAAAATTGCTCTGTGGATCGTTGTACGATACATAGCGCTCATCGCCCCAAAAGAAGTGTACATGATCCCAGGGGATAGACTGCCTAAGCGGTTCCTGTGCAAGTATGCGGTAGGATTCCAAAGGCGTGTTGCCTCCGCTCAATACGACCAGGAACCGCCCTCTTTTCTGGATGGCTAGAATAGCCTGACGCGCTAAATGTTCTGCCATGACTTGGGACAACTGAGTGCTATTTTGACAAACCAGTAATTGGGATCTTTTCATTTGCCGTATTAGGGTTTGCCCGACCAGATTTCTAGGCAAGGTTTCAAACTTAGATCGCTTCATATTTGCCTCCGAGGTTGGGATGATACGTCCAATGATATGACAGGCATCGTAGCGGGCATCTTACCGGATCTGCGGCAATTTTGTAAGAACTTTGCATGGGTCGCTATCCTATTTGCTAATGGAGATTTTTTTATGATGACTGATAAAATAACCTCTGTTCCATCTGCAAAAAAGGGGGGTGTGTATAATCACGGGCAAAAATTGGCGGCATTGTTCTTTTGGGTAGTGATTGTTGGTGTTTATCAGTGGTATGCCAGCGCCAACAACCTTTCACCGCTTGAAGTTGTCCAGCGCCTGCTGGATTTTATGACGACCGGATTTTGGGGGCCGCTGGTTTATATTGGTCTCTACATCGTCCGCCCCCTGATTTTGTTTCCGTCTACGGTTCTGACCCTGGCTGGAGGGTTCGTCTTCGGCCCGCTGCTGGGCGTTTTGTACACCATTTTGGCGAGCAACGCCTCCTCGACGGTGGCTTACTTCGTCGGGCGTTATTTTGGCGAGGGGCTGTTTAAAGATGACGGCTCAGACGGCCTGATTCAGCGTTATGCCCGCCGGATGCGTGAGAACAGTTTCGAGACGGTCATGGTCATGCGTTTCATCTTTTTGCCCTACGATGCGGTTTCGTATCTGGCTGGCTTCCTGAAAATCCGCTACTGGCCGTTTATCCTGGCGACGGCGCTGGGCTCGATTCCCGGCACAATTGCCTTTGTCGGTTTTGGCGCTTCGATTGAGACCTTTGACGGGGCCATTCCGCAGTTGAACCCGGTTACGCTTGGTTTTTCGATTGCGATTTTCATTGTCAGCCTTGTGCTTTCGAGAATTTTCAAGAAACGTGAAGTAGCGCAACATTAATGTCGCGCCACAGGAAACCAATATGACTCAAACCCACTTTCACACCATTATTATCGGCGCTGGCTCGGGCGGCATGACGGTTGCCGTCGGGCTGGCCGGGCTGGGCAGGCAGGTTGCCTTTATCGAGGGTAACCACGTCGGCGGGGACTGCACCAATGTCGGCTGTGTGCCGTCCAAAACGCTGATTCACCTGGCGCGCGAGTTCAGGCCCGGCGATAACCCCGACGAAGTCTTGCGCGAGGTCATTCGCAAACGCGACGCCCTGCGCGAAAAAGAAACTCACGAAGTGCGCGAGATGAAAAACGTAACCTTCATTGAAGGCTGGGCAAAGTTCACTGCGCCCAAAGGAATTGAAGTGGCGCTTAAAGATGGCGGTTCGCGCAAACTGACTGCTGAAAATATCGTTATCGCCACCGGCGCGCGCCCGCGCTTGCTGGAGATTCCAGGCCTGCCCGCCGAACGGATGCTGACCAACGAGAGCCTGTTCGACCTGCGCGACGCGCCGAAGCACCTGGTGATTGCCGGGGCAGGGATTATCGCCCTTGAGATGGCTTTCGCGTTTCGCAAGCTGGGCATCAAGGTGACGCTTTTTGCGCTGGATGACCGTCCGCTGGCGACTCACATCCCCGAAGCCTCCGAAGCCCTGCGACCGGAAATCGAGCGGGCGGGCATAGCCGCCTATTACGGCGCGACCGCCACAGCCTTCGACGAAGCCTCCAGAACCTTGAGTCTGAACCAGGGCGGGACGGAAGTCCGGGTGGGGGAGGTGGACAAGGTGCTCATCGCCATCGGCCGGGTGCGGAATCTCGAACGCCTGGAACTGGAGAAGGCCGGTATCGCGGTGGACAAGCGTCGGGGCGTTTTGGTCAACGCGGTTGGCGAGACCAATGTTCGGGGCGTGTACGCGATCGGGGATGTGACTCCCACCTCCGCTTTTACCCATTCCGCCAATGCCCAGGGACGGCGCGTGGTGCAGCGGATTGCCTTCCCGCTGCTGCCGGTTGCCAAAAACGAGCCGCTTTTCCCGAACGCGACTTTTTCGGACCCGGAAGTGGCCGCCGTTGGCCTGACGGCGCAGCAACTGAAAGAGCATTGCCACCCCGGCGTGATGAAGCGCATCCGGGTCGATTTCAAGACCCACACCGACCGCGGCTATACCGATGGAATCGAAAATGGTTTCATCATTGTGGACGCGGTGCGCCTGACCGGCCAGATTTTGAGCGTGACCATCGTCGGCCCGCGCGCTTCGGAGATGATTTCGTTCTTTACGCTGGCTATGAGCCAGAAAATTTCACTCTACAAGATTTACCGGCTGGTATTTCCGTATCCGACTTATTCGAGTGGGATTTTGAAAGTAGCCGACTTTTTTATGCGCGAAACGCTGACCAACCTGAAGGGCGAGTTGGCGGCGTATCTGAAGTATCGTTTTGCGAAACCCACCCCGTAGCGCGACATTTATGTCGCAGTACACAAGTGCGAGATAAATCTTGCAGTACACAAGTGCGACATGAATGTCGCGGTACAAAATTTCAGGAGATTCTATGAAACCAATCACTTTCCTTCTCATCATTTTTGCGCTTGTGCTTTCGGCCTGCGCGCCCGCTGCCTCCCAGCCCGCAACATCTGGCGAATTCGACCTCAACGACTGGGACAGCGTTCTCGCCGCCGCGCGCGGGCAGACGGTCAATTGGTATATGTGGGGCGGCTCGGACAGCATCAACGCCTATGTCGACAAGTTCTACGGCGAGACGCTCAAGGAACGTTACGGCATCACCCTCAATCGTGTGCCGGTGGCCGACGCCGCCGACTACGTCAACCAGGTGTTGAGCGAGAAAGAAGCCGGGGTGACGGAGGGCGCGGTGGATGTGATGTGGATTAACGGTGAGAACTTCTTCACGCTCAAACAGGCTGATATGTTGTACAAGGATTGGGCGCAGAAACTGCCCAACGCCGCGCTGGTCAACTGGGACAACCCGGCCATCAACCTCGACTTTGGCACGCCGGTGGACAAGATGGAAAGCCCCTGGTCTTCGGCCCAGTTCCAGTTTGTCTATGACTCGGCCCGCCTGAATGCCGACGACCTGCCGCGCTCGTATGCCGAACTCAAGGATTGGGCTTGCGCCAACCCCGGACGTTTCACCTATGTTGCGCCGGGGCCGGGTGGCTTTATCGGCACACGCTTTGTCAAGGGCGCGCTTTATGAATTGAGCGGCGGCGAAGCGCAGTGGAAAACCTTCGACCAGGCCGCCTGGGACCAGTATTCCCCCGCACTATGGGCCTATCTCAATGAACTGGAACCCTGCCTGTGGCGCGCTGGCGAAGCCTATCCCGCCAATGAACCCGAAATGGTGACGCTCTTTGCCAATGGCGAAATCGATTTCAGTTTCACGCAGGACATCAGCGGCGCGGGGCGCTGGATTCAGGATGGCCTGATGCCCGCCACGGCCCGCACCTTTGTCTTTGACCAGTACATGATTGGCGACTTCAACTATGTTGCCATCGCCGCCAACTCGCCGCACAAGGCCGCCGCGTTGGTGATGGCGAACCTGCTGCTTGAACCGGAGTTCCAGGCCGCCCAGATTTTGCCCGAAAACGGATTCGGCCTGGGCTACGCCATCGATGTGACCCGCGTCACCGACCCCGAAGCCAAAGCCCAACTGGAAGCGGCCGCCGCCAAATTGGGTGAATCTGCCACCCCTGCCTCCGACCTGGCCCGCTCCCTGGCCGGCGACACCGCTCCACAGTATCAGGGTTTGGTTGAACAGGGCTGGCTGGAGTTCGTGGTACAGAAATAATTTGGTGATTGGTTGATTTAGTGATTGGGCGATTTTCAATCACCCAATCACTAAATCGCCAAATCAAAAATAACTCATGCGCGACCGCCTCATCTTTTCCCCCTGGCTGGCCCTCGCCCCGGCGCTGACCATCATCGTCCTGTTGCTGGGGGCGAGTCTTGCCTATGGCATCGCCCAAAGCCTGGGGGCGATTTCCGTCATCGGGCAGGAGACTCTCAGCCTGCGCGCCTACGCCGACCTGTTCAGCAGGCAGGGCATCGCCGGGCGTGAGTTTTGGGGTTCGCTCGGCTTTTCGTTATGGGTCAGCCTGGCTTCGACGCTGATTTCGGCTTTCCTGGCGCTATTGGTCGCGTTTTGGGCCTCCAACAGCCGTCTCGACACCCTGTCCCTGAACAGCAATTTGGCTTTCCCGCACATGATTTGGGCAATTGGATTGCTGCTTCTGCTCTCCCAAAGCGGACTGCTGGCGCGTTGGGCGGCCTCGCTGGGCTGGATTTCCCTGCCCGCCGAGTTCCCGGTGCTGGTGCGCGACAAATACGGAATTGGGATTATCCTCAGTTACATCGGCAAGGAAGTCCCGTTTTTGGCTTTGTTGGTGATTTCCGTCTTGAAAACCCAACCGCAGGGCTACCAACTGGTGGCCGAAAATCTGGGCGCCAGCCGCTGGCAAAGAATCCGCTATGTGACCCTGCCGCTGGTTGCTCCGGCCCTGCTTTCGGGGTCATTGCTGGCTTTTGCCTACATCTTCAGCGCCTACGAAGTCCCGGCCCTTTTGGGAGTCAACTATCCGCGTATGCTGCCGGTGCTGGCCCTGCGCTTTTTCAACGACCCCGACCTCTCGGCCCGCGCCGACGGCATGGCGATAAGCCTGGTGATTACGGTCATCACGCTCTTGGTGGCGTGGGCTAGCATCCGAAGGGGAGAACAACATGCCGGACAATGACAAACGGTACACGGAACACGCGGAAAACACGGAAAAACACGGAAAACAAAAACGAAAAACCCGTGCAATTCCGTTGCTTTCGTGTTTTCCGTGTACGAACTACTTTTTCCGCATCATCCTCTACCCCCTCCTCGCCGCGCCCCTTGGCGTATTCATCCTGTATGCCTTCTCACAGGGCTGGTTCTTCCCCGCGCCCTTCCCCGAAACCTGGACAAGCGCCGCTTTCCAGCGCGTCCTGTCTAACCCGCGCACCCTCTCCAGCCTGCGCGACAGCCTGTTGATTGCCGCCGCCGTCAGCCTGCTTTCGCTGCTCATCGGCTTCCCGGCGGCGCGCGCCCTCGGCCTGCGTCAGTTTCGCGGGCGGCAGGTGGCCTGGCTCTTGCTCTACCTGCCGACCGTCGTCCCGCCGCTGGCAATTGGCATGGGGCTGAACATCCTCTTCCTGCAAATCGGCCTGGCCGGAACCATCCCCGGCATTGTGCTGGCGCACCTCGTCCCGACCCTGCCTTACGTCACCTTTACCCTGGCGGGGGCCTTTGCTCGTTACGACGAAGCCTACGAATTCCAGGCCTGGGTACTCGGCGCGGGTGCCTGGCGCACCCTCTTCACCATCACCCTGCCGATGATTGCCCCCAGCCTGGCAGTCGCCGCCCTGTTTGCCTTCCTCATCTCGTGGAGCCAATACCTGCTGACGCTGCTGATTGGTTCCGGGCGGGTCATCACCCTGCCGGTGCTGCTCTTTTCGGCGGCATCGGGCGGCAACCCCGTCACCATTGCCGCGCTGGCGCTGGTTTTCCTGGCTCCGCCCGCGCTGGTCATCCTTGCCACCGCTCGCACGCCGCGAGATCTATCCCACAACTTGTAGTACTGCGAAATTTATTTCGCAACCCCCAAAGGCGACATAAATGTCGCAGTACAACCGCCATGACCCAAGTAAACCTGCTCAACCTTACCAAGCGCTATCCCACTCCGCTACGCTTCGGGGACTTCCCCAACCAGCCTGCCCCGGTGCTGAAAGACTTCTCCCTTTTTGTGGAAAATGGGGAATTGGTCGCCCTTTTGGGCCCCTCCGGCTCCGGGAAATCGACCCTGCTCAAACTCATCACCGGAATCGAACGACCCGACGCCGGGGATGTGCAATTTGACGGTGTCTCTATTCTGACGTTTCCTCCCAGCCAGCGCGGAGCCGTGTTCATGTTCCAGAAGTCGTACTTGTTCCCCTTCCTGAGCGTAGATGAGAATATCGGCTTTGGGCTCAAGGTCAAACGCGCCCCCCGCGACGAGATTCGCCGCGAAGTGGGCCGGATGCTCGACCTGATTGGTTTGCCCGGCATCGAAAAGCGCAAACCGTCCCAGCTTTCGGGCGGCGAGCAGCAGCGGGTGGCGCTGGCCCGGGCCTTGGTCATGCGCCCCAAACTGCTCCTGCTCGATGAACCCCTCAGCAGCCTCGATACCGAAGTGCGCCTGAACTTGCAGGAAGCCATTCGGGTCATCCAGCGCGAGTTGGGGATTACCACGATTCTGGTGACTCATGATTTGGGCGAAGCGATGGCGATGAGTGACCGGATGGCGCTTTTGTTGAAAGGGGAAGTTGTCGCGGCGGGCAAGCCCGAAGCGCTGTTCCACCGTCCGCCGAGTTTGGCGGCGGCCCAGTTTATGGGCGTATCGACTTTCTTAAACGGCAGCAAGGCCGGGGGGAGTCTGGTCACGCCCTGGGGGGCGCTGCAAATCACCTGCGTGGAGACGAGTCCCAGCGTCACATACGCCATTCGTCCCGAACATATCCGCCTTGAAAAAGAACCGGCTACCAACACCCTGCCGGGGATGGTGACCGATTGTGTTTTTCGCGGCGAGTATATTGAGTATCAGGTGGCGGTGGGCGCGATGAGCGTGCGCGCCCGCATGCCGATGCCCGCGCCGACCTTCCCGCACGGCGAGCCGGTGTTTGTGAAGCTGCCGCGCGAGAAGTTGTTCGAGGTCTCAGGTTAGGAGATTTTTTGCAGGATTTTGAGTAAATCATCCACCGGGGGCCTGTCGACCGGGTCGTGGCTGGGATAGGCCAGGCGCAGCAGGCCGTTTTTATCCACGATGAAGTCGCCGCCGAGTTGGGAGGTATCATCGCCGTGCGAGGAGTGCATTTGCTGGCCGCGCAGGTGGCGGGTGGCGTAGAGCCAGAGTGTGCGCGGGCTGAAGGCGCGCAGGCGCGAGCGTTCCAGGCCGTAGGCGTTGTAAACTGTCCGCTCACGGTCGAGTAAAACGGTGAAGGTGGTACAGGTTTCGCTCATCCATTGCTGAACGGCGGGCAGGGTGCCGAAGGAGATGACAAAGACGCGCGTGTTCAGCGCGGCGATTTCGTCTTGACGGGCGCACAACTGTGCGACATGCTCGCGGCAGGTTTCAGCCCAGGTGGCGGAGAAAGACCAGCAGGGCGTGGTTGCCGTTTTGCAGCACTTCGCTGAGCGTGATTTGTTCGCCGGAGGCGGAAGTCAGGGTGAAGGTGGGGGCGGGAGAGTTGGGTTTCATGTTGAAGGTTGAATGGTGGTCGAGTAGCGGCTGGTTTTGCCGCGTATCGAGACCAAGATGGCAGGATGGGTTGGTTTCGATACGGTTCGCTACCGACCAACGGATTACAGGTTTTGTTTGGCCCAGATAAGCCGTTGGAGGACGGTGGCAAAGACCAGGGCGGAGAAAATGCCAAAGAGCGGGGCAAGGTAAGCGGGGAAGAGCAAGAAGATGCAGAAAGCAGTAATCGATTCGGTGCCGCCAATCAGCCCGGCGGGCATGATGATGCTGGTTTGGGTGGAGGCGTCGCGGGCGGAACGTTTTTCCAGAAGCGCGGAGAGATACATCCACGAGGCGGCGTTGACGTAGAAGGAGGCCAGCATGGCGGCCAGGGCGATGAAGTTGTTGGTTGTCGGCTGCGAAAGCGTTAAACCAATCGGCACAGCGGCGTAGACAGCAAAATCGCAGAGGATGTCGAGGTAACCGCCAAAGTCGCTTTGTTTGTTGAAGCGGCGGGCCACCAGCCCATCGAGACCGTCGATGACCCGGCTGAGGAACCAAACCAACAGCGAGGGCGCCACGCTCCCGATGGCGGCGAGCCAGGCGGCGGTGAGTCCGGTCAGCAGGCCGAGGAGGGTGAGCAAGGTCGGTGAAACGGAACCGAGCGGGGCAGCGAGCGGTTCGATTAATCGGTCTTTTAAGCGGCGCATGAAGGTATCGAACATGGAGACCCTTTCGTACACGGACTGCCCTTCGGGCGCACGGAAGGCACGGATGAACGCAGAGTTTATTAAGAGCATTTTCCGCGTGCTTCCGTCAATTCCGTGTGTTCCGTGTCCTGTTTTGAAGTTGCCAGGCCAGACGAGCCTGGGTTTTACGCTGGCGTTTGATGCCGCCGACCGAGTATTTCCACTCGTCTTGGGCGGCCAGCAGGAGCAGGTGCAGCATGGATTCGTCGCCAAAGAAATGCTCACGATACGCGCCGCTACCCATGAAACCCACGCGTCGGTCGAGCAGGTTCAGGCGCAGTTTGTTATCGGGCAGGTGGTTTTTGCCGTGCAGCAGGGCGCGGATGGTGGTGGGCATCCAGGGGAAACCGTCGAACAGGCGGCGGATTTCGGCGACAGTGCGGTCGACATCGGCTTCGTTGTCAGGGTCCACGGTGTCCATCAGAGCGTCGATTTGCTCCTGGATTTCGAAGAACTTGTCGAAGCCGCCGCCCGCCAGTTTGTGGGGCATCATCAGTTCGAGATACCTGGCGCGGTCGCCGGCGGCGCGAAAGCGGTTCATCACCAGACGCAGGTATTCGAGATACGCGCCTTGCAGCCAGACCACCGAGTAGACCTGCCAGAGTTTGTAGTTGTGCCAGGATTTGAACGAACTGGCCACCAGTCGGTCGTGCATGTTGATGTAGTTGAGCGTCATGGTTTCGAGCGGGGCAAAGGCGGCTGCGGAGTAATCGCCGGTTCGCTTGGCTTTGAGCAGCAGGTCGGCCACCAGGAAGATGCTGGCGTGGGTGACATAAAGGCCTTTCGAGTAGAGCGGGTCGATGAACCCGGCGGCATGCGCCAGCAGGGCGTAGCGGTCGGCAACGATGTGGTGGGCGGAGTATTGCAGGCGGTCAATGCGCATGAAATCGCGCACGGGTTTGGCATGTTCGAGTTGGGCGGCCAGGTCGGGGAAGCGCTGGATGAAGTCGCGGAATTCCTGTTCGGGGCTCAGGTCATCGCGCTGGGGATACAGGCGCGGGTCGAGTTGCAGTCCGACGCTGCACAGCGGATTGGTCGAAGCCGGATGATTATTGAAGGGGATCACCCACAGCCAGCCGCCCTTGAAAATGTGATGGAGCGTGCCTTCGGAGAGCCGGTAGGGGTGGTGGAATTGCTCGCGGCTGGGGCCGACTTCGTTGAAACACGGCACGTCGATCATGTGGGTGAAGATGGTGCGCGAGTGCGTGATGCAATCGCGGTGCCGCCAGTTTTGCTTCTGGGCCAGGATGGACTTCATCCCGCCCGCATCAATGACGTATTCGGCGTGATAGATGGCATCTTTGGCGGTGATGATTTCCACCCCATCGGCGCTGACGTTGATATCCTTGATAAAGGTGTTTTGCAAAACAGTTGCGCCGTAGGAAGTTGCCACCGATGTCAGGAAATAATCCGAATCCTGGCGATTGATGTGGATTTCGTGTCCGTAGGGCAGGCGCGGGATGACGGCTTGCAGGCTTTTTTCGGGTTCGACGTGTGTTTCGGCTTCATGGTAGACAAACCCGAAGTGGCGTTTGACCCCGTGCTGGCTGCCGATGACCGGATAGTAGTTTTTGGAGGAGTAATAGGCCAGTTCGGGCACATCGTAAAACTCGGCCAGGGCGCGCATGGCTTCGGAGGTTTCGAGAATCATCGATTCGCCGATGGTGAAGCGCGGGTGTTGTCCGCCTTCAAAGACGATGACTGAGAGTCCCTGGCGGGCCAGGATGCTGGCCAGGGTCGAGCCGCCGATGCCGGAACCGATGATGGCGACGTCGAAAGTTTCTTTATGGTCCAACACTAAATCTCCTCTTCAAGAATGGTTACGAATCGTTCTAATCAACGCAGCCGAATCTCCACGTATGTCCAGCGCGCGTCAGAAGTTCGTTTGCTTCAAGGGGGCCCCAACTTCCTTGAGAATAGGAAGCCAGTGGCGGGTAATTATTCTCTGTCCAACCTTCGATTATTGGATCAATGATTTCCCACGAGGCCTCGATCCCGTCAGAGCGCGTAAAGAGTGATGCGTCTCCATCCAACGCCTCAAGCAAGAGACGTTCATAGGCTTCTGGAAGAACTGTACCGTTGAAAGACGAGCGATAATGGAAATCCATATCTACCGAGCGCATATCCTGGTCTGAATCGGGGACTTTGGCTTCAAAGCGCAGGTGAATACCTTCATCAGGTTGGATGCAGAGCGAGAGAATGTTAGGTGTGAAGTCGCTGCCTTCAGGCAAGTGGAACATCATGTGCGGCGGGCGTTGGAATTCAATGATGATCTCAGAAGTTTTCCGCTTGAGCGACTTGCCGGAACGCAGGTAGAACGGTACGTCCCGCCAGCGCCAGTTATCCACAAATAGTTTAAATGCAGCATATGTTGGCGTTTGTGAATTTTTTGCTACGCCTTCTGCTTCTTGGTACCCACTGTACTGCGCTCGGACAGTGTCATCAAGCGCAATCGGGCGAATGCTTTGGAAGACCTTGACCTTTTCATTTCGAATGGCTTCCGCATTGAAGGAGGCGGGAGGTTCCATTGCCACCAGGGATAACAATTGGAAAAGATGGTTTTGGAACATGTCACGCACTACCCCGGCGGCGTCATAATAACCCGCGCGGTTGCCCACATCTACGCTCTCGGCAACGGTAATCTGTACATTGCTTACATAGCGGCGATTCCAAACCGGTTCAAAGATCGTGTTGGCAAAACGGAAAAACAGGATATTTTGCGAGGTTTCTTTTCCAAGGTAATGATCGATGCGATAAACTTGGCGTTCTTCAAAAGCGGTGTGGATTGCGCGATTGAGTTCCCGGGCAGTGGACAGATCGCGCCCAAAAGGTTTTTCGATAATAATGCGCCTCCACACCCCATGGTCCTCGTCATCCCGTGAGATGCCTGCTGCGCCAATATAGCCCGCAATCGGTGCGTAATATTCGGGGGCAGTAGCGAGGTAATACAAGCGATTTGCAGGTACGCCCTCCAAAGTGAGTAGGAATTGATCCAACCTGATAAAAGCATTGGCATCATCGAACGCGCCGTTGAAATAGTGGATTTTTTCTGCAAATTGCTTCCATGCCTCAAGGGTAAATGTCTCTGGGCTGAACTGGGCAACCCCCTCTCGTAAATGAGAGCGGAATTCTGATGTTCCGAAGTCTCGGCGGGCAAAGCCAACGATGCTTGCGCACTTCGAAAGCCTTCCCTTTTTGAAATTGTTGTAGAGCGCCGGGATGAGCTTGCGCCAGGTCAGGTCGCCGGAAGCGCCAAAAATAACAATGCTGGTCGATTCGTCCATGCTTCATCCCGCCTTTTTCACGGCATGGCCGCCGAACTGGTTACGCATAGCAGCCAGTAATTTTGCCGCGTAACTTTCTTCCTGGCGGCTGGTAAAGCGCTGCTGTAGTGAAAGTGTAATCACCGGGGCAGGCACGTCCAGGTCAATCGCCTCAAAAACTGTCCAGCGGCCTTCTCCGCTATCGGAAACATAGCCAGCGATTTCGCCCAGTTCCTGGTCCCCTTTGAGCGCATCAGCAGTCAAGTCCAACAGCCAGGAGCGTACCACGCTGCCGACACGCCAGATTTCAGCCACTTGGTGCAGGTCGAGATCAAAATCCGTTTTAGCGTGCATGATCTCGAAACCCTCAGCATAGGCTTGCATCAGCCCATATTCGATGCCATTATGGACCATCTTGACGAAGTGCCCCGCGCCCACGCCGCCGACGCGGCCCCAGCCTCGGTCCACTGCAGGAGCGAGCGTTTCAAAAATCGGACTTAGCCTTGAAACTGCCTCCGTTTCCCCGCCGGCCATCAGGCTGTAGCCTTCTTTCAGGCCCCAAACCCCGCCGCTGGTTCCGACATCCACATAATGAACGCCTTTTTCTTTGAGCGCGGCGGCGCGACGAATATCGTCCTTGTAGAACGTGTTGCCCCCATCAACGACAATATCACCGGGAGAGAGTAACTCTCCCAATTCCGTGATCACGGTTTCAGTAGGTGAGCCGGCTGGAACCATGACCCAAACCGTGCGCGGCGCATCCAGAGATATAACCAATTCTTGTATCGTCGCGGCGGGAGTAATTCCTATTTCATCTGCCAGTTGGTTAACTGTGCTTATGGAGCGGTCCATGCCCACTACACGATGGCCGCCATTAACCAACCTGCGCGCCATATTCGCGCCCATTTTTCCTAAACCAACGATTGCTATATCCATGGAATTGTTTCTCCTTGCAAATGTGTTCTTATTCTGCACTGACTGTTGCCCGTAGTATAAGTTTTTCAAGTCCTAAGACTCCATTACAGTATTGCTCTGTGAAAACTATGCCAACCGCGAAGATTTTGTATGATGTTCATCATTTGGTTGCGGAATGAATTCCGCGCTACGTATGAGATGGTCATCATGCGCATTTAATTACCCCTTGCGAATTCCCTGAAATACCAGGGTAAAGTGCAACCTTTATTCTTCAGGCTGCGAATCGAGACGCGCTTGGGCTTGCATCCAGGTCTGTACCGCGGCAACGTAAACAGCGTGACTCCAGGTGAGCGGGCTGACGGATAAGGGAGCGTTGGTATAGGGATTGACCTGTTCAGCCAACACACCGCTGGGGAGGGCGCGGGCAGCCACCCATTCAAGCAGTTCTTGCGAGCGTTCCAAATCCTTTGAATTTTTGGCAATGACGGCGTACCATTCTGCCAACCATAAGGTGGTGATGAACCAGGGATTCCCAGGTACATTTTCAACATCCTGGCTGATCTGGTGATAGTTGTCATTTTCGTAGCGGGCAACGCCGCCTACTTCCGTTTTGACCCACAACCGCTCACGGATGGCGTTCATAGTAGCGACAATTTTGGGATCATCTGGAGCGTACATACCAAACTGCCACAACCCCGTGAGGGATGCGTCAATGGCGGAATCCATTTTCCAATCTCCAGAAGGGGTGAGATTGATCATGCGGGCAAACCGCGCCTGGTCTGGCAGCCAAAGGTATTTATCCACCCCGGCTTTAATCTCACCTGCAACCTGGCGGTACTTTACTGCCCGTTCGTTTTCTCCGAATGCATCTGCAAAATTGGCGCCCGCTTGTAAGCCGCCCCAGACGGCTGCAACCGTCCACCCCGGAATGCCATATTGCTCTTCCCAAAGGTCGTAACTGGGGAGAGGCAAGCCTGTTTCCAGGTTGCGGTAGTCCACCAGAAAATCAGCCATTGGGCAAACGAGAGAGCGGTAAAGAGGTTTGATAAAGTACACGTCGCCAAAACGCTCGAAATGTTCCCACAAAGCCCACAAGACCAGCGCGGTCTCATCTTCCTGGATGGGCAAGGTTTTCCTGCCGTTGCGCCGCCAGGGGTGCCAGGAGGAAGCCAGGGAGCCATCCGGGTTGTACTTGTGCAGCAGGTAGCCCTGGCGGGTGAGGGCGCGCTGGCAAAACTCGAAGAAGGCGCGTGGCAGGTCAAGATAACCGGCGCGGTTGAGCGCATTGGCGACCAGCGCTCCATCGCGCGGCCACATGTAACTGTAGGTGTCTCGAACCGCGGAGGAGATGTCGGAATCGTTGGCAGCCAGGATCGCGCCGCCGTTGTCGATCTGGGTGCGAATGACCAGTAGGCTGCGCTCGTACTCACGGGCAACAGCGTCTGGCAGGCTGGTCAGGTCGGGCAGGTGACTTTTCAGCCAGAGTTTCCAGAAAGCAGCCGTACGGTTCAAATAGGCATCCGGACCGCGTTTTCGGACAGCGCGGTTGATGGCTGTAACTCCTTCAAAGTCCCCGGCTGTTGCCATCCAGTACCAGATTTTTCTGGTTTGCCCACCGGAGATATGAATGGTGAAGCCAGCCGTTGAATCAACCGAACCATGAGCCACATCACTGCCGGATAAGTGTCCATCTTCGGCGTCGCGCCAGGTGCCTTCCAGGTTGTGGATTTCTTTCAGCCCGCATGCCCATTGATGGATGCCAGCCACAAGTCCATCTTTTGTGCTCCCATCTGCCTCAAAAAGCGCCTGACCTGCTTCCACGGCTCCATTAATCAAAAACCAGTGTAATCCTTTGTAGTGAATGAGAGCGCGCCGTTCTGGTTCGTAGTAGGCAGTATCACCGACTTCGCTCTGGCTAATGTGAAAGTCATGGTGGAAGAACAGGCGCACTTCACGTTTGTGGCCCGAAGGGATGCGAATATCAAAGCGACGCAGCAGCAGGTTTTCATGAAAATCCACTGCTTCTGTAAGGTGAAGTTCGACATCCAAATTGGGATGGAAGAGGCGCACATCCGAAACCAGGGTTTCGGGCTGGTAACGCACATCGCGTTCCCAGCGGCTATCGTCCAGCCAGCGGAACTGTCCGCTGACCCATACGCCGGTGCGGAACGGATGTCCGAGTGCATGGTTTTCCTGGCCTACGTGTGGATAGTACAAATCGCGGATCTGGTGGATCTGGTCGAAGGCGACCAACAGCTTTCCGTTTCCAAGTGGTAAATTTCTAGGCATGAATGCTCCTCATAAAATTCAGGATAGTTTTACGATCGTGTCTGTGCCAAATGGGGGTGTCACCTGCAGGTCCAACGATGGCGCCGCATACAATTCAGGCGGAACACTGATGTCGGCCAGGTAAAGCTCTCCCACAAAAGGTTTGGCGTGCAGGGTAAGCAAGCCGGTTTTGGGCAAGGCCAGTGTCAAGGTGGCGGCAGCCCGAATGCCGGAGGGCGCGGGTGTTCCGGTGGTGGTATCCAGCCCGGAGGGCGCATCCAGCGCCAGAATGGGTTTGCCGCTGGCATTGGCGTTTGAGATCCAATCTGCAACCGGTGGCCGAGGGACGCCAGTCAGGCCATAGCCGATCAGCGCGTCGAGGATCAAGTCGGCGGTCTCAAGGTCCGGATTGGAGGCAGGCAGTTCCATTTTTCGCAAGATGCGCCACTGTTGGGTGGGAATCTCCTTGAGACGATCTTCCGCACCAACCAGGACCACTTCAACCTGCGCGCCCCAATTGTGCAGATGCCGGGCGGCGACCATGCCTCCGCCCCCGTTGTTCCCTGTTCCACATAGCACGACCACGCGCTTGCCTTCCGCCGTTCCGCCCAAACGCCGCTTTGCCAGTTCAGCCAGGTTGCGGCCAGCATTTTCCATCATTTGGATCAGGCTGATGCCCCATTCTGCCACCATCAAGCGATCCACTTCGATCATCTGGGAGGTTGTCAGGGCAGGCAAATCTGGTAAAGAGTTCATAAGGTTTCCTTGTGCTTTTTGTAGCAGTATGAGGGTATTCTGTAATTGTTTCTTACCAACATCCAGTGGTCTTTGGTGACTTTTGTTTTCTGAATTCAGGCGAAATACTTTCGCTCCGCAAATGTCTGCTTTCCCGGTGTTTCACAACACGGTATAGCCCTATGCTGAATACGAACATCACGGCTGCGCCAATCAGCATCAGAGGATCAAGGCCAACAATCTCATGGGTGAAATCACCCTCCAGGGATGCACCGAGCAGCCCAAAGGAAATGGTGCCCGGAACGCTGCCCAGGATGGTTGCCAGGAGAAACTGACGCCAGTCGATGCGCAAGAAACCTGAAAAATAACTCACCAGGTCATATGGCAAAAAGAGAAAACGTAGGACCAGCGTAGTTTCAAATCCATTTGCATAAAGCCTCTCTGAATATTTGCCCACCATCGAAAACTTTGTCATGGAAGACAGGAAACTGCTCCCAAAGAAACGCCCGATCAGGTATGCCATGAGCGATGACAGGTTGCTGGCAATCAGAGCATAGACGATGCCCCAGAAAGGCCCATACAAAAAGCCGGCGGCCATTGTGACCAGGGTGGCCGGAAAGAAAACAACCGGACGCAGCATATAGATCGCTATATAAATTGGGAGCGCAAGGGAGCTGATGGACAGATAGGAGATCAGGTCGCGTGTCGTCTCAATAGGGGAAAGAGCGTTTGCCTTGCTATACCACCAGTATCCGGCAATTATGATGACCCAACCTGCTAAAGCGATCACTTTGGAACGATTGGAGATTGACAGGTTTTGGGAAGTTAAACCGGATTTGCGCATGATGACCTTGCAAGAAAGAAGGACACCCTCGTTCACTTCTTACCACTTTGTGTTTCATATCGGCTATAATTTGCTCATGCAGCGTGATAATCAATCCTGGCTGATGGATTTGCATTCGGGAGGCGAACAACGTAACAACGCCCTGAACGATCTGCGTGACATCTTGTTGCGCGTTCTCCCCAACGCTCTTTCCCAAAATTCTTCACTAAAAGACGGGCATCTTGACGCTTTCCTGGATGATGTGGTGCAGGAGACACTCTTGCGCGTGATTGACAGGTTGGATACCTTTGAAGGCCGTAGTCAGTTCACAACCTGGGTTTACAAAATTGCAATCCGGATTGCTTTGGGCGAATTGCGCTTGCGAAAATGGAAGGAAGTCTCCTTGGATGGGTTGGAAGAAGGAAGCGAACCAGACCAGATGCCATCCGAGAGATTCGCATCTTCTGACCCGGATCCAGAAGCAGTCTTTGAGCAAAAGGATGCGATGGAAATGGTCAGGAAAATACTTATGGAAGAGTTGACACAGCGACAACGGGCGATCATGTTGGCTATCAACGTGCAAGGTGTACCGTTGGACGTCGTTGCACAGCGAATGGGTACCAACCGTAACGCGCTTTACAAGATGATGCACGATGCGCGTTTGAAACTGAAACGTCGTCTCGAACGGGAGGGGTTGTCTCCCGAAGAATTGCTCAAGATGTTTGGTAATTAAGTCGCCATGATGAAAGTCACTTTTATGATGAAAAGAATCTTTGATTGGTTTGGTAAGAGGGGATCTCCAACGATGAATTCGGGTCTAATGATGGAGAACTTGCTTCATAGGCTTGCCATTACTGAGGAGCAAGAAATTTCCTGTGACGATGTACACGATCTGTTGGATCAATTTTCTGAATTGAAACTGCAAGGAGAAGATGTGGCCCAATTAATGCCACTCGTACATAAGCATCTGGAATTGTGTCCTGATTGCAAGGAGGAGCATCAAGCCCTGTTGCGGGCGTTGGAATTTGAGAAGCATATGGATGATTAATAACAGGCTGGCGATTTATCGCCAGCCTGTTGCTTTCAGGGTGAACTTGGTAAGAAGGCTTGCAGGGTTGCCATCCCATCCAGTGAAAGGCATAAGACTTAATTCTTTTCACAAGAAAGTGAGGTAAGTAATGAATGTTCTCGGCGCAATCGCTGCAGGTTTGGTCGGTACAATCGCCATCAGTATGGTGATGGCGATGGCTCCCAAGATGGGTATGCCCAAAATGGATATTGTAGACATGCTCAGTACCATGTTCGGCAAGCCCAATCGCTCAATAGGTTGGATGATGCATTTCTTGATGGGGGTCATCTTTGCCCTGATCTACTCCTTTGTTTGGTCTGCTGGCGTTG
Organism: Chloroflexota bacterium; assembly: GCA_049324135.1. Lineage (GTDB taxonomy): Bacteria > Chloroflexota > Anaerolineae > Anaerolineales > Villigracilaceae > JAABUE01. The sequence goes on from JBMOMO010000146.1 coordinate 66,350, forward strand.
GCTCCTCCACCTGGATAAACGGCCTGATCTTCGGCGCAGTCCACTGGTTGGTAGTTGGCATAGGCATGGGCATGATTCCTATGATGCACGCTGGCATAAAAAGCGGCGCGGTCAAGGCTCCCGGCTTGTGGATGGCTAATAATGGCGGGCTGATGGCCTTCATCGGAGGCCTGGTCGGTCATATGGTGTTTGGGCTGGTTGTGGTGCTGGTCTACAACTTGTTTTAGGCTTCTTCATTTTCACCTCCTCAGCAAGCAGGCATTCCTTGGGTATTCCAGGAATGCCTGCTTGCGAGTAAATAAGGTAGAATAAATCCAGATATTTCTTCTGGCTAAAGGATGACCAATGGAAAATGCTTTGCTCAAATCTTTGCTTATCTTGGCGGATATCGTCGAAGCGCGCGATCCATATACCGGCGGTCATATCTGGAGAGTATCCCAGTTCGCTAAATTGCTGGCAGTAAAAGCGGGTCTTAACGAAGCCGAAGCGATTCAAATCAGCCTGGGTGGCTATTTGCATGACTTGGGTAAAATCGGTATCCCTGATGCCATCTTGCTGAAACCGGGGAAACTGACTGGGCAAGAATTTGAAATCATCAAGACGCATCCCCTGATCGGTAAGAAGATCATAGCAGAGCATCCACTTTCCGGCCTTGTCTGCAAACCTATTGTGGAGCATCACGAACGATTGGATGGGACGGGCTACCCTAATGAGTTGGTGGAAGATCAGATTGCTCTCGAATCCCGAATTGTAGGGATCTCCGACGCCCTGGACGCAATGACCAGCACGCGCCCCTATCGCAAGGGCTTGCCGCAAGAAACTGCGCTTATATTTCTTGAGCAGGGTATAGGGAAGCAATTCGATCCTATGTTGGTTGGGCACATTTGTGATTTAGGACGGGCAGGCGATTTGCGCCACATCATCGGACATAGCGCTGAAGGCATCCCTTTGGTGACTTGCCCCACCTGCGGACCAATTGTTGCGGTTCCGCGTACAGCCCGTGATGGAGATGTTGTTTTTTGCCGGGCTTGCACCGGCATGCTCGCCCTACACAAAGATGGCGCCTCTTTCGAAGCCGAACTGACAGGCATGGCCGGGAGCGCATTTGATTTGCAGGCGCATCCCAATTTTGCCGCAATCGAAGATATGCTGAATCAAATTCCGGGAACGGTAAAAGTTTAAGTTTCTACGAGCGGAAGAGGATCCTCAATGGAGTTAATAACCACAGCCCTGGTTCTTGTGGATATCAGCGGGTACACGAAATTTATCCGGCAACAAAAACTGAGTCTGTTGCACGCAGAAGACATCATTACGAAATTGTTAGAAACAGTATTGGATACCGCGCAATTTCCGCTGATCTTGAACAAATTGGAAGGAGATGCCGCTTTTTTGTACGCCCTGATTGTGGATGATCCAGTTCCTGTTTTGCAGGATGTTACCCGGCAGGCTGTGTCCTTTTTTTCTTCCTTTCACAACAAAGCAACCGAATTATCTTTGGATACTTCTTACTGTGGTTGTGACGCCTGTACGCAAATTGACCGCCTGAGGCTTAAAATAATTTTGCATTATGGGCAAGTGGTAATAAAAAAGGTTCGTCACTATGAAGAACTGGCTGGCGATAATGTCATCATCATCCATCAATTGTTGAAAAATTCTGTACCTGCGGCTGAATATCTCCTGATGACACAACCCTTTTTCCAAGCAGCGGGAAGCATTTCTGGCTTTCAGCAGGAAACACGCACGGAACGCTATGAAAACTTCGGGCAGGTTGCTGTCGAAGTTTTTTATCCTGAGGCAAGTTTTACTCCTCGGCCGATCAGGCGATCCTTTTTGCGGAGGCTAAATCTTGTTGTGACCCGCATGTTGCTATATTTGCGCCACTTTTCAGGCTCTTCGAGGTCAAAAGAGTATGATAAGTGGTAGCGAATTCGGTAGCGATTTTGTTTTGGGGTTACGGTTCCCACTGCGGCTGCCAATCGGGTTCGGGATCGTCGGTCAGTTGGCGCTCGTCGTTTCCATCGGCGCGGACGAGGTAAATGTCGGCCTGGCCGTTGTTGCGAAGGGAGTTGTAGGCCACCCATTGCCCGTCTGGTGACCAGGCGGGCGAATTGTTGTTGCCGCCGTTCGTCAGCCGCAGGATGGTGTTGGCTGCCAGGTTCAACAGGAAAATATCCTTGTCCCCGGGTGGCCCGGCCGAGATGAGCAGGGATTTGCCGTCTGGCGACCAGTCCAGGCTGCCGGTGATGCCGAGTAGTCCCGTGTTCAACTGGCGCGCTGGTTGGTTATCGTCCGCGTTGACCAGGAAAATGTCGTATTCGAACAATTGCGTGGTGCTCATTGCAAAGGCGATGGTCTGCCCGCCTGGCGACCAGGCTGCGCCGACGATGGAGGTCGGGCCGGCGTAATTCGGGCCTTCGTAGAGCAGGCGCAGGTTTTCACCGGTGCGGTCTACGATCCACAGGGAGGTTTGTCCCTGCTCGACGCGGTTGGCAAACACGACTCGTTCCCCGTCTGGCGAGAAGTCTGGCGAGAAGGCGTTGCCAATCTCATTTGTCAATTGGATGGTCGAAGAGGTGCTCAACACCATGAAATACAGGTCGAACGTGCCCAGGCTGCGATTGGAGGCAAAGGCGATCGCGCCTCCCAGGGGAGAAAAGGCGGGATAATAATCGTTGGCAAATTCGTCTGTCAGGCGCAGCAAGCCGCTGCCATCCTGGTTGACCATGCACAGGTGGTTGTAGTCGCCGCGGGTACAGGTGAAAATGATGCGCCCGCCATGCAAACCGGTGGGCAGCGGGGCGGGCGTATAGGTGGGTGGAGGCGGGGGCGTTGCAGGGATGGTGCGCGTGGGGAGGGGCGTGAAAGTGGCTGGGACGGTAATTTCCTCCGGCCTGTAGATGGGGACGAGAAAAAAAAGCAGGGCAAGCAGGCCAACCGCCACCAGGCTGACCGGCAAGCGCCTGCCCTTCTTTTTGCTGAAGATCTTCTTTGGGCGATTGCGGTGGAACATAACAAGTTTCGTAGGACAAATTGTCAATTTGTCCTACAACCTTACAAAGCCCAGGCCAGCATCAGGCCAAAGATAGCGACCACCAGTCCCAGGTGCAGGAACAGGTTGGACTGCGCCACCCAATGCGGGTAGACCATCCATTGCAAGATGTAGTTGAAGACGATCAGGCCAATGCCGATCAGGGGAAGCAAGCCTTTGCGGTGCGCGAGGTATTCTGAAAACCAATCGAGTAATTTCGAGATCATAGGTCTTCCTCTCCGGGAGCGGGTTCCGCCTCGGCGGTGGGAATGGCTGTCTTAACGGTAGCAAGCCAGGGCGTGAACTGAGCGAGCAGGCGTCCAGGGATGCGCCCGTGGATGTCGACCCCGCCGCGTCCATGTTCGATGCGTTCCACCTGTCCCATTTCGTGGAACAGGGAAATCAGCGCGCCTTGCTGGTAGGGCAGGTGGACTTTGATGGGGGTATACGTTTCGTACAGTTCCTGCTGGATCACGCGCAACAGATCAGGGACGCCGCTTCCGTTCAAGCCTGAAATTGCCACCGCTTTCGGATAGTGCGCCAGCGTCTCCAGGGCCTGTTCCGGGCGCTTCAGCAGGTCGAGTTTGTTCAGGACCGTGATGGTGGGGATGTGCGCTGCGCCGATCTCATCCAGGGTCTGCTGGACGGCCTCGAACTGGTTGAGCGCGTTGGGATGGGAGATGTCTACCAGGTGCAGCAGCAGGTCGGCTTCGGCGATCTCCTCCAGCGTGGCGCGGAAGGCGGCTACGAGCGTGGTAGGTAGTTTCTGGATGAAGCCGACAGTGTCGGTGAAGAGCGCCTGGTAGCCGCCGGGGAGTTCCACGCGCCGGGTGGTGGGGTCGAGCGTGGCAAACAGTTGGTCGGCCACATACACGTCTGCGCGCGCCAGGCGGTTGAGCAGGGTGGATTTCCCGGCATTCGTGTAACCAACAAGGGCAACGGTCGGCAGGCGGGAGCGTTTTCTCTGGGAACGGTAGCGTTCGCGGTGGGCGCGCACTTTTTCCAGTTGGCGCTTGAGGTGGGCGATGCGCTCACGGATCTGGCGGCGGTCCACTTCCAGTTGGGTTTCGCCCGGGCCGCGCAGGCCTACGCCGCCGGTGGAGCCGGCGCGTCCGCCTCCGCCGCCTGCCTGGCGCGCCAGGTGCGTCCATTGGCGGGTCAGGCGGGGCAGGTAGTATTCATATTGCGCCAGTTCGACCTGTAACATGCCTTCGCTGGTGTGGGCGTGTTGGGCGAAGATGTCGAGGATGAGCGCGGTGCGGTCGAGGACGCGCACTTTGTCGCCCAGCGCCTTCTCCAGTTCGCGCTGGTGGCGCGGCGAAAGTTCATCGTCGAAGACGACCACCTGGGCAAGCGTCTCTTCGGCCAGCGCCTTGAGTTCCTCTACCTTGCCGGGGCCGATGTAGGTTTCCACGTGCGGATGGTCGAGTTTCTGGGTCAGTTCGCCAACCACCTCCAGCCCGGCGGTCTCGGAAAGCAAGGCCAATTCGGCCAGTGAATCTTCCATGCCCAGGATTCCAGGTTTTTGATAGATTTCCACGCCGACCAGGAAAGCGTGTTCCCTTGGGGGCAGGGTTGGTTCAGGGGTTTTCTTTGCCATAACTGATGTCTGGTATCCTGGGTGATTAAGTCCCCGGCGCAGGGTTCGAGCGGGGCCTTTGCGCCGGGAAAAGTTTTTCCAATTTGGGGTCGGCCGCATCGGTTCGGATGGGCAACAGGATATGGAAGGTGGAGCCTGGGCATTTCTTTTCGTCGCAGCCGGGCGACTCGACCCAGATCGTGCCGCCATGCGCTTCGATGATGCCGCGCGTGATGGGCAAGCCCAGTCCTGGCCCGCCGCCCTTGAACTTGGTCTTGCCGCTGGAATGCAGGTTGGGATGCCCCAATTGCCCGAATTTCTCGAAGATCGCCGTTTGGTGTTCGGGCGAGATGCCGATGCCGGTGTCTTTGACCGTAATTTCAATGAAGCCGGGCAGCGTGCGTCCGTCTACGGTGATTTTGCCTTTGTCGGGCGTATATTTGATGGCGTTGGTCAGCACATTGCGGAGCGCCTGGTACAAGCGTTCACTGTCGGCGTAGATCCAGGTCTGGCAGCCGGGGAATCTGCGGATTTCCAGTTTTTGCATCCTTTCCAGGATGGAAGAGACCAGGTCGTTCTTGAGCAGGTTCAGGATATGAAGGATCGTGGTCTGTTGGAATTGGAGCGAGAGCAAGTGATTGTCTATCAGCGAGACATCGATCATGTCGTCGATGATTTCGTGCAAGCGGATCACACCCTTGCTCATCCCAAACAGCAAGTCATCGAATTGGGTTTGTCCGGACTCTTCGATCATGTCGCGCATCATGGAGGCGTAGCCCTCGATCAAGGTGAGGGGTGTTTTCAGTTCATGCGCCGCTACCGAGATGAAATTCGATTTGCTCTGGTCGAGGTGTTCCAACTGTCGTTGTACATTGAGGAGTTCCTTCGACATATAGGCCAGGCGGGCTTCCATTTCCAGCCGGGCGGCCTTGTCCAATACATGTGTGTAAATCGGCAGAAGCGCCGTCAGCAGGTTGAGGGCTTCTTTTTCATCCAGGGTTTCGTGCGCGAGTTCATTCGTCGCGGCGATCATCTGGCCCAGGAGGTGGGACACATTGTTCTTGCCTTCTTCCAGGTCGGTTTGGGTTGGCGACGCGGTCCATTCGACCAGGATGGAATCCATCCAGGCCGGGTCGCCCGTTGCGACCGCTTGCTGCATGTGCGTGAAGAACTGGTCGAGTTGGGTTTGGAAATCCACCCGCACATCTGCGCCGCGCGCGATGCTGTGCGCCATACGATAGGTCCAGGCGGGACGGATGCTGGCAAGCAGGTCTTGGGCGTTCATCTAGTATAGTTTACGCGCTCTCCCGCTTTTTGGCAAATAGGGATTGGTCAGCAATTCTCAATATGGATTAATTCATCCGCAGATTTCGCTGATTACGCAGAAAAAGCATTAAAAATCTGCTAAATCTGCGCCACAGCGTCCCCTTTGGGGATCTGCGGATAAGGTTTTTTCATAATGAGAATTGCTGGGGATTGGTAAGTGCGGGCGCGCCCGCTATTCTGGCAAATTGCGGCGCAGCAACCATTCTTGCAGCGTTTCGCCAACGGCTGCCAGGCTTTCGGCTGAAACTTTATCGGGCGTATCGGCGGCCGTGTGATAGTACGGGTAATCGAAGTCGATGATATCTACGGCAGGGATGCCGGCCTGTAGAAAGGGCGTATGGTCATCCAGGATGCTGTATTTCGGCTGCGCAATGAACCGGTCTGCGTAGCCCAGGTCTGCCGCCGCTGTCCAGATTTCATTTACCAGGACGGGGTCGGAATTCCGTTCGATGTAGATGTCCTGCTCGGCGTCGCCGATCATGTCTACGATGACCACCGCCTCGGGGCGCGCCTCCAGTTGCTCCACGAAGGCGCGCGAGCCGAGGATCCAATCCCAGCCGTGGATGTCCCCGTTGTCTTCCGCGTCGAAGAAGACCAGCCACAGCGGCGGTGCGTCTTCGGGCAGGGTGCGCGCCAGTTCGAGCAGCACGGCCACGCCCGAGGCGCCGTCGTTTGCGCCCGGCACAGGCTGGAGTTGCTTGAAGGGATCGGGATCGTGGTCGGCGAAGAGGCGCGTGTCGTAGTGCGCGCCGAGGATGACCTGCGGCGGCTCGTCCCCGCGCCAGGCGATCAGGTTTTGGATGGGATGCCCCAGCATTTCGGCGGACTGGATGCGCGAGTCCCAGCCTGCAGCGGACAACTCCGCGCGCATCCATTCCAGGACGCGGGCCTGCCCGGCCGACCCGGGCGTGCGCGCCCCGAAAGCGACCTGCGTTTCGACGTCGGCCAGGGCGCGCTGTCCGTCGAATGCAACGGGAGCAGCCTCCGGCTGGGTCCAGAACGCGAAGATGTACCAGCCTGTCACGATGGCGAGCAGGAGTCCGATCAGGGAAAGGTAGATTGCGATCCGTTTTTTTGTCATAGGCTTATATACGTTTCCAGCGCGGCCAGGGCGCGGTCGGCGTAGGCTTTCCCGCGCTCGCGTTTGCCGGGCGGTTTTTTGCCCGTGTGTTCCAGGGGCGGCAGGATGCCGAAGTTGGCCTTCATGGGTTGGAAGTCTTGCATGTCGGCGTGGGTGACGTAGCGGCAGAGCGCGCCCAGCATGGTTTCGGGCGGCAGTTCGAGCAGGGACTCGCCTTTGAGCAGGCGCGCGGCGTTGAGTCCCGCCAGCAGGCCGGTGGCGATGTTGCCCATGTAGCCTTCCACGCCGGTGATCTGGCCGGCGAAGAACAGGTCGTCGCGCGTTTTGTGTTGTAATGTGGGGCGCAGCAGTTTGGGGCTGGCCAGGAAGGTGTTGCGGTGCATCTGGCCGTAGCGCGCGAACTCGGCGTTTTGGAGGCCGGGGATCAGGCGCAGGACGCGGCGCTGTTCCGGGAATTTCAGGTTGGTCTGGAAGCCGACCAGGTTGTAGAGATCGCCCGCCAGGTTGTCTTGCCGCAGTTGGACGACGGCGTAGGGGCGGCGCCCCGTGCGGGGATCGGTCAGCCCGACCGGGCGCATGGGGCCGAAGGCCAGAGAGTCGCGCCCGCGCTCGGCGATGATCTCGACCGGCAGGCAGCCTTCGAAGAAATGATGCGCGCCCGCCCTGACGCCCGTCTTGATGGCGTCTTCGAAAGAGCGCAGTTCGATGCGCTCGGCCGCCAGCAGGGCGTGGACGAAGGTTTCATATTCTTCTTTCGTGAAGGGACAGTTGATGTAATCACCCTCCTCCTGCTCGCCCTTGCCGTAGCGCGAAGCGTGAAAGGCGATCTCCATGTCGATGCTGCCCGCTTCCACGATGGGGGCAATGGCGTCGAAGAAGTACAGGTTCCCTTCGCCGTTCAGTTCGGCCAGGGCTTTCGAGAGCGCCGGGGAGGTGAGCGGGCCAGAGGCGATGACGGCGGGCGTCCCTGGGATGCCGGTGGCTTCCTGGCGAATGACTTCGATGTCCGGGTGGTTTTGGATGCGTTCGGTGACGGCGCGCGCAAAGCCTTCCCGGTCTACGGCCAGGGCGCCGCCTGCTGGCAGGGCGGTCGCTTCGGCGCAAGAAAGCAGCATGGAATTCAGCCTGCGCAGTTCGTCCTTGAGCAGGCCGGAAGCGCGGTCGGGCAGGTTCGAGCCGAGCGAGTTGGAGCAGACCAACTCGGCCAGGTCTGCGGACTGGTGCGCGCCGGTGGATGTTTCCGGGCGCATCTCGTAAAGCCGCACTTTGAGTCCGTATTGGGCGGCTTGCCAGGCGGCCTCGCTGCCCGCCAGTCCGCCGCCAATGACGGTGAGGGAGGGGGTATTCATGTGAGAACCGATTGTACCATTTCCAGTTGTTTCGACTCGTGTTGTATAATCAGGTTGTTTATGAAAGAATCCAGCAGAGTGCTTCATCTTATCAAAGAAGCGGCCCATATCACTGGCGCGGATTGGGGGGCGCATTTGGAGCGCCAGGGCGGAAAGTGGCATTTTTTGCATGTGTATCGTATCAATAAGAAGCGAGTTGTTGCGCTGGGCGAGTACCTTTCCCGGGCGTCTGTGGATTCTTGGTTGTGCGGGGCGTTAGGTAGCCGTTCCAGCCGTTCGCGCAGTATTTTGGATGAATCGGTTTTGGGTTGTCCGCGTTTGTATGCGTATCCGGTGGGTAAGAGCACGGATGTATTGTTGGTCGGTGGAGGGGAGCAAGACAAAACCTCGCGGGCTGTTTGGAAATTGGCGGCAGATGCATTGTCTGATGGCGCCGCGCAGGAGCCGGAGGTTTTGCCGGTGGTTAGCGACACGCTCGTCCCGTCTATCCAGGAGGGAGTGCCTTATGACCTTCCGGCGGCCTTGGATAGGATTCTGGCCCTGATCGCGCAACAAATTCCTTGCCAGGGGGCATGGTTGGGCGTGCGGCGCGGCGATATCTTTGACCTGCGTTCTCACTGGCGAGCGCCGCAATGCAAGAATATCTCCCTGGCAATGGAGGCTTACGATGCGCTGCGAGAGATCGGCCTGACCCATGCTGGCTTGCGCTTCGAGCGCGACCAGCCAGGCTGGGAGTTCATTCCGCAAATGGGCTTGAAACCGACGACTGGCGCGTGGGGTTGCGTTCCGTTGGTGGTTGGCCGGCGGTTGATCGGGGCTGTTGCTTTGTGGCGGTTGCGTACCTTTAACGATCAAGAGTGGAAGCAGTTTTTGGAACTGGTTGCGCGCGCTGCGCCGTCCGTTGAGATCATCCTTACTTTTACAGAATTGAGCGGCCATTTGCGTCGTTTGGCCTTGTTGAATGATTTCGTGCTGACAGTTTCTTCCGGCCAGAATTTGGACCAGATTGCGCGAAGAGCATTTGCGCTGGTTGCGCGCGCGTTCCAAACTGAGTCGATCAGTATGTACTTATTATCTACTGACGGGCGTATGCTGCGGGAATACCAGAATGACAGTGGCCGGCTGTCCATTCACACCAGTAGTGTCGCCGGACATCCCTTTGCTTCTGTCTTGAAGATCGGGCACATTCAATCGTTCGACAAGGATTCTGCGCCTGTTGATTTGCAATTTGCTTTGGACGAGTCGCACACATTGATGTTGGTGCCGCTGAAGTATCGCGGGCGTAATAACGGTTTACTCGTTCTTGGGCAGGAACGGTCAGATGAGTTTTCCGTTTATGATATTCACTCTTTGACGGTTTTGTCGGGCTATCTGGCCGGTTTGGTTGAATATAGTCGCCTGCGTGAAGAAGCAGAAGCGCGCGCAAGAAATCTTGGCCTGATTCACGAGGTTGTCCAGGAAGTAATCGGCCTGGTCAATAAACAGGAAGTCGTGCAGATCACGGCTGAATTGTTGGTGCAGTATTTCGGATACGAATTTGCGGTGATCGTTTTGGTTGATCGTGATGGGAATGCGACGATATGCGGCGTCGGCGGTTCCCAGGCCCCCTCAGCGCAAGCGATCTTGTCTGAAATTTTATTGTCAGCCAGGGAAGGTGATGGCGGCATAACCGGTTATGTGTTGCGAACCGGTGAGAGTATACTCGTGAACGATGTAAGCCGGTCGCCGTTGTATTATCCGCTTCGCGGGTGGGAAGCAGGATCGGAATTGTGTATTGCCCTCAAAGAGGGGAATCGCGTAATTGGTTTGATGGACATCGAAAGCAGCGTCCAGAATGCGTTTGGGCAAAATGATTTCATGGCGCTAGAATCTTTAGCGGGCATTTTGAGCAGCGTACTATCCAGCGCTGATCAGTATCAGCGTTTGCAAGAGAACATTCTGCAGTTGCAGCAAATTCAACTCGAATTACAGACCCGGATTGAAGCGCAGATGGAAGCCGAGCGTAGGTTGATCCAGGCTGAAAAATTAGCGGCAGTCGGTGAGATGGCAGCCGGTATTGCGCACGAATTGAACAATCCGCTGACAACAGTGACCGGGTTTACCGAACTTGCTCTAGAGGAAATGCCGTTAGAAGCGGCCAACCGGTCTGACCTGGAGATGGTCTTGAAAGAGGCGCGACGCGCACGGGATGTTGTGCGTCGTTTATTGGATTTTTCTCGCCGCAGCGAAAGTGAACGCACGCGCGTGGATATTAACCAATTGGTGAATGACGCCCTTTCTTTGACAAAGCATTTGATTCACACAAGCGGCGTCCAATTGGACCTGCGTTTAGGAACGAATTTACCCTGGGTTTCCGTAGACCGGAACCAAATCAAACAGGTTTTCCTGAATTTGTTTCACAACGCGCTGCAAGCAATGCCGTCGGGTGGTAGCCTGAAGGTAGAGTCTTGTTTTCGCGAGCGTGATGAACGGAAATGGGTGGTTGCTAGTGTGGCGGATACGGGCGGCGGGATTGCCGTAGCGGATAAGGAGCGCATTTTCGAACCATTTTTTACTACTCGTTCTGGGCAAGGCGGCACCGGCTTGGGACTTTCGGTGACATATGGGATCGTTTCTGATCACGGCGGCATGATTGAGGTAGAAAGTGAGTTAGGACAAGGGGCTTGTTTTACCGTATGGTTACCATTTTAGGATTTTGAAGAGATGGAAGAGCGGATTCTTGTATTAGACGACGAACCAGGGATTACTTTGTTATGTAACCGCTTGTTGAAGCGCGAGGGGTATCAAGTTGCACCGTTTACTTCCGCAGCGCCCGCTATCGAGTATTTACGCGCCAATCAAGTGGACTTGCTCCTTGTTGATATTCGAATGCCCGATATAGATGGATTCGAAGTGATTGAATATGCCAGGAAATTACAACCCGATATCGCCGTCCTGGTCATGACCGGGTTTGGAACGGTGGAGACGGCTATCCAGGCTCTTCGAAGGGGCGTCGACGGGTTATTGCTTAAACCGTTTGAAAAAAGCAGCGAATTAGTGGACGCGGTAAAACAATCCCTGGTTGACAGTGAGAAAAAACGTGACGCTGCGCGTATCCAGGCGCTACGGCCCTTGTTTGCGGTAACAGAATCCTTTTTCTCTGAGACCCATCCTGAACAATTGTTGGGGTTGATCATTAAGGCGATTCGCAGCCACCTGCGTTGTTCCTGTGCTGGTTATTATCAATATGCGGGAGAAGGTTTGCAATTGCTTTTTGGTGAAGGGAACGTGGTTGACCCGTTACGAAGCAAGGCCGAGAGAGACTTGATTCTGGATATCGAGGCATTTGGAGGACCGGTGTTGGTTAATTGCTCTGGCCCAGGAAATCCCACTTTGCAGTCGCGTTTACGGAAACTTGGGTTTGGCGCGGTGTTATTTGTGCCAGTAACGCGATTGAAGGTGCGTAGTATATTGTTCGCAGGGAGAGAAGCCCAAGACGCTCCTTTCCGCGAATCCGATATGGAAATGTTCCTTATTCTTGCCAGTCAGGCTGCTGTCGCTATAGAGAATGCGCGTTTGTATGCTGAGTTACGAGATTATGTAAAGCAAGTCGAAGAATCGCAACAAGCATTGCTCCAGGCTGAAAAGATGGCGGCCGCCGGGCGTCTGACCGCCTCTATTGCCCATGAAGTGAATAACCCTTTGCAGGCTGTACAGAACTGCCTGCATCTGGCCGGGCGCGCAGACTTGCCTGAAGAGCAGCGTACAGAATATTTCGAACTTGCAAAAACAGAATTGAATCGGTTGATGTCCACGGTGCAAAGGATGTTGGATTTCTATCGTCCTGGCGCCGTTGTCCCAAGTGAAGTGAACGTTCCTGAAGTTTTACGGCATGTAATGAATCTCATGTCCCAGCAATTGGAAAAGCGTGGTATCGTTGTAGAGGCAGATATTGCAGATTCCCTGCCTCCTGTTTTCGCGGTAAGCGGCCAAATTCAACAGGTATTCATCAATTTGATTTTAAACGCTTTCGACGCCATGCCTGATGGAGGCGTTCTGCAAATCCATACGCATGTAGTGCGACGTGGAGTCGAAATCTTGTTTCAAGATACTGGGTTGGGCATTCCCCGAGACCGGCTGGCGCACATTTTTGAGCCATTTTATAGTACGAAAAGCGGGGGGACAGGATTGGGGTTGACCGTCAGTTATAATATTATTACTGCGCATGGCGGATCTTTGGAACTTGTCGCAAACAATAAACCGGGAGCGTGTTTCCGCGTTTACTTGCCGTTTGGAGGAAAAAGATGAAATTTAACATCCTGGTTGTTGACGATGAACCTGTTTCACGCAAATCGCTCACTGATATTTTGCGATTGGAGGGTTATAGTGTTGCTTCTGTCCCGAATGGGCAGGCCGCAATCGAACATATCCGCACGCATCATATCGACTTGATGATCGTTGACCTTCGCATGCCGGGCATGGATGGCTTGGAAGTTGTTCAAGTTGTGAACCAGATTGCTTCCGACACGGAAGTGATTGTGCTGACCGCTTACGGCTCTACGGAAACAGCCATCCAGGCGTTACGCCTGAGGATACACGACTATCTGTTGAAACCCGCCCCTCCTGCGCAGATTTTGACCAGCGTCAAAAGAGGGTTGGAGCGTCGCGCGTTGCGCGTGCGCGCAAAAAGCGCGGATTCGGATTCGTCTGATCTGGAAGACATTTTGGATTCCGTTTCGCTTCCCGATGGAACAATAGTGGATTTGTCGCGCCGGCAAATCAGGCGTGGAGAAATTTTGGTAAGCCTGACGCCGGCTGAGGGTCGCTTGTTGCGCGTGTTATTAATCAACGAAGGTAAGGTTTTTGCTCATCGCGACCTGGTGCTGCTTGTCCAGGGGTACGATACGTCACAACGGGAGGCGCCAGAGATCCTGCGACCTTTGGTGAGCCGGCTTCGGCATAAATTGGAAGCATTCCCGGCGCTGTCTGAGCAAATTGTCAGTATCAGGGGGACAGGATATGTTTTTGAGAAGAAACCAGAATGAGCCAAATCGCTGGTCGTGTTTCAGGGTAGGTCGGGGGGAAAATTTGTTGGGGGGCGCAGCCAGCCCAGCCAACCACTTTTTGCGGGTTTGCGTACAGTGGCAGGTTTGTCGAAATACATTAGAAGTATGCTCAGGCTAAGGATGCCTGCGCCAATCCATTGCGCTTGCGCGAGTTTCTCGTGCAGCCATGTAATGCTCAAGCCGATGGCAACCAGCAATTCCAATAGTCCCAGGAGCGCTGTTTGCATCCCTCCCAGGTATTTTACGCCTTGAAATAGCGCGAGCCTTGAAAGAAACGTAACCAGCGTCAATCCGATAATAGGATACCAACTTGCGTTGGAAGGTATTGGGTGGCCTAAAAGGAGGAACACTGGCACAACGACCAGACTCATGGCTATTAAGGTATATAGCGTGACCGTTGGAGCAGGAACATCATAAAGTACTCGTTGATTGATCGGCAGGTGAAGCGCATACAGGATCGATGCAAGTAGCATTTGTCCAACTCCAACCATATCAATGGTAACTGATTCTGAATAGGTCAACAGGAAGACGGCAATCATTGCAAGTGCAATGCGAAAAAGGGTTAACTTGTTAGGAGGTTGTGAGTCTAATACCAGCCAAATAGCCACAAAAAGGGGATATAGGGAGTAGAGCAATTGTCCAAGGCTGGCATTGATGCGGCCTAAAGCCGAATAATATAATATAGAACCAATTCCGTTGAATAATCCTGCCAATCCGCACCCAATCAACCCCGCCGGGTAGATGTAAAGATATTTTCGCCGAAATACAACTACGATAATCAGTAACAGGAGCGTGGCCATCAATGTTCGGATGCCAACCACTGCAAGAGGTGAAAACCCCAGGTTGATTGCTTGTTTGCCAAAAACAGGCGTGAAACCAAGAAAGGTTGCAGATAACAAGACAGCCCGAATCCCCGCTTTCCGTTTTTGCATGGGGTTGACCTTAATCCAGTAACGAACGGACTTCATCAAGAAATTCATCGTTGAGAAAGTCTCCTTTTTGCATCAACGATTGAATTTGTCCTTCCAATCGATTTTTTTCATCGGGTGTCAGTTCTTTGGCAGAAGCAACGATTACTGGAATGTTTGCCGTTTCGGGGTTGCGTTTCAGGATGTCAATGACTGTAAAGCCATCCATTTCCGGCATGATGAGATCAAGGATAATCAGGTCTGGTTTTTCTTTCTCAATGAGAGCCAGAGCCGTTTTGCCGTTTTCGGCTTCGAAGATTGTGAAATCACCTTGCGATTGTAATATCCTCCTGATCAGGCGGCGCGCATCGGCGCTGTCATCTGCGATTGCGATGCGCGGGAATCTTTCTGGGGCCACGCGGTTTAACGCAGCAAGTAGGCCATCTTGTTGAGGAATCTCGCCGCGACTCGGCATTTCTACATCCAGCGACCAATCTTCTCCGAGCAACCATTGTTCGGCTGGCATGGTATGGCCGGTGCAGTTGATAACCACAGTATCTGAGGGTTTGATGACGCCATTGCGCACCAATTTGAACAATCCTGCAAAAGCGACCCCTGCGGCCGGTTCTACAGAGAGACCCTCCATCTTTGCGACCACATGCATTGCCCGGAACGCTTCCCCGTCACTGACGCTTTCGAATATTCCCTGTGTTTCATCGACTTCTCGCTTCAGCAATTTGTAGGTTCGGCCTGGGTCGCCAGTCGCAAGCGTCTCAATATGAGTTTGGGGTGTAGTAATCACAATTGGGGTTTCCAGGCCTCGTTGCCAACTTGTGACCATTGGCGCGCATCCTTCCGCCTGGATGGCGGCAATGGCAGGTAAACCATTGACGTAGCCCATTTTTGTGAGTTCACGAAATCCTTTAGAGACTCCTAATGGCCCCATACCGCCGCTGACAGATTGAATATACCAATCGGGTGTACGCCATTTGGGTGACTGTTTACTTCTCTTCGATGGGCGTCCAAGTTTTTGGGTAAGTTGTTCCGCCACTTCGTAGGCAATCGTTTTCATTGCTTCTACAGAGGTGATTGTCCTTGCTCCCATATCATGGTACAAACCGCGCTGGCGAGCAAACTCGGAAGCCATTTGTTTGGTTTGATCATAGGAGCCGGTTACTTTTACAACCTGGCTTCCATATAAGGCAATTTCGCGCATTTTTACAGCAGGCACCAGGCTGGTTACAAAAGCCCAGAGCTTTATCCCTGCGCGCGCGGCGTATGCAGAGTACGAGATTGCCACATTCCCGGTGGACGCAGCAACCAATTCCGTGATACCCGCCTCTTTGAGCGCTGCAATGGTGACAGCCGCTTGGCGGTCTTTGAATGACGCTGTAGGGCCTTGTCGTTCGTCCTTGATAAATAAATTCGGGCATCCGAGCATCATGCCCAAGTTCACTGCCTGGATAAGGGGTGTGCCGCCCTCCCCCAGGCTTATATTGGCATTGGGGTTGCGGACTGGCAGTAACTCGTGGTACCTCCAAAGATCGAATGTGCGTTCATGCAATTGTGCATTCCAGGTCTTCGATACTGAATCCAAATCGTATTCCGCAACTCTCCATTGACTGTTGCATTTGGGGCAACTTGCGGTTGTTGGATGGAATGGCGCTGCATGATTGCAGTCCAAACAGCGTATTTGAAATGTCACGTTGCGGCCTCCTGGCAACAAACATGTTCCTGATAATTTTTTAGTTGTCTATGCGTTTGAGCGCATTTTCAATTGTTGCAATGAGTTCCTGCTCTTGCAAAGAACTTTTTTGTAACAACTTCTGCCCGAACATGTGAAGTTGGTCGCGCTGCTCGCCTGTCAAGTCGCTGCTACTTACCACAACAACAGGGATATTCCTCAGTTCGTTGCTTTCATGCAATTTCTCAAGAAGTGAGAATCCATCTACATCTGGCATGAACAGATCCATGACAATGGCATGTGGCGTCTTTATTTGAATTGCAGTCCACCCTGCCTGCCCGCCTTCTGCCAGGATAGGTTTGTATCTTCCTTGGTTCGAGATCATCGTTCCAAGCAGGCGCAGATCATTCGGGTCATCGTCTATGATCAATACTTCTCGAATACTTCCATCGTTATTTAGACGATCAAGCGAAGATAGTAAATCATCTTCTACAACCGGCTTGACAAGGTAATCTGCTGCGCCCAGGCTGAATCCCTTTTCTTCTTCTTCCAGAATGCTGCAAATGATTATCGGGATACCGCGCGTTTCGGGGTTGGATTTCAGGTCCTCAAGAACGCGCCAGCCGTCATACCCTGGCATCATGATATCCAGGATGACCGCAAAAGGTTTTAATAGCCTTACTCGTTCTTTTGCTCGCGCGGGGTCATTTAGACTGATTACTTGGAAACCTTTTGGCCGCAGATATCGTTCATACAGACTGAGGATTTGCGGATCGTCGTCGATAGTCAGGATTGTCTTGAGGCCGCTTGTTGAAATCTTTTGTTCTTTCATAAATATAGGGACAGTAAAATAGAATGAACTTCCCTTTCCTGGCATACTATGAACACCAATGCGGCCATGATGCATTTGGACCAGGTGATGGCAAATTGATAATCCAAGGCCAGAACCGCCGACTTTACGAGTTAGGGATGCATCAACTTGTGAGAAGGGCTGGAACAGTTTGGCTTGGTCTTCAGGAGAAATGCCCGGTCCGGTGTCGGTAACAGTGACGATCACAGAAGATTGCCCGGTTGTAGCCAGGTCGTCCACCTCAGCCCTTACAGTGATTTCTCCCTTTTCTGTAAATTTGGCCGCGTTAGAAAGCAGGTTGATCACTACCTGCCTGATGCGCATTGGATCGGCGCGGACTGTTGGGAGGTCGGCTGCAACCTCTTGTTTCAAGGTGATTTGTTTGTCCTTGATCAGGCCTGCGGCAGTGGACATCACGCTTGTAATCAGGTCATTGATGTTTACTTCGCTGAACGAAAGTTCCATCTTGCCCGCTTCGATACGGGAGAGATCAAGGATGTCATTGATCAGGCCAAGCAAATGTTGCCCGGCATTGAAAATAGCCGTCAGGTCTTGTTGTTGTAATTCTGTAACAGGGCCGTCAATTCCTTTAAGGATGACTCGTGCAAACCCGATGATCGAATTGAGAGGGGTGCGAAGTTCGTGACTCATATTTGCCAGGAATTGACTCTTCAGTCGATCAACCTCCCGCATTTCCTGAACAGCCTGTTGGGCGATATTGTAAGAACGCGCGTTGTCAATTCCAATGGCGATTTGATCGGCTAACAGTTGTAGAATGGCTACATCATCTTGCGAAAAAGCGTTCACTTCCGTCGATTGAATGTCCAGGACGCCGATAATCCGGTTTCCAATGTGCAAGGGGATGGCGGCCTCGGCTCTTGTATCGGGGAGTAAAGGGTTGGGTTTGTGGATGGGATCGAGCGCTGTGTTGTTGATGACAATTGGATTTCCGGTCTCTGTTGCTTGCCCTACGGTTGATTTAGAGCCGACTGCCAATGAATGTTCTCGCTGTTTCATTTGCTCGCCAGCCTCGCCGGTGGCTTCCTGCAACACTGCGTTGAAACCGGTCTCTTCGACGATGAAGATGGCAGCGTGGTAGTAACCAAAGCGTTCCTGCACCAGGTTTACTGCGCGCGAAAAGATGGCTTTCAGGTCCAGGGAAGATGTGACCAGGCGTCCAATCTCGGCCGAGGCGGCCAGGTATTCGTTTCGGCGTCGCAGCGCTTCTTCGTTTTGCTTGCGCTCCGTGATGTCTGTCTGGACAGCAAGGAAGCCTAAGACCATATCATTATTTCCAATGATTGGACTGTACGTTCCGGTGACTGGAACCAAACGGCCATCTTTTGCGCGGTTGATTATTTCCAAAGAATACGTCTTCTTTGCAACCAGCGATTCCCAAAGTTCTTTGTATCGATCTTGCGGATATAAGCCGGATTTTAGGACACGGGGCGTTTGACCAATGACTTCGTCTAGCGTATATCCATAGATATTTTCAAATCCCTGGTTGATATATTGAATTTTGCCTGTTGCGTCTGTTAGAAAAACGGCATTGTTCGTGTTTTCGATGCCCAGTTTGAATTTAGCCAGGTCTTCTTCCGCCCTTTTGCGCTCGGTGATGTCTCGCGCAACCCAGAAGACGTGATCCTCGGTTAGTTTTGAAACGTTGGCATCGAACCAGTATTCTTTGCCGTTTATTTCCAACGGGTATTCGATTTCTTGGGATTGTCCGGTGTCCAGCGTGGTCCGAATGGTTGACAAGAAGGGCGCGTGAAGGTTTTCTGGCAATACTTCTTGCAATGTCCGGCCAAGCAGTTCTTCACTGGGGCGGAACAGGTAATTTGGGTTTGTTTCTGCAATGCGCTCATACCTGCCTTCGCGGTCATAGATAATAATGACATCTTCCATGGCAGAGAAAAGCGCTTTTAGTTCGGACTCGGACTGTTGGGTTCGCTGGAAAAGGCGGGCATTTTCAATGGCAAAACCGATTTGCCGTCCAATGGATTGTGTCAGGCCAACCATATTTTCCGACATTGGCTCAGGGTTCTCGTTGAAAACACATAATGTGCCAACGATTTGCCCTTTTGCTTCCAGGGGGACGCCCAAATATGCAAACAATCCGTTGCTCATTAGCCCTGTGAAATCAATCGGCGTTGCTTCCCGCGTGTCAGAAACAGCCAGTGTAGATTGCAATTTGAATACATAGTCGCACGGAG
This sequence comes from Chloroflexota bacterium, assembly GCA_049324135.1. Lineage (GTDB taxonomy): Bacteria > Chloroflexota > Anaerolineae > Anaerolineales > Villigracilaceae > JAABUE01. The sequence continues at coordinate 85,413 of JBMOMO010000146.1, forward strand.
TTCCTGCCAGTCCTGCGGTTTGCAGTTTTTGTAGAACAGGTAAGGGCAGGTTCTGGTGCGTAAATAATTCCAGTTGCCCTGAGGCTTCATTCTTGAGTGAGATGAGACCGCAACTGAAACCAAGCATATCCAAGATTTGTGAAAGGAGTGATTCCAAGAGTTGCGTTAATTCCAGCGTTTGACTGGAAGAGAAGATGATTTGGTTGAGGGCGCTTAATTCCTCAGCCCGGGCTTGTGTCTCTTGGAATAGCCTGGCGTTGTCCAGGGCAACTGCCGCCTGGTTGGATAGAATCATCGCCAGGTTCAATTCTTGTTGGGAGAACTGTCTTTCCTGGTAAAGTTCCTCGAGGTGGATCATGCCTGTTGCGCGGCCCTGCATGATGAGCGGCAAACGCACTTGCGACTTGACGCTAAATTTCCTCATGTAAGCCTGTTCGATGTCATCCAGGCTTTGGTCACTGCTTAACAGGATGACAGGTTGCAAGGTTGCCAGCATTTGTTGCGTGGCCGGGTAGTCTGCTGGGTCTGTTTCCAGGTTTGTCCATAGTTCGTCTTCGGGGCGTTTTTTGTTTTCTGGTATGTAATCAACAACGGTGCGCATTTTCCCTTGAGGGGTGAGCAGGAGAATCGAACATTCTGTTACCTGGAAAATTTGTATGAAGTATTTTGCAATCAGGTTCGCAATTTCTTCTAGTTGTAATGGCACCTCTGCAAGGTTCTGGCTTACGTTGAGTAGTGTTGTCAATTCTTGAACACGCTGTTGTGTTTCCTGGAACAGGCGCGCATTTTCCATTGCGAGGGATAATTGGTCGGCTACTTGTTTGACCAGTAATTGTTCTTCAGAGCCCCAATCGCTTTTCCCTGTTTCGTCAACAACCTTGAGTGTTGACCAATTCTTTTCGTCCAGGCGGAAAGCGGTAGAAAGCGTCGTCGTAGGGGCGTCCCGCGAAATAACGGAAGCAAGCCTTTCGTCGGCTTGAAGCGTCATCCCCGTCCCAAATAGAACTTCGGATATTTCATCCGAAAGACTCATAGGAGTGGACGGGAGGCTGGGCGTCTGTTTGTTCTTTCGACTGCCGCTTCTGTCCGGACGTTCGGCTTGCGTTTCTGCTTCGTTGTTTTTTATCTCGTCGAAAAGTTTATCGAGCCTGTTGTTTATCTTTTTCTTCGACATATTCCAGTAACTCCTGGGCAAGGACACGATATTGTTGTGAGCCGCGACTGTTGGGTTTGTAGTGTGTAATTGGTTGGCCGGCAATCGGGCTTTCCCGAAGTTTTGTGTCAATCTCGATGACTGTTTCGAACAGGCCTTTGCCAAATGTGTTTTGTAGTTGTTCTTGGATGTTGCGGTGCGTGCGGTTCCTGCGATCCAGCATGGTGATGAGGATGCGGTAGGCGAGGTCGGGGTTGCTTTCCTGTCGTATCCGGCGGATCATTCCCATCATATTGCGCAAGGCGTAGGCAGAGAAGAATTCGGCCTGTGTTGGGATAACCAGTAAATTTGCTGCGCTTAAGGCATTTTGCGTAATGGCTCCCAGGAAGGGTGGACAGTCGAGCAGGATGAACTGGTATGATAGGGGGGAGGCCGCTTCCAGGGCGCGCTTTAGGATAGCCGTGTAGTTGTTGCGGATGGGGAGGTATTGTTCTGCGCTGTCAATGTTGGAATGCGCCGGGATCAGGTCGATGTCTTCGATTTCTGTCTTTTGGACAGCGCTCAACAGGGAGGCCCCTTCTATCAATATGTTGCTGGACGAAACCGGAGCCTGGTTGATTTCCAATCCAGCGGCCAACGTTAAATTCGCCTGGGGGTCCAAATCAATCAACAATACTCTTTGTCCGGTTTCAGCCAGGGCGGCGCCAAGAGACAAGGTGGTGGTGGTTTTTGCCACTCCGCCTTTTTCGTTCGAGATTGCAATTATGTAAGCCATATCTTACTCTCCATACCTGGTTATCTCAGTTTGGGTCGTTATTATTTTCAGTTGGCCCCTGCTTTAGCAGGGTGTGGGGTAATAGTTGTACCTGGGTAGCGCCAAGCGCCGTTTTGAGTTCGTCGAGGGCTATTCGAATCATGTCGTCTGGATCGCTGGCGCTTCGGATTTTTGTCGTTATATCGGAAACAAGGCGTTCTCGTTCTGCGCGACGCGCGGTCTCTTCAAAGAGACGCGCGTTCTCTGCTGAAATCGCTACGCGATCAGCAATTGCTTTGATTAGATTCAGCTGATCTGCGCTTGGTTCTGTTGTCAAAGGCAAGTGGACATCCAGTGTACCAATGTGCTCTCCGCGGATCTCTATGGGTATGGAGACCAGGCGAGTTTGCTCATCTGTTGCGGATAGTCCTTTAACCCGCTCGATCATTTGCCAGTCGCTTGGTTTTTCGACCTGGCTAACCCCTTCGGCTGTGTATATGATCCCCGCCAGTTTTTGTTCTTTTGGTAGTCTGTTCCAGGCTTGTCGGATGTATTGCCGGTAAACTGTCTCGGCTTCGTCCAGGGATTTCCGCGCCTGGTCAAACAGGCGCGCATTTTCGATTGCAAGGCTTACCTGATCTGCCAGGAGGGAGAGTGCGCGGACATCCTCTTCCCCAAAAGCGGTTGGCTCGGTGCTTTGTACATCTAAGGCGCCAACGATAGATTTGCCAATCCTCAATGGCAGCGCTATTTCTGAGCGGGTTTGCGGCAGGTCGGGGTTTTCGAAAAATACTGCATCTTCACCAACATCCAGCGCAATGCGCGGGTTGCCTGATCCGGTCGTGTAACCAACAATGCCCTGTTCACCGATCTTTAGCCTGTGTCCGCGCTCAAGCATGTGTTGACCGCCTTCACTGTTTGCCGCCCTGAGGAGGGCATATTCCTTTCTGTCGTCGCTCAGGAATATGCCAACGTGATAATAGCCGAACTCCTGACTGATCAGTTGAGTAATTTTTGGCAACAGTTCGTCCAAGGAGCGGATGGATGAGATTGCGCTGCTCACTAAAGTGATGGCCTCGAACTGTTTTGCACGCCGGTTGCTTTCTTTGTTTGCTGACGCCAAATCGCGGGTGCGTTCCTGTACTCTCTGTTCCAGGCTAGTTAGCGTTTCTTGTAATTGCCTGGACATGTTGTTGAGTGTAGCGGCAAGGGAAGATATCTCGTCGTTGCCGCCAATCGAAATAATAGCGCGCTTGTCCAGGTAGCCATCTTCCATGGCTTGCGCGGCGCTTTGCACAACTTGTAACCTTTTGCTGATAGAGCGAGCAATGGAATAAGAGAGGAATAATCCAAATATAATTGCCAGCAAGAGCGCCAGTATCATTCGTACAATGACATCTTGGTAGGCAACCTCGATCATTTCATTTAGCACACTGGAAAAATCGTTGTTAATTTCAATTAATTGCTCAATCGAAGTCCGCGCTGACGCAAGCGCTGAGAGTGCATCTTGATTTGCTTCTATGTCCAGTTCGCCTGTTTCTAACGTAGCAACCATCGCGTTAAATGACGATGAATAGGTCGCGTATTCACTTGTAAACCGGTTAAAGCTCGCCAATTCCGAAGCCTGTAAGGCGTTGACTTTTTGTTCTATCTCAAGTTGTTTTGTCTGGCGCAAGCCAGCCGTAAATTCTAAGGGCACAGGGGATAGCCAGACGGCCGCATACGTGTCAATGATTGGTTTTATTTGTTCTTCCGCAGCGCGAATTGTTTGAATGTGATGGGTGCGTTCGGCTGGAAGGAGGTTTTCATTTTGTAGCGCAATCAGGGCGGTTTGGATATCGGCTATTGCAGCATTTACTTGACTGGTCTTGATGAGGGGCAGTAATACCACTTCGTAGTTTTTGTTTTGTTGGGTTCCTACTGAAGTTAAACCGCGCAGCGCGGCCAGGAAGACGCCTATCGTACCTAGCACCATTACAAAGATCAATGCATTGAGTTTCCAATTGACCTTAATGTTTGCAAAGAGGTCTTCATGGAAATCTTCGGGCGCTTGTATCGTGCGTATTTTGGGGAGGTCTTGTGCGGTCATGCGTTACCCGTCGGTTTCTTTTGGTTTCAGGCGAATTGATACTTTGGAGCCAGGGATAGCGCGTCCCAATTCTTCAGCAGCAGTGCGCAGAATGTTTCTAACATTAATGGATTCGCCAATTTTCGAGGTTATCTCGCCTATCGTTCTTTCGCGTGTAGCGTGGCGGCGAGCTTCGTCTAACAAATAAGCGCTTTCCAGTGCTAACGCGGCGCGTTCGGCGGCGGCTTGCGTCAGGACTAACTCGTCGTCCGTCCACTTTCGCTTTGTTTGATTTGGCCGGATTTCGAGGATTCCCATGGTCTGCCCGCGCAGCACAAGCGGGATGCTCAATTTATCATCATTGTTGTCTGTGAGTGATGGGGTAGCAGGCGCGTCAAGTGGTAGGATTTTTCCATTCTTGTATAGGTAGCCAGTTTTTCTGGTTTGGAGGGCAAATTGAGACCAGGTTTGACCAAAATATTTTTGATATGTTTCTTCTGCCTTTGCCAGCGCCCGCTGCGTTTCTGCAAATGAGCGTGAGTTTTCAATGGCAACTGCCACTTGATCGGCCAGGGTGGAGATTACCGCAATATCTTCCTGTGAGAAAGCGTTTTTTTCTGTGCTTTGAACGTCCAGTACGCCAATCAATTGCTGGCCAACTTTGAGAGGCAAGGCCATTTCTGAGCACGTTTCTGGGAGGTCTGGGTTGTTAAAGAATACTGCGTCCGCGCCGGTGTCAAGGGCTATACGAGCGGATTGGGTGCTGGCTACAAAGCCAACAATGCTGTTGGGTTCAACGGCCAATTTGTGTTGGCGCGCCAACATTTTTTGACCTCCTTCGCTATTGGCGGCTACCAGCACAGCGTTTTGCCCGCTTGATTCCAGCAGGAAAATGCCGGCATGGTAAAAACCAAATTGCTCAGAGATCTCGCGGGTGATATCGGACAGGAGCAGGTCCAGGTCGCGGATGGACGCGGCGGCGCGTGCAACTTCTGAGACCGCCTGGAGTTGATTTGCCCGTTTTTGTAGCGCAGACGTGCGTTCCTGTACCCGTTCTTCGAGTGAGAAGATCAAGTCGCTTAATCTTGCCGACATGCTGTCCAGGGTCTCGGCCAGGGTCGTGATCTCGTCTTTCACCTTTGTGGCAATGCTGGCTTTGGCTGCCAGGTTTCCGGCCGCAATTTCGGATGCTGTTTGTGTTAACTTGGTTAGCGGGGAGGTGAGGAGATTGCTGGCGCCCCAAGAGACAAGTGTTGCAATCCCTATAACGATGCCCAGTACAATGAAGACAAAAATAATCGTGGTGGTGGTTTCGCGTTCCAGCGTTTGGACAGCAGTAAGAAATGGCTGGCGCAGTTCACTGACCGGTACAATGATGCCCAGGCTGTAGTTGATGTTTGGGATTGGGCGGTAGGCAACATATTTTTCAATCCCATTCACTTGGACAATTTGCAGGCCTCGTTGCCCTCCGGTCATCTTGACTACAATTTTGAACATTTCAAGCGGTACTTTATCTGGCAAGGTATATTGGACGATTTCGCCGTCCGGGATGTCTGCGGGAATGCCAAAATCGGCATATCCTTCTTTTGGCATTGAGATCACGTGACCTTCTTTGTCAACCAGGAAGGCGTACCCTGTATCGCCTGTCCGAATGGAAGACACTGCCTGGGTTATGCTCGTCATAAGCACGTCCGCAGCGACTACCCCTCGAAATTTGTCGGATTCGTCATAAATAGGAGCGCTGCTGGTAATTACCAGGCCGTGTAACGCCGCGTCCTGGTATGGGACGGACCATACGGTCTCCCGGTCTGGGTTCGAGGCGGGCGAGGCCGCCAAGAACCAGGGTCTTTGGGTAACGTCGAAATCAACCGGCACAATGTTGGCCAGGTCTATGTTAGGGTAATATAAAGTTTCCTTCTCTTTTCCGCCAAAATACAATGCGATAATATTTGGATTTTCCTTCAATATGATAGGCGCAATCGTATCCAACTGTTTGAGCGCATTGATCTCACTCGCCAGTTTTTCAGTCAATACTACTTTGGTTGGGAGGAAGATCGAGCCGGTCTCCTGGTTGGGATTATCCAAACTCCCGCCAGGGAGATAAAACAAGGTTTCGCTTGCGTTCCATAAGACCCCGGAAACATAGATGCCATCAGCCACTTCGATTTCCTTCTCGATATAAGTCTCTGTGGCAATGCGCGCTGTTTCCAGGTTCTTTTCAGTAGTATCGAAAAAAGAATTTAATGCTGACGCTCCTTCGGCTAGCGCAGCATCCAAACGGTTTTCAGTTTCCTGTTGCACGCTTTTGTCTAATTGCTCTGTCAGCAAATTGTTTAGCGCTTGGGTGCGATTAAGCAGGTAGTACCCAACAAAGACGATTGCCGCAATCGTGACAAACAGGTTGGCAACGATCAATTTTGTACGCAGGGAGACAAAATTGGAACGAGGCGTCTTTTGTTGGGCGGTCTGATTTTCTGGAAGCGTGTCTGTCATACGAACTCGTTTCAATTGGACTTAAAGCGCCTGGCTTTCAGGTTGATCGTGAGCGTCTTCTGAAAGGATACTCACGCTCACTTCGCAATCCGTCAATAAAGCGCCCAGGCTTTCGGCGGTAGCCTGTAGGATGGCGTCCACTTCCGGTTCAGCCCCAATGCGGCTGGAAACATTGGCAATGGCGCGTTCCAGTTCGGCGCGGCGCTGGGTGTCCTGGTGCAATCGCGCGCTTTCCAGCGCGGCGCCAATTTGGTTGACCAACCTGTTCGCATCAGCAATCTCATCATGCGACCAGTCTTGCATTTCAGGCGGCTTCACTAAGCGCACAATGCCGATTGTCTGGTTGCGCACTTGAATTGGCGCAGCCAGCGTTTTTCGGTCCTCGCTCAAGATGGGTTCGCCTTCCTTGTTGGCTCGGATCGCCTCCGGCTGTTGCAATGTTGTGCCGCTGGGTATGATTTCTCCGCGTGCATACCCGATAAAACCGGTTTTGCTTGCACTGGCCAGTATCCTTTGCCATCCTTCTTGGCTGCTTTCCGCATATGCCCGGCGAGTAGCTGCGAGGGCCTGCTGGGTTCTTTCTATTAGACGGGCATTTTGCAGGGCGGTTGCCAATTGGTCTGCCAGCACCTGGAGGGGAGGAATATCGCCTTCGGCAAAAGCGTTTGGCTCCGTGCTTTGGATGTCCAGCACCCCCAGCGTTTCCCCGCCCGCAATGATGGGAAGGGCCATCTCGGAGCGCGTTTGGGGCAATTGCGGATTGTTGAAATAAACTGCATCCTGGCCGACGTCCAACGCGATTCTTGCCTGACCCGAACCTGCTACCGTTCCGACGATGCCTACCTCGCCGACCTTCAGTTTGTGTCCTTGCAACAACATGCGCGCCCCGCCAGAACTGTTAGAAGCCCGCAAGAGCGCATATTCTCTCGGGTCGTCTAACAAAAAGATACCCACATGGTAAAAACCAAATCGGTCACTGATCAGTTGCGTCGTTCTGTTTAGCAACTCATTCAACTCATGTTGCGCAGCCACCGATTTCCCGACCTCAACAGCCGCTTGAATTTGAGAAATCTGTCTTTCCAGTGTTTTCGTGCGCTCGGCAACCTGTTTTTCCAAATCGGTTACGAGTTCTCGCAATTGGCTGGCCATATCGTTGAATGCGTTTGCAACCAACCCCGTTTCATCGGGGCTGTCGAGTTCGATCTTGGTATCCAGGTTCCCATCTGCCAGTTGCCTGGCGCCAACAGTCAGGGTTTCGAGGGGGGTGGTCAAGTTTCTGCCAAACAGCCATCCAATGCCTGCGATGAGTGGAATTGATATGAGCAGAACGATTGCTGCCGTAATGAGCGCTTGTTGTTCTTTTTCGAGAACTTTGGCGGCCGATATGTCTATGCCGACGATCCCTTCCCGCTGTCCATCGGAGCGATAAAATGGAGCATAAGCGGTGAGCCAGGTTCCCCATTGGTCCGTGTAAAAATCTTGTTCTACCACAGGCTCTTGTAGAATCGAAAAAGACTCTTGGAGTAAAGGGCCAGCGTCATCATAAATATCTCCCAAATGAGAAATATCCTCCTCGCTTTCTTCCGCGTCGACGATGAACACAATGTTTCCATCAGCGTCCTGGCGCATGGTATACACAAAGCGAATATCTGTACCAGAGTCGCGAATATTTTGCAGGACTCTTTTTAGCGCAAGGTACGTTTCGTTTCCTTCCTGAGACGGATCGGTTAGCAGGGCGTGTTCATCCCCCTCAATCTGTAACGCGCCAACAGCGGCGACATCGCGTAAGCGTTCCCGGATATCCTGGCGCAATTGTACGCGTGCGCTCCAATAATATACAAGCGTTATCAGGCCGACAAAGAAGATGGTCAGGAAGGAAAAGGCAAACGCTGATTTAATTCGCAAACTCACATAATATTTTGGTCGTCCGCTGTCAGTCATTTGTCTGCCCTCCTGAATCTGCGCGTTCGCTGTAAGTTGAAGCATCTTGGCGGGTATTCAACTGCACTTCAGCCTCTTGTAAATTGAACGCACGTTGTAACTCTTGCGCGGCCGTACGCAGGACAGTTTCCAAATCCAGGGTTTCCCTTATTCGGTTGCTTATCTCGGCCACAGCCTGCTCGCGCAAGGCGCTTTCACGCGTTTGTTTGATCAATCGGGCGTTATCGAGCGCCAACGCAGTTTGCGCGGCAATTTCATTTGCCAACTGGCGTTCATTGGTCGTCCAGTCTGGTTGGTTGGGTTTCCTTTGGAGGGTAATTTTTCCGATCCTTTGCCCGCGGAACAATATTGGAATAATCATTACGGAGTTCTTGTTGGCGGCGGGCATTTCATTTTGTAGCAAGCGAATGCCGGTCTGTGAATATTGATAACCAGGTATTTTGGAACTGAGTTGCTCTTGCCAGTTCTGCCGAGCGTTCTCTGCCGACATCGTCTCCAATTCGTGAATGAGACTCCGGCTTTCTGTCAGTAAGCGAATATTTTCAATTGCAACGGCGATTTGGTCTGCCAGGGTTTGAAGGATGTCTACATCATCCTGGGTAAAAGCCTGAGGTTCGACGGATTGAACATCCAGGACGCCAATCAACCTGTTCTGTGCGATGAGTGGAATGGCAATTTCTGAACGCGTTTCGGGGAGTTCCGGGTTATCGAAGAATACTGCGTCTTCCCCAACGTCTAGCGCAATGCGCGGTCTTTTTTCTGCCGCCACAAAGCCCACAATTCCCTCTACGCCAATGCGCAACCGATGTCCACGCGCTATCATTCGTTGTCCGCCCTCTGACGAAGTTGCCTGCAGGATGGCGTAGTCTCCTTTCTCCGCAACCAGGAAAATACCGGCGTGGTAAAAGCCAAACTCCTTGGAAATCAGTTGTGCTACATTGGGAAGCAAGGTGTTTAAATCTTTGAACTCTGCAGCCTGTTGGGCAATGTAGGCGGCGGCGTTTAGTTGATCGGCTTTTTTCTCGAGTTCCTTGGTTCGCTCTGCGACGCGTTGTTCCAAAGAGGCGCGTTCCTCCTCAAGGGTTTGAAGCGCTGCCGTGAGGTTTTTACTCGAATCTATGAACCCAAAACGAAGTCTGCGCAAACCGGCTACAACGGTAACAGAAAGGAGAAGTTGTGTTGCGATGCCGCTGATCCAGTCTTCTAACCTTCCGGCGTTTGCAGTAGTGTCCACAATCTGGTAATAGCCTCCCAATATGGCGATTGCGCCAGCAATGAGTATGGTTATACTCACGACAATGGCGAGAATCCCAGTCCTGGGCGATAAGAGCAAGGTCGTAAGGGCGACAAATGCAAGCAAATAGACGTCCGCATTGCTGTGGATGCCAATCTCGAGTAGACCGCTGATACCAAGGGCCAGCAATAAGAATAAAAATACCCCGGCTCGGATTCGATAAGGAAACGGGACAAAAATGACCCCAAGCAAGGTAACATAACTTGCAATGTAAACGAGGATCAGGGTTTGGCCTGGTGTACTGAAGAAAGCAGGGATGAGGGCGATCAAGCCAAAAATAGCAGCCCCAACCAACAGGGAGTGCAAGAAACGGTTCCGCCACTCTTCTGGAGAAATCAATCTTAATTCGGGTGTGTCAACTTGTTCGGGGTGTTTCATGGCATTACATGATTTCCATCAGTCATTGGTTAATTCAATCGTGGCTTCTGTTGCGTCCAGGGCTACTCCAAGTTCGCGAATTGCCGTTTGCAGAATGCCTTCCATGGTTGTTGATGTCCAGATTTTGTTGCTAATTTCTGCAATGGCTTTTTCTCGATTGGCTACGCTTTGTGTTTCCTCGAGCAAGCGTGCGTTCTCGAGCGCCAAAGCGGTTTGAGTCGCAATTGCTTGCATCCAGGTTTGTTCTTCTGGGGTTGCATTTTCTTCCCTTTCGAGCCTGATTTTCCCAATAACCTGGTCACGCAAAGCGATGGGAATCTCGATCTCGTGTTCGGCGTCGAATTCAGAATCCTCGCCAATGGATAATGTCATTTCCCCTTGAGGCAGGTTGGACTCAGTCCAAGATTGGAGAAGATATTGTTGTTGGATGGTGTGTAATTCTTGCAAGTTTCGTTGGGTATCTTGGAAAAGGCGGGCGTTTTCGAGCGCAATGGCGACTTGGTTGGTCATGTTTTGAAGAGTTTCAATATCCTGCTGGCTAAATGCTGCTTCTTGCGTTGATTGCACATCTAGCGCCCCAAGGATCCTGTCGCCTATGATCAGTGGTAAGGCTATTTCCGAGCGCGTGTAAGGTAACAAAGGATGCTCAAGCCGCGCGTTATCTTTGCCTGTGTCCAGGGCTACTTGCGCTTCTCTTTTCTTTATAGCGCGCCCAATCATTGTTTGCTCATTGATTCCCAAGCGATGTTTGCTATTTTTCATGGCGCGGCCGGCTTCGCCTGTGGCTTCTACAATCTCTGCCCATCGGTTGCTTGAATCAACCAGGTAAATGGCGGTGTAATAATGTCCAAATTGCTCTCGGATCAGGTTGACGATACTGGTCATCAATTTATCTGGGTCGAGAATAGATGTGGCTACGCGTCCAACCTCGTTGATCGCTCTTAGTTGTGCAGTTCTGTCTTCCACTTGCCTTTCCAGGGTTTCTTGCAGTTCATCCAAGCGAGAAATCATACGGTTAAAGTAAATGGTGACTTGCGCAATTTCGTCAGACGCGCTAATCTGAGCCCGCTGTTTCAGATCACCTTGCTCAACCTTTTTGAACACGGTTATCATTTCGTTCAAGGGACGGGTAAGAGAGATCGAATAAAGGGAGACAAGCCCAAGTCCCAGGAAGACCGCAAAAACGCTGACGAGGATGGACTGTACCTGTAATTCGAATAAAACCTGTGCAGAGCCGATTTCCTCGTAGAGCACCCTGAAAGTTTGGTGATATCCAATTGGCGCAACCAGCAAAATGCTGAGGAGGATCATAGCGGGGACCACAACGTAAATTCGCCCCAGGAGGGTCAGCCTACTTGTGCCTGTCAGTTGCACATTAAAATCCCTTGGAAGGAGAGCGTGGCGGACAGGGACAAGAAGTCGGTCGAGGATGCTTACGTCGAGCGTGATGATAGTTAAAATTACAACCGTTATGCTAATCAGGGCGTATATCAGTTGGTCGTTTGTTGCATTAATGTAAAAATATAAGTAAGACAGAAGCGGCAGACAGACTACAAGGATTGTGGTGATTGAGGCTGTGATTGCGTATTTCCAGGTCCAAGCGCCAATCTGTTGCCATGCGCTTAACTCATCTACGGATCCGGCGATTAGAGAACTCCCCTTTTTATATCTTTGCAGGCCGCGGAAAGCCTTTTTATTAAGAAGGTACGAGAACAACCATACAATAGTATTCCCAAAAAGGGCCAGAAATCCGGCTAGTTTTGTAAGTTGGTCAAACTCTGTGGGTGAAAACTCGGCGTTGGCCTGCGCAATGATAATAACCGGAATCGCAACAGCGTTTGATCCCATCTGTGCCACAAAAATGGACAGCACGAGGTAGTATCCGCCCGACCATTTCAAAACCCGGCTCAGAAATCTTTGAATAGAACTTTCGTATTGCGATTCCATAAAGGTATTTCCTTTACCGTTACGGGGCAGGCTCATTGCCGTTGTCGTTTTTAATGCCAACTCTAATTTGTGCTTTGCGCGCGCTTGTTACTCGGCTTAATTCACCAACGGTCGTCATCAAGATCGTTTGCATATTTGTGGACTGGCGGATTTTACTTGTGACTTCATATAACAGTCGCTCACGTTCGGCTTGTTTTCGTATTTGCTCCAAGAGCCTGGCATTGGCAATAATGGCCGCCAAACTGCCCGCCAGTGTTCCAAGCATTTCCTCGTCGTTTTCTGTGTAGGCTGCAATGAGTTCGCTTTCGACATTCAATATACCCAATAATTCATTCCGAAAAATGAGAGGAATTGCCATCTCAGAGCGCGTATTGGGACTGAGTTGGATATAGCGAGTATCCTCGGCAATGTCATCGAGGCGCAGCGATTTCCGGTGCGCAGCCACCCAGCCGGTAATGCCTGTTCCGACCGGAATAATGCGACTTGCCACATCCTCTGAATAACCGACCCAGGCTTTAGGGATCAAATTCTTTCGTTCAAGGTCGGTCAACATGATCAAGACCCGGTCGCCGCCCAGGCTGACCTGCAACCCTTTAACGGCGCTTTCCAACGCCTCATCCAGTGTTGTACCAGACGCGGCAGAGGTCGTGATGTGGTGCAATAACCGGTGTTGGGATAAGTGCTCTTGCGTTTCAGCAAAAAGTTCTGAATTATTAACAGCAATTGCCAACTGGTCGGCAAGAATTTGCAAGGTGTCCAGATCGGATGGTCCAAAAGAGAATGGTACTATGCTTTGTACATCCAAAACACCCAGCGTGTGGTCGCCAATTTTCAATGGAATAGCGGCCTCGGCGCGCGTATCAGGCAACAGGGGGTTGGGCAGATGCGTAGCGTCCTTAGCGGTATCGTTGACGACCAGGGGGTCGCCTTGTCCCGCTACGAAGCCTACAATCGACTTTGAGCCTATCGCAAGTTTATGCCCGCTGCGTTTCATCTGAACGCCAGCCTCTCCCGTTGCTTCGCGGATGATGACATTTTTGCCCATATTGTCAACCAGGAAAACGGCTGCGTGATAAAAATCCAATCGTTCGCGTATAAGGTTGACTGCTTTCAAGAGTAATTCATCTAAATTCAAGGCGCTGCTGATGTCGCGGGCAATCTGGGCTGCTGTTTGGATTTGAAAGACCTGGCGGCGGCTTTCATCTAATAAAATCTTACTGTGAAGGATGCCGGCCACTTGTTGGGCAAGCGTGTACAGGGTTTGCATGTCTTTTTGACGAAACATCCCCTCTTGTTCCAAATCTTGTACGATGAATGCGCCAATTACCTGGTTGGCAATCATCAAGGGCGCTCCCATCCATGATTTGGCTGGGTTGCCAACTACTTTTGCGCCCAGGGTTTCGGCCTGTCTCTCAGCATTTTCGCTAAGTAGCAACGGTTGTTTGGTGCGAATCAATATAGTAGTCAGGCCTTCTCCGAGAGGAAAGGTCTCCATTGAACTGATTTTGCCATTTTCATACGAGTAAGGAATTCGAATCGATGCGGTCTTTTCATCGTAAAGCGCAGCAATAAACGCATAATCACCGATCAGGCGTTTTACCTGTTCGTGGATTGCGCTGAACACGTTTGTCAGGTCGTCAGAGCCGCCTGCCTGGCTTATGGCTGTCAAGGCTTCTAATTGCGCGATATGTACATTTGTTTGCTGTGCGGCTTCTGTTTGTTCGATTCCTATTGCGGCAAGATTCAACACGTTGATGCAGGGCTGAAGCGTTTCTTCTGTAAGCGTCTGGCCTTCCTTGGCTCCTATGAGGACGAGTCCGCGCATTTCGCCTTTCCCTGGGAATGCTGCCAAGGCGACTTTCTTTACTGGAAAATGGTCAACAAACTGAAAAATACCCGATAGTCCCGCAGTATCATCTGGAAGTGCGTGAATTTTGATTTCTCCCCTAAGATGCTTTTCTAACAGATTGGAATTGACCGGAATATGTTCAGGGAGTCCTTCTTTTATATTGTTGGAATTTGAAGCCGAAATTAGCGTAAGAGTCTCGTTGTTTATTCCAAATACAGCCGTAAAATAGCCTAGCCCCTCTAGCGCCTTTCCAAGGTGTTTCAGCATTCGAGACAATCTATCTGATTTCACGGCTAACCTAACTCCCATACCGGTTCACCATTGAGGATTCGCCGGATTTGTTCAGGGAAACGATCTGGGTCCAAGGGCTTTCCGAGAAAACCATCGAAGCCCGAAGCGCGCGCTTTGCTGAGCTGTTCTTCACTGGCTTCTGCTGTGACGGCTACAATGGGGATGGACTTCAGGTGCTCGGATGCGCGAATTTTCTTCAGCGCTCCATATCCGTCTTCGTATGGCAGGCGAATATCCATCAGGATGAGGTCAAGGCGGGGAAGGGTATCTGCGTATTCCACCACCTCGTACCCCGATGTCTTCCATTCACAATGGATACCCATATAACCGAGCATGCGGGCAATGAGGACAAAGTTGGATACATTGTCCTCGACCACCAGGACTGTCAAGTCTTTTGGAATGGCAATCCGTTTGGACAGGGTATCAGAGGTTTTTACGTCTGGATCTGCCATTTCAGCTCCTCAAAAATTCTTTGATTTGTTCTGTGAGCAGGTCAATGTCAATGGGCTTCTGTATATACCCATCACAACCTGCTTCGAAAGATTTTTCCCGGTCACCGCGCATTACATTGGCTGTGATCGCAATGATGGGGATTTTGCTGAGTCCTGGTATTTTCCTTATTTCGGTGGTTAATGTGTAACCGTCTTTGTCTGGCATATTGATGTCCATCAGGATCAAATGAGGCTTTGTCGTTTCCAATGTTTTAAACGCTTGCGCAGCGTTTGCAGCCTCTATCATATTATATCCTTCAGCAGCCAGTATGCGTCGCACGAGTGTCCGGTTGTCACTGTTATCTTCGACGTATAGGATTGTGATATTGTTTGTCATCTGCCAAGCCTCCGCTTTGAATTTTACTTGCAGGTATCTTTTGGTTTCATAACAGCAACCTTGCAAAAACAAAGACACGGCTTCTCGAGAAACCGTGCCTGGTAAGCGGGTGATGGGATTCGAACCCACGGAATGGTAGCTTGGGAAGCTACTGCCTTACCACTTGGCGACACCCGCGCAAACAGCCCTACTTAATGTAAGCAATGCCTTTATACAACTTGCTACGTCATTGTCTAAAACTGCTAGGCTGTCATCCAAGTATCCCACAAAACAGGTACACGTCAAGGTTGGGAATTTTCTGTGTTAGCCCAAAGTAGAAAAGACCTTTTTTACAGGCATTCAAGATTCTGGCAGTTCTTGTTGACAGCAATTCACAATTTTGATAATATGTCTCCAATTCAAAGACGCAAGGAGATATCTCATGTTGCAAGAAACTGAGGGTAACCTCATCACAATCAGTCCTACCGCCATCAAAGCAGTGAGTGATATCCTGGCAGAAAAGAAACTCGAAGGATACGCGTTGCGGGTTTATGCTTCTGCAGGAAGTTGCTGCGGGGTACAATTTGGTATGGCGCTGGATAATCACATTACGGAAGATGATACAACCATTGCGGCAGATGGGATTAGCCTCGTGGTAGATCATGTTTCCATGGATTATCTTCGCGGCGCTACGATTGACTTTGTCAGTGATCCACAACGCGGGACCGGCTTCGCCGTCAACGCTCCAAATGCGCGTCAACAAAACCAGGGCGAGGGATGTTCCTGTGGTAGTTCGTGCGACTGTAGTAATTGATGCGATGGCGCAATAAAAAGGCGGCGACTGGTCGGTTGCCGCTTTTTTGATTCACCGCCCTCTAAGATATGACAGCAATACGCCCATGCCGCCGATAAAACCCAGGATAAAAATAACCAGCCCAACCGGGATGCGGGTGGCGCGTCCGGTATCTTCATCGACAAAGGTCGGCGCAACCAGTTGCGCCGGGGGCGTAAAGGTCGGCAGTGGTGTGGGCGTCTCGAGGGCAATGAAAGCGGCCGCCAGCGTCGGATCAATTGTGGGCGTGGAAAATGGGGTAGGCGTTGGAGGGGCTTTGACAATTTGCAGGCGCGCGCCCGGTGAAATCCTGACATAAGGCGCATATACCCATGCGGTTGACCCCGGGATGCCAGGATATCGTACCTGGATCCAGTCCTGGTCGGTGGCGCGTCCCAGGGCGGGGGCGCTTTGACCGGCCAACAAGATGCCCACCGCCGGGTAAAGGAATGAACTCGGGCCGGCGTAAACGTCAACTTGAGGCAAGTCTGCATACACGGTCACAAATGGCCCTGAAGTCGTCCCGGTGACGGTTGGGATCGATCCGGTGGGCTGTTGCGCCAGCACGGGCCAGGTTTCAGGCAGGGCAAGACCCAGTGCAAGCACGCTCAAGGCAACCATACCGATGTAAACTTTGCGCCAGCCGGACATCTTCCCCGCCTTCAATCTTATCGCCTCCGAAAGAACGAAGAAAGCAGGAAGCCGGCCAGGCCTGGGATACCCAGGGCAAGCGCAATGGCTCCCATTGGGTAATTGGGCGCTTGGTTTTTTTCAGGCGTTTCAGTGAAAGAGGGGATGACCAATGGGGGCGGCGGCGTAAAAGTTGGCAGGCGGGTTGAGGTCGGCTGGAGATTAAACGCGGCCATAAGTGTAGGGTCGATTGTTGGCGTGATCAACGGCGTCGACGTAGGGGGGGGCTCGAGTACCTGCAAGTTCCCGGAAGAAATCGAAATCAGCGATGTGTGTACCCATCCCGTTCCGCCTGGGCCGGCCGGAAAGGCGATTTTGACCCAGTCACGGCCAGGCGACACTCCCAGGGCGGAGGCGGTTTCGCCGGGTTGCATGTTGCCGATGATGTCGTATAAAATTGTGCTGGGTCCGGAGCGCACATTGATCTGTTCGGAGTATGTCACGGTGATGAATACATCGGTTGGCGCCGGCGTCAGTTGCTGGGCCAGGACAAGGGTCCCGCGAAAGACCGAAAAGGCAGTGACGATCCCCATCAATAAAGAAGCCCAAAAGGGAAGTTTGAACCAGTTTCGTTTCATTTGCGTATATTGGATTCAAGAAATCAAGAAGGCGATTATAATCGAAAACATGGACAGGCGAATATTCCACGGCAATCTTTCTCCGACGGACATTGCGCAGGCGTTGCTTGCCGAGTTCAACCGCGGCAATTTCCGCGCCCAGGTTCTCGGCCACAGCGACAAATTGGCAGTCCAGATCGGAACCCGCCAGGGAGCGATGTCGGGCGGGCAGACAGCGTTAACGGTCACTCTCCAAAAAGTGACCGATGGGATCATGGTGGAGTTAGGCCAGCAGGCCTGGTTGGGTGTTGCGGCCAGTCTCGGGCAGACAGCCTTTTCCCTGTTGCGCAATCCATTCAACTTGCTTGGGCGTTTGGACGACCTTGCGCAGGACATCGAGAGTTTACAGTTGAGTGAAAACGTGTGGCAGGTGATTGCGCGCAACGCCGCGGCTGCTGGCGCATCCCACCAACTTTCAGAGCGTCTCAGCAGGCTTGCTTGTGAGTATTGTGGGGCAGCCAACCCGCTCGGCGAGGCAACCTGCCTTGCTTGCGGTGCGCCTTTGGGCAGTGCGCATCCAGACACCTGCCCTGATTGTGGCTTCGTGGTACCCAAGAATGAGACAAAGTGTCCGAATTGCGGAAAAGGCTTTTAGCATCGTTGTATGCGATTCGTTCCTGCCAGTAAATTCGTGGGATTGCAGAAAAGGCCCCTGGCCTCTATAATAACCACGAAAGGTTTACCCACCAGAAAAAGGGCAGTTGAAGGATGAAACTAAAACTGGAACAAATCGAATCCCGCTTGCAGGCTTTGGTCGAGGTCAAACTGATGAGCGCCCTTCCTGGTTTCAAGGCGCAAAGCCCGGCAATTCAAAAACTGGCCGAGGCGATGAAAAGTAATATCATCGAAGGCGGCGATGACGATAAATTAGCCCCGAATGTGTTTACCCTGGTGGTTCACCCCAGCCAGGCTTTGACCTGGCAGGATGCGCGCTTGTTGGAAACAGTGATTGCCTCTTTGATGGCGGTGGGGGAAGAGGCCGGGTTTCACTTTGCTGCGCCTCCAACCATATCAATCACCCAAAACCCGGACCGGGATGAGAATTTTTTCGACGTGATCGCCTCCCACCAGGTAGAGCCTGTTGCAGACACAAGGGGCATGACTCCCGCCCAGGGCGTAGCCTCCGAAGCAGTGGATACAGCCATCGAGAATGCGTTCCTGATCGTTGACGGGGTTAAAGTCTTTCCTCTCGACCAGCCGGTTGTCAACATTGGGCGCAGGATGGACAACCAACTTGTGATCGACGACCCTCGCATTTCCCGAAACCATGCCCAGTTGCGCGCCATCAAAGGCCGCTACGTGATCTTTGACCTGAACTCGACCGGCGGCACCTACATCAACGGGCAAAAGATCAACCAATCGGTTCTCTATCCAGGCGATGTCATCTCCCTCGCGGGGGTTGTGCTTGTGTTCGGGCAGGATAATCCGCCTTCGCGGGTAGACCTGGCAGATACTTCCCCGTTGAGTCCCGCTTCGACAGAGAGGCCAACTGCATCCTTGCACCGGCAGACCGGGAAATTCAAAACCGACAATCAAGAATGAGCGCTCCCATCGTCCTCGCGCTGCGGGTGTTTTTGGCGGTATCATTATATGCGTTCCTTTTCTGGGCGTTGTGGACCATCTGGCGCGACCTGCGTTCCCAGGGAACGTTCCTTGCAACCCGCAAAATTCCCGCTATCAACCTGATCACCCAGGCGGCGGATATACCTCCCCAGCCGCGCTTCTTTTCGCAGGCTGAAATTTTGATAGGACGCGATTTACATTGCGACGTTGCCCTGCAGGATGATACCGTGTCCATTCGCCACGCGCGCCTTTCATACCATCATGGGCAATGGTGGTTGGAGGACCTCGGCTCTACCAATGGCACGCGCCTGAACAGAGAAACGCTTACCACCCCGACCGTGATCATAAACGGCGACCAGGTTGAATGCGGCAAGACGCTCATTACGCTCAACCTGGGCGTAGACCCTGCAAGCCCACCCACCCAACGCATAGAATCGACTGGAGAACCGGAATGAACGAACATGTGACCCTTGCAGTGATCGGCGGCTCAGGCCTGTACGAAATGCCTGGGCTCCAGGACACACAGGAATACGAAATGGTGACGCCCTTTGGGAAACCGAGCGCACCCATTGTGGTAGGCGAACTCGAAGGCCAGCGCCTGGCCTTCCTTGCCAGGCACGGCATCGGGCATCACATCACACCCTCGGAAGTCAATTACCGCGCCAATATTTACGCGCTCAAAGAACTTGGCGCCGAGAGGGTCGTCAGCATATCCGCTTGCGGCTCCTTGCGGGAAGATTATGCCCCCGGTCAAATCGTGATCCCGGACCAGATCTATGACAATACCAAAGGGCGCGCGCGCACCTTCTTTGGGGAGGGGCTTGTGGCTCATGTGAGCGTAGCAGACCCCTTCTGCCCGCGCCTGTCTGCGCAACTGGAGCAGGCCGTTCAAGAGACCAAAGCCACTGTCCACAAAGGCGGAGCAATCATCACCATCGAAGGGCCGCGCTTCTCGACAAAAGCCGAATCCCACACCTACCGCGCGTGGGGGATGTCGCTGATCGGCATGACCACTTCCCCCGAGGCCTTCCTGGCGCGCGAGGCGGAATTGTGCTACGCTGTCATGGCGCATGTCACCGACTACGATGTCTGGCACGTCAGTGAATCGCCCGTTACGGTGGAAATGGTCGTCCAGATCCTCAACAAGAATACTGCGATCGCCCAGGAAACCATCCGCAACCTGGCCCGGTCGCTTTCCGGGACGCGCGAATGCGAGTGCGGCCAGGCCTTGTCCAGCGCGCTCATCACCCGCGCGGATTTGATCCCGCCAGGCGCGCGCGAAAAACTCGACCTGCTCATCCGCAAATATATCCATTAATTGCCCTGTCCCTCAACGCATGAACGAACAGTTAGAAAGCCGCTTGCTCAAATTGGCGGGCGTCTTTCTTATCGCTTTCTCCATCATCCTGACCTTGTCCCCGGCGGTCCGCGAGCGGTCGTGGGATGTGGATTACAAGTGGTCTCATTGGATCGGCCTGGCAGCCTGGCTCACTGCCTTTTCCCTTGTGCGGCGCAACCAGGCGCGCCTCCTCCCAGACCACGACCCTTACCTGTTGCCCGTTGCCGCCCTGCTGACCGGCTGGGGATTGCTTACCGTGTGGAGATTGACGCCGGAATTCGGCCTGCGGCAGACGATCTGGATGCTCGTGACCCTGGGCCTCTTCTCTCTCGGTCTGCGCTTCTTTCCGGACTTTGGACTTGTTCGCCGTTATAAATACATTTTGCTTGCCTGCGGCTTGTTCCTGACCGCCCTGACGCTTTTCCTGGGAAGCAACCCGGCTGGGACCGGGCCGCGCCTTTGGCTGGGCTGTTGCGGCGTCTATTTCCAGCCTTCCGAGCCGCTCAAGTTGCTTTTTGTGGCTTACCTGGCGTCTTACCTGGCCGACAGGCTGCCTGCCCGCAACCGTCTCATCCCGCTCCTGTTCCCTACTTTGTTCGTTACCGGGTTGGCCTTGCTCCTGCTGTTCGTCCAACGCGACCTGGGTACGGCCTCCATTTTCATTCTCATCTATTCCATTGTGGTCTATATTGCCACCGGTTATCGGAGGGCCCTCCTGGTCAGCGCCAGCGCGCTGGCGCTTGCCGGGCTGAGTGGATACTTCCTGGTGGGCGTGATCCGTTTGCGCATCGACGCCTGGCTCAATCCCTGGGCAGACCCCAGCGGCCGCGCTTACCAGATCGTCCAGTCCCTGCTGGCGATCGCAAACGGCGGCGTGACCGGGCGCGGCCCCGGGTTGGGAAGCCCGTCCCTGGTCCCCATCGCCCACTCCGACTTCATCTTTACCGCCATCGCGGAAGAAACCGGCCTGGTCGGCGTCATCGGCCTGTTGGCGTTGATCGGGTTGCTGGTTGCGCGTAGCCATAAGATCGCGATGCTTTCCCCCGACCGTTTCCGGCGTTTGTTGGCCGCCGGGATTGGCGCTTATTTCAGCGTGCAGAGCCTCCTGATCATCGGCGGCAACCTGCGCATCCTGCCCCTGACCGGTGTGACGCTGCCCTTCGTCTCCTATGGCGGGTCGTCTTTGTTGACGTCGTTTACAGCCCTGTTTGCGCTCATGTTGATCAGCAACCAGGCTGAGGAGGAGCCGGCCCCCTTGCCGCAACCCCAGCCGTATTTCCTCATCAGCGGGTTGGTTGGCCTGGGACTGGTTGCCATGTCCCTGGGTGTGGGTTGGTGGGGCATCGCGCGAGGCCCTGACCTGCTCACGCGCACCGACAACGCCCGGCGTTCCATCTCTGACCGCTACGTCCAAAGAGGCGCCCTGTTAGACCGCAACAATATTCCTCTCAATTTAACGGAGGGTCAGGTCGGAGATCTAACGCGAGCCTACAAGTACCCCGCGCTTGGGCCTGTTTTCGGGTACACGCATCCCATCTACGGCCAGGCCGGCCTGGAAGCCTCCCTGGACGACTACCTGCGGGGCTTGCAGGGAAACCCGGCCAGCCTGGTCTGGTGGCATCACGTGTTATACGGGACGCCTCCCCCCGGCCTGGACGTCCGCACCAGCATAGACCTGGCCCTGCAAGCCAAAGCCGATAGTTTGCTGGGCGATCACACCGGCGCCGTTGTTTTGCTCAACGCAGGGACAGGCGAAATCCTGGCCATGGCCTCCCACCCTGGTTTCGACCCCGGGCATCTCGACGAACAAGGCCCTGCGCTGGCGTTGGATGAAAACGCGCCCCTGCTCAACCGCGCTACGTTGGGGCGCTATCCGCCTGGGAATGCGGCCCTCCCGTTTTTGCAAGCCTGGCTTGGCGAAACGTACCCCGCCTCGGACCAGGAACGTACGCAAGCCTACCAGGCGCTGGGGTTTTACAGCGCGCCGCTTTTGCGTATGCCTGTTGCCCTGGCAAGCCGCCCTGAGGGGGAATTGCGCGTCAGTCCCCTGCAGATGGCGCTTGCGGCCTCGGCCCTCAGCGCAGACGGCGTCCGCCCGCCGCCGCGCATGGCGTTGGCGGTCGAAACCACGCAGCAAGGTTGGGTGGTGTTGCCTGCTTCAGGTGAAGAAATCGAAGTGTTTTCCTCACAGGCAGCCAGGGAAACCGCGCAAGGATTGGCGTCTTCCGCGCAGCCGGTGTGGGAGTTTTCGAGCGTCGTAGCGGGAGAAAAACCGTTGACCTGGCAACTGGCCGGGACATTGCCCGATTGGAAGGGCGCGCCGCTCGCGTTGGTCGTGTTGCTGGAGGCGGACGACCCCGGCCTGGCGCAAGCGATTGCCAGCGACTTTCTCCAGGTTGCCTTGGCCCCCTGACAATTGTCAAATTATTCACACTTCGATTTGTCCCCCAGGCCGTCTTCGGTAATATCCACCCGGCTTCCCTCCGACACATGTACGGTTTCGTATACATCGTCTACGCCCGCTTCCAGGTCGTAGACCTGGTATTCGCCGGGTGGGAAGCGTTCTTCGTTATATGGCTCGTCGTATTTGCCGAGCAGTTCGATCTCCAGCGGCAGCACCAGCATCCGGTTTTTGGTGCAGTTGCGGATATAGGCCGGTGAGGCGGGAGGGACCGTGACCACGGGTAATTCTTCCACATCCCCCGTGACAATCGAATAGTCTGTCAGCGTAGATATCCAGCCCGACTTGCCGGGGGCGGAAGGCAGCGGGACTTGCAGCCAGCGGCTGACCAGGTCGCGTCCGGTGGCCGTCACCGTTTGCCCGTCGCGCAAGACCGCGATCGGGTTGTAGTCCACGCTCGGCCCGCGCCGGATGTTGAGATTGCCGCCAGTGGCCTGCACAGCGACCTGGGCGGGGGCGGGGGAGACGGCCGGGGCGGCGGATGGGGCCGGGGTAACGGTGGCAGGACGGGTGGGAGTCTGAAGCGTATCCGGGAGGTCGCCGGGGCGCGGCGTCCAGGTCGGGATGTCGCCGGGAGTCTTTGTCGCCAATCCTGCTTGCGTCTCGACGACAGGCGCGCCGCAACTTTGCAGGGCAAACGCAGCGAACAGGATCGATGCAATGATGGGACGAACGGGGATTGCGATAATCTTCATAATGTTGGGTCGGAAATCAAAAAAGCCAGGCGGCCGCCTGGCTTTTCGATGTTGCGGCTTACATGCCGTCGTCGTTGTCTTTTGCGCCGTAGCCGGGCCCGCTCTGGAAGAATTCGTGGTTCAACTGGATGTCGGGCGTCAGGTCGACCACTTCGCCAGCCTCCAGTTTTTTGGTGGTCTCGAGGACGACCTGTTTGCCGTGATGGTTGGCGGCTTCGTAGTGGCCGCCCAGCCCGACCTTGCTGATGAATTCGCCGCCCTTGGCGTTATACGCCGAGGGGACTTCATCTTCAGGGAAGATGGCTGCATACGGGCACTCCGGCACGCACGCGCCGCAGTCGATACAGGTGTCGGGGTCGATGTACATCCAGGGCCATTCGGCGACCGGTTGTCCGGGTACGATACATTCTACAGGACAAACCTCGATACAGCCGCGGTCTCTCAGGCACAAACTGGTAATGATGTGAGTCATACGAGCAACCTCCTTGTTGAATAAAAAGAGCCAGATACTTATTATATCTGGCTTCTTTTTGTCTGCAAGGTTAACGTTTTTGTTTTGTCTATCCACCAAAGCGGGCCGCGACCGCATCCCAATTGACCACGTTCCACCAGTTGCTCACGTACTCCGGGCGGCGGTTCTGGTAATGCAGGTAGTAAGCGTGTTCCCACACGTCCAGCCCCAGGATGGGGGCCAGGCCGTCGGACAGCGGGTTGTCCTGGTTGGCGGTCGAAAGCACGGCCAGGCCGCTGCCTTTCTTGACCAGCCAGGCCCAGCCGGAGCCAAAGCGGGTGTTGGCCGCCTTTTCGAATTCGGTCTTGAAGGCGTCGAAAGAACCGAAAGCCGCGTCGATGGCGGCAGCCAGGGCCCCTTTTGGCGCGCCGCCGGCCTTGGGCGCCATGATCTCCCAGAACATCGAGTGGTTCCAGGTACCGCCGCCGTGATTGCGCACCACGCCGCGAATATCTTCGGGGACGGCGTTCAGGTCGCCCAGCAGCGCCTCGAGCGGTTTGCCCGCCAGTTCGGGGTGTTTCTCCAGCGCGCCATTCAAGTTCGTGATGTAAGCCTGGTGATGTTTGGTGTGGTGGATTTCCATCGTGCGCGCGTCGATGTAGGGTTCCAGCGCGTCGTACGCGTAAGCCAGTTTGGGAAGTTCGTAAGCCATCTGCCTCTCCTTTTGAGTTGGTTCGTCTCCCTTTGGATGCCGGGGGATCGAAAAAGTGACATATTTTTATGATAATTATAACCAAAATTGTATTATATTGCCTTGCGCCTGTCAAGAAATGGTCGCGGACTCTAACAAATCGCTTATACTTGCGCCCATCGCCAAAGGACGATCTGCCATGTCACAAGGACGTTTACGCTTCATCCTCCCCCTCGGCCTGCTGACCGCTATCCTGGCCGTCTCCACCGCTTCGATTTTCATCCGCTTCGCGCAGCGCGAGGCGCCCTCCCTGGTGATCGCCGCCCTGCGCCTGACGTTTGCCAGCCTGGCGCTGACCCCCGTTGCGTTGACGCGCGGGCGCGCCGAACTGCGCCGGTTGTCCCGCCGCGACCTGCTGCTGGGATTGCTGGCGGGGGTGTTCCTGGCCGTCCATTTTGCCACCTGGATCTCTTCGCTCGAATACACCAGCATTGCCAGTTCGGTGGTCTTGGTCAGCACCGGGCCGTTGTGGGTGGCGCTGCTCTCCCCGCTGTTCCTGCGCGAGCCGTTGACGCGCCCTGCCCTGTTCGGCATGATCCTGGCGCTGGCGGGCGGGACGGTGATCGGGCTGGGCGATTCCTGCACGCTGGAGGCTGGCCTGCCTGCCCCGCCTGCGCCAGTGACGCAGGCACAGGCGAGCGCAGCGTGGGGGGCCTGCCCGCCGTTGTCCGAGTTCGTGCAGGGGAAAGCCTTCCTGGGGAATTTCCTGGCGTTGGCGGGCGCCTGGGCGGTAGCCGGCTACTTGATGATCGGGCGCAGTCTGCGCGCCGGGATGTCGCTGGTCCCTTACATCTTCCTGGTGTATAGTGTCGCGGCGCTTGCCTTGCTGGGAATCATGTTCGCGGCCGGGCAGCGCCCCACCGGATTTTCGCCCCTGACCTACGTGTGGATCGCGTTGCTGGCGCTCATCCCGCAGTTGATCGGCCATTCCACTTACAACTGGGCGTTGCGTTACTTACCCGCTGCGCTGGTGTCCATCACTACCCTGGGGGAACCGGTCGGTTCGGCCATCCTGGCTTATTTCATCTTGCAGGAAGCGCCCTCCGCGTTGACGCTGCTGGGCGGGGCGCTCATCCTGGCTGGCATCTACCTGGCCTCCAGCAAGGGTCGGGCTTAGAGGAAATCTGGAACCGCAACGCAAAGTCACCAAGGCGCAAAGGCGCGAAGCCGCAAGTGGTTCTATCGCAAGGAGGCGGCTTGTGAAGAATCTGCGCAATCTGCGTCATCTGTGGATTACCCCGCCGGCCAGATGACGCCCATCACGGCCACGAAATGCGACAGCGCGCCCAGCAGCACGAAGATGTGCCAGACTTCATGGAAGCCGAACTTTCCGGGCGCAAAGTTGAACAGTTTGGCGGCGTAGACCACCGCGCCCAATGTGTACACGATTCCGCCCGCCAGCAGCCAGGCCAGGGTGAAGGGCGTCAGGGCAGCCGTCATTTCCCCGATCACCGCCACGCACAGCCAGCCCATCAGCACGTACACCCCCGCCGACAGCCAGCGCGGGGCGTGGATGTAGAACACCTTGACCAGGATGCCAACCAGCGCAATGCCCCAGATGATCGCCAGGAAACCCCAGCGATAGAAACCGGTAAAGGCGTTGACGCAGAAGGGCGTGTACGTCCCGGCGATCAACAGGTAAATGGCCGAGTGGTCGATCTTGCGCAGGATGGTGAGGGTTGCGGGCTTTACCTTTGCCAGGTGATAAGCAGCGCTGGCGGCGAACAGCCCGACCAGGCTGAGACCGTACACCAGGACCGAGACGATCTTCTCCAGTCCCTGCCAGCCGACCACCAACAAGGCCACCAACCCGCCCGCCGAAGCGATCGCGCCGCCCAGGTGGGTCAACCCGCTGACCGGCTCGCGAAATTTCGAAAACATGGTAGTTCCTTTCTTGCGATGAAAATCCACAGATTTCACAGATGACGCAAATTCTTGCCCATAGTGGCGACTTCAGTCGCTTTTTGGCCTGAACGACTGAAGTCGTCACTACGAAACTATAGGACGATGATACCGGCAAAACGGCTTTCGCGCCTGTCCCCCGGCTATCAATTGGCTATCAAAATAGATTTCCGAAGTCTCCAAGACTTCGGAAATCTGGTGTTAGAGAGTCAGAGTCCAGAGAATCAGAGTTCAGAGATAAGAGAGATGGGGGAAACGCACAACCGGAAACCGAGGTTGCCGGCACGGTCGTTTGGATCGGCGCTGAGGCGATACGCGCAACGGACGTTCCT
>JBMOMO010000147.1:0-1739 GCA_049324135.1 Chloroflexota bacterium
GGCTGATGGCAAAGCCCACATGAATCACACAGTAATCGCCAACTTTGGCTTCCGGCACGTATTCCAGGCAGGCTTCGCGAAAAATCCCGCCAAAGTCCACTTTTGCCATTTTCAACGCCCCGCTGTTATCGATCTCGACAATTTTTCCCGGTACGCCTAAACACATGATAGTCTCCTAGTCCGATAGTCTGATAGTCTGATAGCCTGATAGTCGCTAGCCGGATAGCCGGCTGGCCGCGATGACGGCTTGTCCGAGGGAAAGCCCGCCGTCGTTGGTCGGCACTTGATGATGTATGTATACTTGAAAACCGTCCGCCTGCAATAGTGACAAAGTTCGTCGTAATAGGGTGATATTCTGCCATACTCCGCCAGACAGGGCAACCTCGCGGATGCCGGTTTCCCGGCCCAGTTCTAATGTGGCTACACGCAAAATGTCGGCCAGGCCATTGTGGAAGCGCGCCGAGATGACCGGGATGGGGACGCCCGCCAGCGCATCCGCGACCAACGCCTCTACCGCGCTTCGGACGCCGATCACGGCCTGCTCCCGTTTAAACGGGTACGCCCCGTCCTCAGCCGGGTCCGCGGACGCCTCGAACTCGATGGCCGCTTGCGCCTCGTAGTTGACCGATTGCCGCACCCCCGCCAGC
Organism: Chloroflexota bacterium; assembly: GCA_049324135.1. GTDB lineage: Bacteria > Chloroflexota > Anaerolineae > Anaerolineales > Villigracilaceae > JAABUE01. Next base: position 648 of record JBMOMO010000147.1, read on the forward strand.
GCCGCCGCCGCGTCGAACAGGCGGCCTACGCTGGAGGTCAGCGGCGCGTTGATGCGCTTCTCAAGTTGAGTCCGCAACAACGTCCGGTCATCGGCGCAAAATTCGGCTACCGGGCCGAGGCGCTCATCCCAGTCCAAGCCCAACGCCCACAGCAGGGACAACGCCGTGCGCGCCGGTTTCTTCACCGCCGCATCCCCGCCGGGCAGCGGGAAGTAATCCAGGTGCAGGGCGCGCCGGTAAGACTTGTAGTCCGCCACCAGCACCTCCCCGCCCCAGATGGCGCCATCGTCGCCATAGCCGGTTCCGTCGAAGGCCAGTCCGATGACCGGGCGCGAACCGTCCAGTCCGTGCTCGGCCATGCAGGCGGCAATGTGGGCGTGGTGGTGTTGAATATTGAAGGTTGGCAGGTTTTCGCGCTGGGCGCGCTCGAGTGCGTAGCGCGTTGCGAGATAATCCGGGTGCATATCGCAGGCAATCGCTTCGGGCTTTACGCGGAAGAGACGCTCGAAATGCTCCACGCCCTGCTCGAAGGATTTCAATGTCTCGTAGTTTTCCATGTCGCCGATGTGGTGGCTGAGGAAGGCGTAGTTCTTGTTGGTGATACAAAAGGTGTTCTTGAGTTCCGATCCCGTTGCCAGGAGTTGTGGAACTTCGAAGGGAAGTTTGACGGGGAAGGGGGAGTAGCCGCGCGAGCGACGCAGGGGATAAGTGTTCAGTGACCAGTGTTCAGTTTTCAGTAGTTTCGATTCACTGGCGACTGATGACTGAACACTGAACACTCGCACGACAGAATCGTCGCACCGAATGTGGATGTCGCGGTTGTGAAAGAGGAAGGCGTCAGCGAGGGAAGATAATCGCTGGCGGGCTTCGTCGTTGTCGGTGGCGATGGGTTCTTCGGACAGGTTGCCGCTAGTCATCACTAAAGAAGGATGAAGGATGAAGGATGAAGGATGAAGGGAATCCGCAAAGAGCAAATAGTGTAGCGGCGTGTACGGGAGCATGACCCCAAGCCAATCTTGTTTAGGCGCGACTTCTTTTGCTATGTTCGATTCTGGTTTGCGCTTGAGCAAGACAATGGGTCGGGCTGTGGAG
>JBMOMO010000147.1:1839-16450 GCA_049324135.1 Chloroflexota bacterium
GGTTGCGCATGGAACCTTCTATCCAGCGGGTCTTTGTATTCACGCTCACAGTCGGGGCAGAGCGGAAATCCCGACATCGTGGTTTTCGGACGATCGTAAGGGATATCCTTGATAATAGTAAAACGCGGCCCGCAGTTGGTGCAGTTGATGAAAGGATAGCGATAGCGCCGGTCGGAGGGATCGAAGAGTTCGCGCAGGCAGTCAGGGCAGATGCTGACGTCGGGCGAGATGGGCTGGAAGGCGCCCTCCACGGCTTCAGAGTGGACAATGTCAAATGAACGGAAGCCGTTGGCGGGTCCGAATGAAGCGGTCAGTTCATCGATGCGGGAAAGCGGCGGGGCGTCATCCCGCAACCGTTTTAGAAAGTCATCCAGCGTGGACTTGTCCCCATCCACTTCGATATCCACGCCAGCCGAAGTATTCTTCACCCAGCCTTTGAGTTCGAGTCGCGTCGCAAGGTTGTAAACAAAGGGACGAAATCCGACCCCTTGCACAATGCCGGTGATGTGAACCCGAAGCCCTTGCATGGTTTTTGTCTGCGCCTGTGTATGTTTACTTTTGTACCTGTCCCACAAGCCACTCGATCCACGCGTCGAGTCCCTCGCCCGTACGGCAGGAAAGCGGGAAGGTGACCACGCCAGGGTTGAGGGCTTGCACGCCCTGTTGGAAATAATCCATGCGGAAATCAACGTAGGGCAGGAGGTCAATTTTGTTGATGACCAGCACGTCTACGCCGCGATAGGTGCCAGGATATTTGTAGGGCTTGTCGTCGCCTTCGGGGATGGAGGCCACAAGGATGGTCTTGTGCGTGCCAAGTTGGAAACTGGCGGGACAGATCAGGTTGCCGACGTTCTCGACGATCAGCAGGTCGAACTGGGTCAGATCGAGTTGTTCGAGCGCGCCGTGCAACATGACCGCATCAAGGTGGCATTCCCCGCCCGTGTTGATCTGGACAGCCGCCCCTGCGCCCGCGGCGGCGGCGCGGTCCGAGTCAATCGAGGTGGCGATGTCGCCGTCTATGGCCGCCACGCGCAGTTTGCCCTTGAGCAGGGGCAGGGTTTTCTCGATGAGAGAGGTCTTGCCCGCGCCAGGCGAGGCGAGGATATTGATGGAAAAAACCCCCGCCGCGTCGATGCGGGCGCGGTTGGTCTGTGCCAGTCTATCGTTGGCATTGAGGATGCTTTCGACAATGGGAATACGCTGGGTCATGGGGATTCACTTTCGATGGTGGTTATAGTGGTTCGTATACAGGTAAACGAGTACACAAGGACACAGGTTTTGTGTACGTGTATACCTGTTTACCTGTTTACTTGTCTACGTTCTTCACTCACTCCACATCAATCGCTTCGAGCGAGAACTCCTCACCTGCAACGATCTTCGCGCCGGCACTGCCACAGTTCGGGCAGGCGAGTTCCTTTTCCTTTGGATTGTACTTCGTAAAACAAGCCATACACTGCAATTCGGCAGGCACGCGGCGGAAGTGGAGAGTCGCGCCCTGGGCAATCGTCCCTTCGGCGATCAGGTCCCAGTAGAACTGGATCGAGTCGTCCACCATCGTGGCGAGTTCGCCCATCACGATGTGCAGGTCGGTGATGCGCCTGGCGTTGGCCTGCTTACCGTGACGCAGGGCAATTTCGAGCAGGGATTGAGTGACGGGGAGTTCGTGCATAATCCAGTGTTCAGTAAACAGTGATCAGTGGTCAGTTGGCAGCGGGGACGAGGATCTTGGCAAAATCAATCGGTTGCACACCAGGCGATTCTATCTTATTTTTGGCGTAGAAGTTCTCGATGAACTGCGCCACCGTCGCCACGTCAGCGGCAATGCCGTGCAGAGATTTTTCCAGCACAGGCAGGCTTTCCATCGGGTAGAAGAAGAAATCGCCCGAAAGGTGGACATCCTTCAAGACGCCATTCTCGTTGACGGCCGTCACACGGATCAATCCGCCTGGGGCCTTGACCATGTTCTGGACCACGTACACGCCCTCGCGGATCTTCACCTGGCGCGCGTCGGGACGGCGGCGGTCGTTGGCGAACAACCACTCGTCCGTGTAGCGTTCAAGTTGCAGTTCGTCGGCCTTCGCCGCCAGGTCCGCGTCGGGAACGGTCTTGAGCGTCATCGGCCCAAGAATCGCTTCGTAGCGTTTCGCCAGCGCGTCGCCCAACTGGCGGGTATCGGGCGTCGAACCCGTTTCGCGCAGCATGGTGCTGAGGTTGTCCTGGAGGGTCTTGAACACCTTGTCGCGGAATTTTTCGTCCGGCACGCGCAGGCACTTGCTCATCATCTCGTAATCGAAATCGAGGATGAAGTTGCCGACGATGATAATCATGTCGTTGATTTCCGCTGCGCCGTTGCCCGAAACTTTGCGCCCGTTGGAAACGATGTCGTTGATGGGTTTGTAATCGCACTGGACGCCGAACTCGCGGTAGGTCTCGACGACAGGCATGAGGAACTTGCGATAGAGGGCATCCTTGTCTTCGGGGACCTGTGGGTTGTCTTTGCGAATGACGAGTTGGTAAAACAGTTGCCCGCCATCCAGATAGACCGCGCCGCCGCCCACCTCGCGCCGAAAGACCGGGATGTTGTTTTGGGCAGCGAAGTTCAGGTCAATTTCCTGCTCGGCGTCCTGATGGTAGCCGATGCACACGTAGGGCGTAGCGGGGCGTAAAATGAACAGCGCCTCGCGTCCCAGGTAGGCAGCGGCGTGATACAACGCCTGGCTATGCTCCCAGGAAACTTTGTCAAGAAAGAAGTAGTCCATGATGATTCTCCAATTTTGAGTTTAATGATTGCAGATGTTCTCCAACACACGCCACTGACCAACTACCCGATGACCAACCCCCACGCGCGCAGGACGCGCTCGGCTCGTTCCAGGACCTGGGGCATGACCGCCGTTATCTCAGGGCTGACGCCGTACCCGATGGACAGGTCCACGGGCTGCGCGCCAACGAGGTGCAGATGTTCGGGGAAGTGGTCGCGGATTTTTGCCAGTCCCAGCACTTCCTGGAACGTGATCTGGTGGTCGGACATTTTGATATTGCGATACAGCGGGATTTCGTCTTTCGCCAATTCCATCACCTGGCCTGGCAGGGAAAAACGGGAGACCATCGAATCCAACACCAGAAGGTGGGAGGCTTCCTCCACCCACGGCAACAGGTTCAGTCCCAACGCGCCGCCGTCGAGGAATTCCACTTCGGGGGCATGCGCGGCAAGTTTTTCTTCCAGCAAGGCAAGCGCATGAACGCCCAGCCCTTCGTCTTTGTTGAGCGTATTGCCCAATCCCATTACGATCTTTCTTCCTGCGTCCATACCTGTCTCCAATAACAGTTCTTGAATAGATGGAATCGTATCACTTTTTGGGGGCTGCGTGCGGGACGAAAATACTTCCGCGCCAGACGCCAAGCAGGGTATTGGCAGCAACCACCAGCCAGAGGATCAGCAAAAAGACCAACGCCGACACGCCAATCCACTGGAAAAACGGCAGCGGGACCGCCTGGTATAACACCCCCGTCGAAACCACAAAAGCGCCTACAGGGAAGACGAATGCCCACCAACTGAGCGCAAAAGGCAGGGGCGATTTTTGGTGAACACCCAACGTGACCACCAGCGCCAGCAGGAACCAGAACAGCGCGAAGCCCCAAAGCATGACGCCAAACGGTTTCGAGAGGAAATTCAAGGTCTGTTCGATTTCAGGAGTTGCTTGAAAATATAGCGCCAGCGGCCTGGTAAATTTCAGGGCAAGGATGGTCAAAATGGAGGTGGGCGCAATTCCCACCCACAGGGTCGGCGCAAGGTGCGCGGGCGGCATGGGATGAAAAATGTAGCGGATAAAAACCAGCGCCATGACAAAGACGAACAGCAGGCTGCCAAATCCTGCAAAGATCAAACTGGCGGTGAAATTGACCCAACCCCAAGCCGTCCCATGAAAACGCGCCGCAAGGCTGATCCCGAGCACAGGGACAAGCAGCGCCGAAACGGGCGGGATCAACCAGCCGAGGGTCGAAGTCTCCCACTGCACGTCGGCCCTGTGAAAGAAGTCATTGAGAATGGTCAATGCAAAGGCCAGGATCCCAGCCGAACCAGCCACCCACAATACTTGCAGAACGCCCCAGAGCAAGTCCTCCGCCAGGAATGCCTCGCCTGTTTTTTCGAGGGCAATCCCGATCACCAACAGGGAAATGGGCATGGTCGGGAAGAAGGTCGCCGAAACGGGGTGCATTAGATCGCGACGGACATCTTCCAGGTATAGGAACCAGCGCAATGTCCACGGCGCGATCAAGATCAAGAAGATCAAGATGGATGCAAGCAGGAAAAAGGTTTCCAGTCCTCTTGCAAACGGAAATACGCTTTGAAATACGAAAAGCGCAATGACGATAACGCCAGTTCCCATCACAGATGCAAACCAGCCTGGGGCAAACGTTTTCACAATGGAAGGTTTTGGGGAGATCACTGAATTCATGATGATATTATACCGATAAGAATGGGCAGCCCCCGTTTTGGGGGCGGGGGCTGCCTGTGTTCAATGCAAAACCGCCTAACTTACACAGACGTTCATGCCCGTAGCGACCTCGCCGAGGTCGTTGCCGTCGGCGTCCACCATGTGGATGGCGCAGGCCATGCACGGGTCGAACGAGTGGATGGTGCGCAGGATCTCCAGCGGCTGGTCGGGAACGGCGAGAGGCGTGCCGACCAACGACATCTCGTACGCGCCCGCCTGTTCCTTGTGGTCGCGCGGGGAGGCGTTCCAGGTGGTCGGGACGACCATCTGATAGTTGGAGAGTTTGCCATTGTCAATCACGCACCAGTGACCGAGCGCGCCGCGCGGGGCTTCCATGAAACCGAAGCCTTCGGCGTGTGACGGCCAGGTGGAGGGTTCCCACTTGTCGCCGTTGAAGGTGTCGGTGTCGCCGGCCTTGATGGTGGCGATGAGTTCATTGTAGGCGGTGAGCAGGTAGTCCGCGAAGACCTTGGTCTCGATGCCGCGAGCGGCGGTGCGGCCGAGGGTCGAGAAGACCGCTTCGAGCGGCGCGCCGAGCGTCTTCAAGACGTGGTCGGTCAGTTCCTGGGTCTGCTTGTGTCCGCTGGCATACATCGCCAGGACGCGGGCGAGCGGGCCGACTTCCATCGGGGCTTCCGCCCAGCGCGGGGCCTTGAGCCACGAGTACTTCTGCTCGACTTCGAGATAGTCATAAGGCGGTTTGGGGCCGGTGAAATTGAACCTGGTCTCGCCTTCCCACGGGTGCAGACCCTGCTGGTCGCCGCCGGAGTACTCGTACCACGAGTGCGCCGCGTATTCTTTCATCAGTTCGAAGTCGCGCGGGTCCGGTTCTTCGATGTGCGAGAGGTCGCGTCCCATGATGACGGCGCGCGGCACAACGTACTTGGATGTGTCGCTGTTGTCGGTGTCGGGCAGTTCGCCCCAAGTCAGGAAGTTGCCGAGTCCTTCGCCGAGGGCCGCGTAATCCAGATAGTACGGCGCGACCGCCAGCAGGTCGGGGATGTAGACCTGATCCACGAAGGCGATCATGCGGTCGATGCTGTCCTTGATGATGGACAGGCGTTCCGCGTTGAGGGCCGTGTCGCTGTTCGGGTCGATCGGCATCGGGACGCCGCCCACCACGAAATTCGGGTGCGGGTTCTTGCCGCCGAAGATGGTGTGGATCTTGGTGAAGGTTTTCTGCGCGTCGAGGGCTTCGAGATAGTGCGCGGTCGCGAGCAGGTTGACCTCGGCGGGCAGTTTGTAGGCGGGATGTCCCCAGTAGGCGTTGGCGAAGATGGACAACTGTCCGCTGTCCACGATGGCCTTGACCTTCTTCTTCACGTCCGCGAAATAAGCGGCGGAAGCGTGCGGGTAGTTGGGCGAGATGGACTTCTGGATGTCAGCGGCAGCGGCCGGGTCCGCGGAGAGACAGCCCGTGATGTCCACCCAATCCAGCGCGTGCAGGTGATAGAAGTGCATCACGTGGTCGTGGACGTACTGCTGGGCGATCATCAGGTTGCGGATGAGATTGGCCGCCTTGGGGATTTGGATGCCCAGGGCGTCCTCCACCGAGCGGATGGAGGCAAACGAGTGGACGGTGGTGCAAACGCCGCAGGCGCGCTGGGTGAACGCCCAGGCCTCACGCGGGTCGCGCCCTTGCAGGATGATCTCGATGCCGCGCACCATCGTGCCGGATGAATATGACTTGGTGATCTTGTTCTCTGCATCCAGTTCGGCCTCGATACGCAGGTGGCCTTCGATGCGGGTGATCGGGTCTACAACAATTCTTTGTGCCATACTTGCCTCCTATTGATTACGAAGCCAGGTCAAGGCTTCTTCCTCAGTTTCGAAATAACGAACTTCGTGCGCAAAATGCGAGTAGTAACTTTCGGGCAACTCCAAGATGGAGAGGTCGATCTTCGTCCCAAAGATGGCGGCGGTAGGCATGACAGGGCGGAACTGTTTGATGTTCTGCGCGCACTCCTCGCCCGTCGAACCCGTCAGGTCGATCAGCAGTTTGCCGTGATAGTTACTGAAGAAAGTGGCCAGCGCCTGCACGTCTTCGTGGCTGAACGGGCCAGTGTGACGACAGCGCATGATCCCTTTTTCCACAGGCAGAAGCATAAAGGAAGGTGTCATCGCAAGCCTCCTATTCCACCAGGGCGTCGGCCACCATCTGCGCCAGCCCGGTGACTTTCCAGTCCAGTTTGAAATGTTCGACGCTGTCGGTGTATTGCAGGCGGCAGTTGGAGCAGGTCATCGTGACGGTCTTCGCGCCAACCGCGTTCACCTGGTCAATTTTCAACTGGAACGCAGCATATCGTTGTTCATCCGCGGCTTTGACGGCAATCACGCCGCCTCCGCCGCCGCAACAAACGGACTCTTCGCGGTTCGGGGTCATTTCCTTGAAGGACTGCGGCGCCAGGACCTTGAGGATGTCGCGCGGCTCCTGGATGTGACCGCCCTTGCGCTGGATCTTGCAGGCATCATGGAAAGTGATCGTTCCGCCGCCCTCGAATGCGCCTTGCTTCAAGTTGATGCGCCCGCTGCCCACCAGTTCCCCAAGTACCCCCGTGATGTGGATGACTTCGAAGTCGTTGGCTTCGGGCAGCCAGTTGGCAGCATGCCAGCGCAGCGCGTCGTAGGCGTGACCGCACTCAGTTACCACGATGCGCTTGACACCGAGTTCCTTGGCGCCTTCGAGCACGCGGCTGAGGAATAGTTTGGTATTTTCCTCACTGCCCTGATAGAAACCGAAGTTGACGATCTCGCGCGCCTTGCTGCTCACTGTCCATTTCTCGCCAGCCGCATTGAGGACTTTGGCGATGGCAGCGATGTTGGTCGGGAATTTCATCACTTCGATGGAGGAGAAGACCACCATCGTGTCCGCGCCTTTGACGTCGCGCGGGATCTCGACTTCCCACTCGTCGGCCACCCACTCGAGGCGCTCGTCCCAGACCGAATCGGTCATGCCGAGCGGACTGCCCTCTTTTACCTGCTTGTCCACTGCTGCCATCAGGTCAGCAGGAATCACGCCGGCTGCTGCCAGCCCAGCCCGCATCCCGTGCAAGAGCGAGCCAAGATCAATGCCCATCGGGCAGACCATCGAACACTTATTGCAAACGGTACAAGCCTGATAGTTCAATTCGCTCCAATGATTCAGGTCATCATCGGTAATGCGCTTATCCAGGCCAAACGATGCTTTCAAACCGCCAATGAGCGTAAAGCGCTGCTCGTAAGCGCGGCGCAGTAGTTCCATCTTCCAGACCGGCGCGTATTCGGGATTGCCGGTCGCCTGGTAAAAGTGACAAGCCTCAGCGCACATGCCGCAGCGGGTGCAGGCTTCCAGTTGGGAAGCAACCCAGCCGCCGGTCTCATGTATGAAGGCTTCGATTGCTTTTTCAGTTGCAGTCATCATCAACCTCCTACACAGCCACGCCGCGCTTGCCAAATTCCTGCCCATGGATGGCGCGCGAAATGAAATAGAACATGAAGTGGGAAATGCGGCTGAGGGGGATCCAGATCAACAGGAAATCCACCGAGAGCATGTGCAGGCTGTAAAGCGCCTCATAAGAAAGCCACAGATGATGGGTCATCATGTAACCCGTCACCATCGGCAGGAAGACGAACAGCCAAGCCAGGTATTCGGCCGGGCCAGAGATCAACTTCAGTACAGGATTGATCCGGCGATTGATGAGCAGGATAAGCATGGCAGCAATCGCGCCCGCGGCCAGCCAGTCCACGATGGGCATGGGCAGGGTCGGCCAGCCGAAACCGAGCAGGCTCTTCCAGGCCAACATATGCGGCGCGCCCAAGAATACCACCACGAACAGACCCAGGTGGAACAAGCCGCCGCCAATGTAGATGACGGGGCTGCGGTTGAAGGTATTCTTCACCCAGGGGATGAACGGCCAGATCAGGATGCCTTTCAGGAAGGATTTGACCACCCCCCCGGCCTTACTCCCTTTGACAGGCACCCGATCTCGACTCCACCCCAGCCCGATCACGTTGACCAACCGATACGTCATGCCAGCCACAAAGACCAACATGGCAAGGGAGAAGAACGGGCCGCGCGCAAATTCAAGAACGGCCTGCCAGGTCATTTTTCGCCTCCTTTGGCCCGTCGCTTCTTGGCGTTATTCGCCGCTGCCGCGCCAATGCCAGCCAGCACCCCAACCGCCGCCGCGGAGGCAACCGCCGTACCAATTGGCCTGTCCACCAATGGGGCAGATTGCCCCTGGTAGAATCCGCCGCCGTCCCAGAAGTTCGGCTCGGAACAACCCAGGCAGGGATGCCCGGACTGGATGGGGAAGGATAGACCCTGGTCCCATTTGATCGAAGCGCAAGCGTTGTACGTGGTGGGACCTTTACAACCGAGTTTGAAGAGACACCATCCCTCACGCGCGCCTTCATCATCGAAGGACAGGGCAAACTTGCCTGCCTCATAGAATCCGCGCCGCTGGCAACGGTCATGCACGGTCTTCCCATAGAATGTCTTGGGCCGATTCAGCGCGTCCAATTCGGGCAAGGCGCCAAAAACAACATAATGCGCAATGGTGCCCACAGTCGCTTCGGGGATGGCCGGGCAGCCGGGGATGTTGACTACAGGCTTATCAGTGATGATCTCCCAGACGCCCTTTGCGTCGGTCGGGTTCGGGTCGGCTTTGGGCAAGCCGCCAAACGCCGCGCAGTTGCCGGTGGCGATGATGGCCGCTGCGCCCGCCGCGGCTTCTTTCAGGATGTCGATCGCGCTACGTCCGCCAATGGTGCAGTACGCGCCATCCAGGGCCATAGGGATGCTTCCCTCCACCACCAGGACATATTGCCCGGCGTATTTTTCCATGGCTTGTTTCTTGGCTTCTTCCACCTGGAAACCGGCCGCAGCAGAGAGCGTTTCGTGGTATTCGATGGTCAGGGTGTTGAGCACCAGGTTGACCAGCGTGGGCGAGACCGAACGCGTGATGGCCTCACTGCATCCCGCGCAATCCTGGAATTCCAGCCAGATGACCGGGGCGCGCTGGGCCGTTTCGAGCGCGCGAGCAACATCCAGGTCGGGCTGGTAGCCGCGCCCCAGTTCCGCTGGCAGTCCGCTGGCTTCGACAGGCGGGAGGGCAGTCAAACCCATCGCTGCCGCCAGCATCCCGCTTATTTTTAGAAAGTCACGACGCGAGACGCCGCTTTTCTCCAAACTCTGTGCAATCGTTTCTTCGAGCATAGCCTCCTCCTTATGGAGCAAATTTAGATAGCCGGGCAGGTATTCCCAGACTTCCACACTGATTTAGGCGCAAGAAATATTATCGGCTTCCATTTTTTGCTGGTAAGCCGCCAAGCCCGATGCGCCGGTGACAAGATTCCCTTTCTCGCCATCCCAATTGACCGGTTTGATTTCAGCAATCCAGCCTTCTCCATAGGGATCGCGCGAAACAATATTCGGGTCAGCGGCAAGTTTGTCGTTACCGCGCAACAACACGCCCGTAATTGGCGCAGGTACAGGCCCCACGAACTTGCTACTCTCCACCATGGCAATGCTCTTTCCCTGGGGGACTTCATTCCCAATGGCTTTGGCCTTCACGGTAACGCCAGCCAGGTTGCTCCCAGCCAATTTCGCCGCCACCGCCGTCATTCCGACGCGAACCGTACCGTCTTCCAACGGTTTAGCCCATACGTGCTTCTCGATCAAATAGTATAAATCTTCTGGAAGATCACAACCTCGAATGTCTGCCATATTACTCTCCTTTCTAGAATGTCAAAACTTTGCTGTCTTCGGCTTCCTGCCACATGTACGCGCCGCCTACCATTTTGACGCCATCGATCAAGTCCGCAGGAGTCAGGTCGTGCAGTTCCGTAGATGCGGTGCAGGCCAGGAATTCGACCCCAGCATCCAGCGCATCCTGGATAAAGCCACTGACCGGTTTCCCACCAGCCTTGGGATAGACCGTCTCAGCCATACCTTTCTTAAGTAACAATGTGCCGTCAATCGTAAAGAACATGGTCACTTCATAATCCATCGCCGCAGCAAGGGTGGCGAAGAAGAACGGGGTGGCGCAGCGGCGCGGGGTATCTGGACCGCTGGTCATAACAATGAGAATCTTTTCCATATGCTTCTCCTTATCAATCAGTTACAGGATTTTTTCAAAAAGAAAGGGCAATTGCATCCTGGCTGGCATATTCCAGGAAAGCCGCCGCGCCAGCCACTTCAACACCATCTATCAGATCTTCTTTCTTGATGCCCATCACATCCATGCTCATCTGGCAGGCAATGATGCGCACATCCATTTCGACAGCCATGGCCAAAAGTTCGCTCAACTTGGCAACATTGGCTTTCTTCATCCAACTGTTCATCATGCCAGTAGCGACAGCGGTCATGCCCGGCAGGACACCGATAATGTTCGGAACGGAAATGCCCGGTACAGGTTGCGGCATGGCAGGATTGGCAATCGGCGAGACCTGCAACTTATCCGCATTGCCTTTTTTGATGATTTCCAAACCATAGAAGGTAAAGAAGATAGCCGCTTCCATATCCATTGCAACAGCCGCTGTGGCTAAGATAAGGGGTGGATAGGCTGCATCCAGGGAACCATGCGCAGAAATAATAGCCAGTCGTTTTGCGTTCATATCAATCTCCTTATTCTTAATACAAGATCGATCTTTCGGAAGTACACATGCCCGTAAAAATTCTCCAAATTGGGCAAGATTAGGCGAAAAAATTCAGGCCTACCGTGTCCGATAGGCCCTTTGGTTATTTTCGCTTGATATAGAACGTGAACTTGTCGCCGTCTTTCTCGTGCCCCAACAGTTCATGCCCGGTCTTGGCAGTCCAGGCTTCCACATCGGGCAAGGAACCGGGATCAGTGGCGATCATTTTGAGCACCTGTCCGGTCTGCAACGCATCCACAGCCTTCTTGGTCTTCAAGATCGGCATGGGACACGCCAGTCCGCTACAGTCGAGTTCCTGGTCGAATTGATATGACATCATGTACTCCTTATCAAGTGGTTTAAGATTCAAAGACGCTCATCGCGGCAATCTGCCGCAGTCGTTTCATCAGGTTTGCGCGCTCGGAACTGATCTGTTCGAAAGTCCGGGCAACGCGCTTAAGCCATTCGCCGATTTGGGAGACTTTACGCTCATCAAGGACAGGGATGTGCTGCGCAGCCTGGGAAAGCAACGCGGGGGAGATGCCAAACTTTTCAGCCAGCGCCTGGATACGTTCGGTTTCTTCGGGGCGGTCAGGGACGGCAACGTAGAACTGCCCGGCTACCAGCGAAGCAACAACATCGCCTCCAACCTCGATACAGGCGCAAGCGTATTGCAAACCAGCGTGACAGGTGACAAAAGCAGCAGCCTGGCCCTTCTGCTGCGCCAATTGTCTCCAGGAATCAATACATGCCTGGCGGCCGTTCTCGCTGCCCAGAATCAGTTTACAAAAATCGCACGAATTACTGAGACGGGTCAGCGGTTGTCCATCCTTATCAGTTGTTACCGAGCCGACCTCCGCGATTTCAGCAAACACATCCTGCATGGGCTGTACGCAATGTAACGGCAAAACGCCCGCGGAGACAGCCTCATTATCGCCGCCCAAGCGCACAGAGCCTGAAATTAACTCTTCCACCTCACGAGCGTGAAACCGCCACTGGAATCCCACCTTAACCCCTGTGAGACGCCCATCCTGCAACATGCGGTAGATGGTCGTCCGGTCGACTTTGAGTAAATCTTGAACTTGCCTGGCAGTGAGAAGTGTGTCCATTTTTACGACAAATTGCAATAAATTTCTACAATTTACTATTGTTTGCAATAATTTGCATTAGTTTACAATAGTAATATACTCCTCTGCCAACCGAGGACATAGTGTCATTCGTCAATAAGCAACATGATAAATGTCATATTGCTTGCAAGGTCTTGCAGCAGGCCGCCAATTGTTCTTGTTTGACTTCTATTAACCTTCCTGGCTGAATGGTTGCATATTTTGCTTTCAGGGCGTATAGTCCAGCGATACAAAGGAGATAAACCATGCATGGCGGTTGGTTCAACTACGTCCGTTCCGGGGATGAAAAACCCAGAAAAGTAACCAGGCAACTTCTGTTACGCGTACTGGCATACGCCCGCCCCTACTGGATGCATCTGGCCGGGATGCTGGCGATGATCCTGCTCAGCAGCAGCGTCTCACTGGTCTCACCGCTTATTTTCCGCAACTTGATAGACAATGTCCTGCCCCAAAAGGACATGAACGGGCTGGTCTTGTTTGCCGCCGCCCTGTTGGTGTTGCCCCTGCTCAACGGCGGCATCACCGTCGTCCAACGGCGGCTCAACGCGGCTGTCGGCGAGGGCGTGATCTACGACCTGCGCGTAGCGTTGTTTGGCAAACTCCAACGCATGAGTTTGCGTTTCTTCACCAACACCCGCATCGGCGAATTGATGAGCCGTTTGAACAACGATGTGGTTGGCGCGCAAAACGCCATCAGCAACACGATCACCGGCATCATCACCAACCTCATCCAAGCAGCGGCAATCCTCGGTGTGATGCTGACGCTCCAATGGCAATTGACCCTCGTCAGCGTGTTGATCCTGCCGCTTTTCATCCTGGTTGCCCGGGGGCTGGGAGAACGCCTGCGCGACATTGCCCGGCGCGCCATGGACGCCAACGCCCAGATGAACGCCCACATGAACGAGACGCTCAACATCGGCGGGGCGCTGCTAGTCAAATTGTTTGGACGCACCTCGGATGAAGGGAACCGCTTCCGCCAACGCGCGGGGCAGGTGCGAGACCTGGGTATCGAACGCGCGCTGACGGGCTCTGCATTTTTTGTCATCATCGGGCTGGTCAGCGCGGTAGGCACGGCGCTGGTCTATGGCTTGGGCGGCTACTTCGTCATCCAGGGAGCGTTCACGGTCGGCACGATCGTGGCCTTTGGCGCCTACCTCGGCACGCTGTACGGCGCCCTGCAGGGACTGGCCAGCGCGCCGGTCGATTTCAGCACCAGCATGGTCAGTTTCGAGCGCGTCTTCGAGGTCATCGACCTGCCGCTGGATATTGCCGAAAAAAGCGACGCGCTGGCGTTCCAGAATATCCGCGGTGAACTGGAATTCGAGGACGTGGACTTCAAGTACACGATAGACGATTCTAAACTGCTCAGCGAAGTGAGACGCTACGGGAGCGTGGAGAATGTCAGGGCTGCCCTGCGCGGAGACGAACCTGGGAACGATAAGCGTCCAAGCCAGGAATCGAGGGAATCCGCGCCAGCCGGAACCGCCTCCCAGGCCCGCGAAACCGCCCTGGGCGGGGTCTCCTTCCGCGCCGCGCCCGGGCAATTGGTTGCGCTGGTTGGCCCATCCGGGGCCGGCAAGACCACCCTCACCTATCTCATTCCCCGCCTGTACGATCCAACCGCAGGACGCATCCGCATTGACGGGCGCGACCTGCGAGACGCGACCCTCGATTCGCTCGCCGCCGCGATCGGCATGGTCACGCAAGAGACCTATCTCTTCCATGACACCATCCGCACCAACCTGACCTACGCCAAACCAGACGCCTCGCAGGAAGAAATCGAAAGGGCCGCCCTGGCCGCCAACATCCACAACTTCATCGAAGGATTACCGGAGAAGTACGAGACGGTGGTCGGGGAACGCGGTTACCGGCTCTCAGGCGGCGAAAAGCAACGCATCGCCCTGGCGCGCGTGATCCTCAAGAACCCCCGCATCCTTGTGCTGGACGAGGCCACCAGCCACCTGGACAGCGAATCCGAGAGCCTGATCCAGGAGGCGCTCAAACGGGTCATGGCCGGGCGCACCAGCATTGTCATTGCCCATCGCCTGAGCACGATCCTGGCGGCGGATTTGATCCTGGTCATGGACAAAGGCCAGATCGTCGAACGCGGAACCCACGAGGAACTGCTGGCGCTGGATGGACTGTACGCCCAACTATACGAAACGCAATTCAACGCGCGTTAGATTTTCCCTGCCCACGGCAACCCTACGCGATCCAATAACCTAAAACAAAAAGGAAAAAAACATGCCCGAACTCCACGTCATTTTTGGCAGCGGCCCACTGGCGCAAGCGACCATGCGCGCGCTGCTCGAGCGCGGCAAGACCGTCAAAATGGTCAACCGCTCCGGAAAACGCCCGGCGGATGTCCCC
>JBMOMO010000148.1:0-16440 GCA_049324135.1 Chloroflexota bacterium
GCCCTGTCCGGCACTTCGGAGAAGCCGGCGCTGAGGGAGCGCACAGTGAGCAACTGGTCGCTGCGGATGGCCTGGTCGAGTTGGGCCTGTGAGGCCGAGCCCAGTTCGCCTTCGCTGTAGACGGCCAGGCCTTCGTTCAGCCAGGTGGGGACGTCGCCCAGGCAGGAAAAGGTGAGGTGGCCGACCAGCACATGGGTGAGTTCGTGGGCAATGGTGGAGCGTCCCCATTCCAGGTCGCGCGGGGAGACGCCGATGATAACAATGTCATGCTCTGGGTAGGCCATGCCGCCCGTCCAGGAGGGTTCGTACAGGATGGCGTCTTTCATGTCTTCGGTATTGGCGTAGATGTACAGGTGGATGGGCTTTTCGGGTTGCAGCCCGGCGTCGGTTTGCAGGCGCGCCAGGCCGGTCCCGGCAGCGGCGAGCAGGTCTTCGGCAAAGGCCTGGTCGCCGGAGTACCAGTGCAGGGATACGGGGCCGGATGAGACCGTTTGCCAGTCGTGAACGCCATCCAGCCAGGTGACGGTTTTTTGCTCCGAGACGAATTCCTGGCCGCTGGAATCCGCGTAGCGCCAGCGCCACCAGATGGTTGCGCCGGGCGGCAGGGAGCCGGATTGTTTCATTTCCCAGGTCCAGGCCGGGTTGACGGTTGCGCCAGGCGTGAACTGAGGGAAGGCTTTGGCGATCACCGTGCCGCAGGTGAGGGTCTGTGTGCCGTATTCGAGCAGGACGGATGTGATCGGGGTATTGCTCGTAATCGTGGCCCGGAAGGCGATGCTGTCGGGGAAGTCGAGCGCGGGCTGGTCATCGGTCACGTTTGCGGAGGGGGCGGCGGAAGCAGGCCGGGGCCCGGAAAATGCCAGGGGCGCGATGAGCAGGCAGAATGTCAGGATAGGAAGCGCGGTTTTCCTTTGCACGGATGGTCTCCTTGTCTGGTTGGAGGCAAGTCTATCACAGCCTGGAGCCCCCTTTCAATATTGTGAAGCCGTGAAGTTTGACGCATCTATACCTTGCATGTATAATCTTTGCAAACCCCCTTTCGGGGGACTTGTTGAGGATACCTATGGCCTTACGTGGCAATCTTCGGGATTTTACGATCACTCAATTGCTCAACCTGGTGAACCTGGCGAGCAAAACCGGCACTTTGGTTGTGGATGGGCCAAATGAGCAGGCGTACCTGTCGTTCCGTGACGGGAAATTGGCCTTTGCGCGTATCGGCCAGGACGACAACCGGCTGGCGACCATCCTGCACCGCGCCAACAAACTCAGCGTGAACCAGCACCGCGTGTTGGTGGAGCGGGACGGGCAGATGACCGACAAGGAACTGGGCTTGTTGTTGATCAACGCCGGGTACGTGACGCAGGAAGACATCCTGCTTAATTTGCAGCAACATTTCACGGATGTCGTCCGGCGGCTCTATACCTGGGTGGAGGGTTTCTTCCGCTTCGAGC
Organism: Chloroflexota bacterium; assembly: GCA_049324135.1. Classification (GTDB taxonomy): domain Bacteria; phylum Chloroflexota; class Anaerolineae; order Anaerolineales; family Villigracilaceae; genus JAABUE01. Next base: position 1,452 of record JBMOMO010000148.1, read on the forward strand.
CTGAAATGTTGCCCCCAGACGACCGTATCAGTGTACGCCTGGACCTGGAGAACCTGATCATCGAAGGGTCGCGGCAATTACGCGAATGGGAGCAGTTGCAGGATGAAATTCCCAGCCTGGAGATGGCGCTCAAGTTTACCGACCGTCCGCTCAAGAACGTCAACCTGAGCGTCGAGGAGTGGCGGGTCGTTTCGTTCATCAATCCGAAGAATACGATGCAGCAGATAGCCCAGGCCAACAAGATGAACGATCTGGAAGTTCGCCGTATCGTGTATGGCTTGTTGCAGGCCGGCCTGGTCGAGATCATTCGTCCTGAGGGTTCGACAGTTGTCGCCAGCCCGAAGATGTTCCCAACGCAGAACCGGGAAGAACAAAAGTCCATGATGAATAAACTGATCGGACGGATCCGTTCTTTGTAATCATACCTTCCGGGAAGGATTTGGAATTATGCAAACGGTCAAAATGGTTGTGACAGGCCCTTTCAGCGCTGGCAAGACGCAGTTCATCCAGTCTGTCAGCGAAATCGATGTCGTCGCCACAGAGCGCAAGATCACGACAGATGCGGAACGCTCTGTCAAGGAAGCCACGACAGTGGCGATGGATTTTGGGCGCATCACCGTGGACGAGGACCTGGTTCTGTACCTGTTTGGTACACCGGGCCAGAAACGTTTCGATTTCATGTGGGAAATCCTTTCCGAGGGGATGTTGGGTTTCATTGTGATGGTAGATAGCACGCGGCCAGAGACGTTCCGTGAAGCGCGCTCCATCCTGGAGACATTCCGCGCGTATGCCCCTACCCCGTATGCGGTAGCGGCAAACAAACAGGATAAAAAAGACGCCTGGGATCTGGAAGACATGCGCCATGCCTTGCGCCTGGATAAGAAAGTGAAGTTATTGCCCTGCGTGGCGACAAAACGGGACAGCGTGAAGACCGTCTTGTTAGAGTTGCTTTATAGTATCCTCGAAGAGATGGAGGCCGGGGGGTAAAACCGGCTATAACGACCAGTGTCATCTATTACGACCGACCAGGGCATTGTCCATTATGAAGTGTATGGACGCGGGCGCCCCGTCATCCTGTTGCACGGATGGCTGGGGTCCTGGGGGCTATGGCAGCAGACGATGGCCTACCTGGGACAGTTCTATCGCACCTACGCGCTGGATTTCTGGGGGTTCGGCGAATCAGGCAAGAAACGCGACACGTACGCAGTGCAGGATTTCGTCAGCCTGGTGAACCAGTTCATGGAGCAATTGGGCATCTTCCGCGCGCCCTTGGTGGGGCATAGCATGGGAGGGACGGTCAGCCTTTCGGTGGCGATCCAGTACCCGGAGCGGGTAACGAAAGTAGTGGTCGTTGGCTCGCCGATTGCCGGATCCTCGTTGGCCTTGCCGTTGAAGTGGTCGGGGTATCGCCCGATCGCTTTCCTGCTGTTCAACATGATGGGAGTCTTCCGCACCGGGATGCGCGTAGCCTCGCCCTTCATCTGCCGCGACCCGCGTTTTCCCGATATGATGGACCGCGACCTTTCCCGCACCACGGTCGAATCGTTCCTGCGCAGCATTGCCTCGTTGCGCCGCACTGACTTACGTCCCATGCTGGATAACATCAAGGTGCCGGTCATGGGCATCTACGGCGATAAAGACAATATTGTCCACCCAATGCAATGGAAACCGCTGGCGTTGGGCGTAGACCAGCATCGCATCGAACGCTTTCCCAAGGCCGGGCATTTTCCCATGTTGGAAGAGCCGGAACCGTTCATGCAAAGACTGAAATCCTTTCTTGACGAGCCCCAACCCTCACAATAACGCAAAATGAAACAACCGGCGTTCACTTATCGCTTTCCAAACCAGATGGGGCGGCTTATCCTATGCTCGATGGAAGAAGTGATCGGGAAAAACGGGTTGAGCGCGGTCTTGAACCTGGCCGGGTTTGCTTCCCTCATCGATGATTTTCCCTCTGCTGACGAGGAAAAGAGCCTTACGTTCGAAATGCTTGGTTCTTTACAAGGCGCATTGGAACAGGCCTATGGGCCGCGCGGCGGGCGAGGGCTGGCGTTGCGTTCAGGCAGGGTGTTCTTCACCCATATCATTCGTGAATATGGCCCTGAGATGGGGCTGGCCGATACCGCTTTCCGCTTGCAGCCGCTGAAGCAGAAAGTCCGAACCGCTCTGGATGCGCTGGCGGCTTTTTTCACTCGAACCACAGACCAGTCTGTCGTTGTCACAGATACAGAAGAGCAACTTCTCTGGCGCGTCGAACACTGCCCATTGTGCTGGGAGCGCCACGAACGCGAACCCGTGTGCCATTTTACTGTCGGAATGTTGCAGGAAGGCCTGTATTGGGTAAGTGGGGGTAAAATCTATAACATAGTGGAAGAAGGCTGTATCGCTAGCGGCGATCCTGCTTGTGTTATTGTGATCGATCGAATTCCCCTGGCTTGAACCCGGCGAATTTGTCAGGTTGGCGCAACTTAATCCAAGCACGTGTTATGAGAAAATATCGTAGATGCTCAAGATCATCCTGAAAGCCCCCCGCCTCATCAAGCCGTTCAACGAGCCGGCGCGCGATCTGCGCATCCAGAACGAACCGCTCTGGCTGCGCCAGCGCAACCTGCTTGCCCCATATGTGACCAGGGAACTCGAATTACCGGTGGGCAAACCATTGCCCCAGGTGCGAGAGCCTACGCTGGTCTATCGCGACAACCTGTATTTCGATGAGTTCTACATCCGGGCATTTATGGCGGAAGCCAGGCGGCGCAAGCGCGCTGTACGGGCTGCCTTTTCTGCGGACGATCCGGCCTTCAAAGAGCACGCCTTGCCGCTTTCGAGTTCCTACACGCCTGCGGGGGACCTCTACCTGGCGGACTTGTGGTACTACCCGAACGGCCCGGTTGCGGACGTAGAGCCGCTCGTCATCGACCTGCAATCGCGGGAGATGGGGTATTACCATGTGCCGACCTATATGGCAGGGCAGGTCGGCGACCTGGTCTTCAATGTGCCCCTGCGGGCGTTCATGGCAATTGACTCGTGGGTGCATGTCCACCTGGTAGATGTGGTGTTTGGGTTGTTTGCGCGCGGGGCGCGTTTCGAGAAACGCTTGAAGGAAGATGCCCGCTATAAGTTGAAGATCATCAGCAAAGCGCTCTATGAAGGCCGTCAACTGCTGGAATGCTCGGAGTTGGTTCGGGTGGGGAAGAATTGCGTCATAGACCCGCGCGCGGTCATCCATGGGCCAACCACGATTGGGGATAATGTGACCATCAACGCCGGGGCCGTGATCGAGAATTGCATTATCGGCAATAACGTCAACATCTCGCAGGATGTCCAGTTGATGCTGTCGGTGGTGGGGGATGGGACGTTCCTGCCCTTCCGCGCGGCGCTGTTCATGACGACGGTGATGGACTATGCAATGATCGCGCAAAATACCTGCCTGCAGATGTGCGTGATAGGACGCAACACCTTCATCGGCGCCGGTTCGACATTTACGGATTTCAACCTGGTGCCTGACCCGCAAATCCGCGCCTTGGATGGGAACGACCAATTGAAAATTGCCAATCGCCCTGTGATCGGCAGTTGCGTGGGACACAACTGCCGCATCGGCTCTGGCATGATCGTCTACCCGGCGCGCACCATCGAATCGGACGTGGTGCTGGTGCCATCCAAAGAGCGGCGTGTGATTGATCACAATGTCCGTTTTGAAGACAGCGACCATCACAAGTTGCGTAAGCATCAAGCACACCAGGTTCTCTATCGTCCAAAAGAAGAACAATCAGCGGTTGAATCCTGGTAAGCCAATGGACACATTTGCATTCATCATCCACCCGATTGACCCTAAGCGGGATGTCAGCCGGAAATTCCCGCTTTTGGGGCGCGTCTTGAATGAGCGCCAGATCGATTTTTTTTCGACTTTTTTCCCTCCCATTTACATTTCAGAGATCGAAGGCATTACCTCTGTTTCTACCGGGAAGCAGGTGATGGGTTGGTTCATTGCGGCTCCCTATACGCCGCGGCGGATGCTGGAATTGCCCGAACGGACGGTGTATCGCAAGATCGTCCAAGTGGGGAGGATGGCAGAGCGCCTCGGGGCCCGGATTTTGGGACTGGGCGCTTTTACCTCGGTGGTGGGCGACGCCGGGGTGACGATTGCGCGCGCGCTCGATGTGCCAGTAACAACGGGTGATTCCTATACAATTTCTATCGCGGTACAATCTATACGTGAGGCGGCTCGCTTGATGGACATCCCTTTGCGTGGGGCTACGGCAGCCGTTGTCGGCGCGACGGGTTCCATCGGGCGCGTATGCGCGGAACTGCTGGCAGAAGATGTGCAGCGCCTGTACCTGGTCGCTCGCAGCCAGGAGAAACTCGAAGGGTTGCGGGAGCAGTTGGCGGGTCCGGGAAGAAGCGAGTTGGTCGTCAGCACGAAATTGGATGCGCTGGCGCAGGCGCAGTTGATCCTGACGGTGACGAGCGCCATCCATGACGTCATCCATCCGGAGCATTTACAGCCCGGCAGTGTGGTGTGCGACGTGGCGCGCCCCCGTGATGTTTCTGTAATGGTAGCCGCCGCAAGAAATGATATATTAGTAATTGACGGCGGCATGGTCGATGTGCCGGGCCCCGTTGATTTCCATTTTAACTTTGGTTTTCCGGCCGGCAAGTCGTATGCCTGCATGGCGGAAACGATTGCGCTGGCGCTGGAAGGCCGCTTCGAGGACTATACCCTGGGCAAGATGATTACGCGTGCGCGTGTAGATGAAATTACGGCAATTGCCGAGAAACATGGTTTCCGTTTGAGCGGGTTCCGCTCATTCGAACGTGAAGTAACGTCACAACAAATCGAAGCCGTGCGCCGGAACGCCCGCAACAGGGCGCGGCGCGCATAAATTGAAGGAGGCTCTATGGGAAAGGCCCGCCTTTTGGTCGTCGAAGACGACATTGATATTGGGAACATGCTGAAGATCTATTTCAGCGGTTTGGAGTACGATGTGGATGTAGCCATACGCGGCTCTGAAGCGCTGGAGAAGACGAAACAGGTGTTGCCGCATCTGATCGTGCTGGACATCATGTTGCCGGATATTGACGGCTATGAGGTCTGCCGCGCGCTGCGCACCAGTACGCGCACCAGCCATATCCCGGTCATTTTCCTGACGCAGAAGGATGAGCGCAGCGACAAGTTGCAGGGACTCGAATTGGGCGCGGATGACTATATCACCAAGCCTTTCGATATCGAGGAATTGAAACTGCGCGTGCAGGGCGCTATTCGCCGGTCGGAACGGGAAAGCCTGACAGACCCGCGTTCCGGGCTGCCGGCTGGACGCCTGATCGAGGAGCAGTTGCGCCGCATCATCCGCGAAAAGAATTGGGCATTGCTAGACGCGCGCATCAATCACTTCGATCCTTTCCGTGATGTGTATGGCTTTGTGGCGGGAGATGACGTGCTGCGTTTTACGGCAATGCTGATCGGCGAAGTAGTAGATGAAACCGGCACCTCGTCTGATTTCATCGGCCATGCGGGCGGCGATAATTTCATCATCATTACCACTGAAAATGCTGCGCCATCCATCAAAGAGCGCCTGAAGACCCGTTTCGAGGAAGAAGTCCTTACGCACTACAACTTCATGGATCGCCAGCAAGGGCATATGTTGGCGCCCGCCCCGAATGGGCAGGAGAAGGTGCCTTTTATGACGATTGCGGTCGGGATTATTTCCCCATCCAACCAGGATTTTTCCGACATTCGTGAGATCACAGAGATGGGCGCAGAGGCGCGCCGAAAAGACGTAACGAACTGATCGACTGGATGAGGTTGGAGCAGTATGTTTAGCAGTTTGGGGTTTGGGCTTGGCCTGATTATCGCAGGGCTTGTTTCAGTGCTGGTTGTGCTGGCATTGTTGCGCCTTTTGCCGCGAAACCAGGCCAAGGCGTCGGTTCCCCTTGCTGCTATGGTTGCCCCTGGGACATTAGAAACAAGTGATAGCGTGGTGATTATCCAAGCGGGTGGGAGGGTGGAGTATGTGAATTCGTCTGCCCGGCAGTTGTTTGGGTTGCGTGAAAATGAATTTGCCGACCTGGAGCGCCTGGCGCGCCGCATGCGCCCTGCGGACGATTTCCTGGCGCTGTGTTCACAGGAAGGCCAGAAACGGATCGCTGTTGGCGCAAATTTGACAGAGGCGACTTCGTATCGCATTCCCGGAATCACCCCGCTCATGCTGATCACATTGCGTAATCTCAGTTTTGCGCCTGCCTTTTCTTCTGGGGAGGAGATTGCCTCTGCTGCTATTTTGCGGGTCATTGCCGATTTTGGGCAAGCCATTGCTGCGAGCCTGCACCTGGATGATACGCTCCGGGCTGTATTGGATTATGTTGGACGTGTGGTTTCCGCAGATTTATTGGAAGTGCAAATTTGGGACGAGTCCAGTCGATCCCTGGTTCCCTACCGGTATGAGCAGCATCCGGACGAACCGCACAAGTTGGTGTGCGCGAGTCATTCCGCCTTTGGCGATCTTTCCAAATCGCTGATGGTAGAACGTAAGACCATCTTCCTTTCGGGTGTTGCTCCCAGCAATAAGACTGGGACGAATGGTTTTGTCGAACCGGGTGTGGTTTATTCCTATATTGGCGCCCCCCTTCTTATAGGGGATAAATTTGTGGGTACCTTAGAGGCCGGGCATTTGACTCCCGATGGGTTCGGGCAGCACGATGTAGACCTACTCCAGTTGTTGGCTGGGCAGGCGGGCGTTGCGATCCGGAATGCGCTCCTCTATGACGCTGAACAGCGCCGGGCGGCTGAATTGGCCGGACTGGCAAACCTGGCGCAGGCGATCAGCGACAGCCAGAACTTGAAGGACCTGTTCGAGAAACTGGTCAATAGTATTTCTCCATTATTCGATTTCGATATTATCGGCTTTTTGCTTTTCGATGAGGACAAACGCACCCTGGAAGGACAAGTGCCGTTCCAGGGACTACCTCCCCATATCGTTGAAATGTACCGCACGGCCATTTCAGTCAATGAAATTGCCGCAGATTTGATTGACAACCGCCAACCGATCCTGACGCTCAACGCTTCGCAAGATACGCAATGGCAAGTCCTCGGAATCCAGAATTTGGCGCAGGCTGCCAGTTTGCGCGACTCGGCGTTGATGCCTATGGTTTCTGGGCGTCGCTTGGTGGGTTTCCTGCAATTGTCGAATCACAAACAGGGCGTTGTGGATTTCAAAGATGATGAGTTGCGGTTGATGGACGTGATCGCAAACCAGGCTACCGCCATCATCGAGAATGCGATGCTGGTACAACAGTCGCGGCAGCGCGCCTACCGGTCGGATGCGCTGCGCCGGATTGCCAGCCTGTCTGCATCAGCCGCTTCGTTGGATGAAGTGCTGGAACATTCCATCCGTGAACTGGCCCACCTGTTCCAGGCGGATGTGGCTGCCATATTCTTGCTGGATGAGCCGAACGGTGAACTACTCCTCCATAACGGTAGCCTGTACGGGGTCGAACTTGAAGCGACAAAAGAATTCTCGCGATTGTTCGTGAGCGACGCCCAGTTCCGCCTGACAGTCACAGGCAGCCAGAAATCGTTCCTTTCGGGTCATCTGAGCAGTGACCGGCGAGTCTTGCCTGTTTATCGCCCAATCATTGCTACTTTGCGAATGGAATCGGCGTTGGTGGTGCCGCTGGTGGTGCGTGAGCAGAGTTGCGGGGAACTGATGTTGGGCAGCCGCAAAGCGGAATTCTTCAACTTGTATGACCAGCAAGTTGTGACGACCGCCGCCGGCCAGTTGGCTGCCGCGCTGGAAAATGCCCGCCTGGCCGAGCAGACCGATGAGAACCTGCGCCTGCGCGTTGAACAGTTGACGGCGCTGATGCGCATCAGCCGCGAGTTGACCGCCTCGCTGAACCTGCGGCAAGTGCTCGAAGTGGTGCATGATGAGAGTTTGCGCACGACTCGCGCAGAATGCGGCACGATCTTGTTACTCGATGCGCCTGCAAATGGATCGAAACCGGGTATCCACCTTTCCCTGGGTTGCCCTGTGGATGCGACTTTGCAGGTATTGCTGGAGCGGCTCTCGCACACTGGCGATACGCTGGTGATCCGGGATTTCCAAGAAGATGATATGGTTGCCCCTCACGATGGCGTTCGGTCCGCTTTGTTGGTACCCATCCTCCAAGAGGGCAAGGTAGCGGGCGCGATCCACCTGCATGCCACAAAACCGGACTTTTTTGGGGAGGATGTGGTTGAACTGGTGCAGACAATGGCAGTCCAAGCCTCCATTGCGCTGAATACTGCCAGTCAGTATCAATCTGAACGACAACGCGCAGAAACGTTACGCCAGCGGGCAGACGCCATGTCTCGTTTGACCGAGATCAATCACTCCATCATTCCCGAACAATCGCTGGAGCAACAGTTACGCGCCATTGGGGATGGCATCCGTGAAACCACCCCGTTCCAGGCCGTACTTTTCAGCGTTTACGAGCCTGAAACAGGCTTACTCCGTCGAGTGCTCGGTATGGGCTTCCCGCAAGATACCTTGAATGAGTTGTTATCCCGCAAGCAGCCTCTTTCCAGCGTCCAGCAACTCTTCAAGCCGGAATTCCGGGTTAGCCGTTCCTACTTTATCCCGGCAGATCAAACCCCGGTCATTCCGGCAGACATGAACATGGTCACGCTGGACTTGGCCGATATGGGGTCGGCAGGAAACGCCTGGGACCCGGATGATTTCCTGTTGGCGCCTTTGGTAGATGCGCTGGGCAATCCATTGGGGTTGGTCAGCCTGGATGCGCCCCTGGATGGGTTGCGTCCAGACAAGGCTACCATCGAGGCCATCGAAATCTTTGCAGCCCAGGCTGCCCTGGTCGTCAACAACTCGACCCGTTTTACCGAAATGCGTAACCGGATCGAAACACTCTCTTCGGGGATGCAGCGCCAGCAACGGTTGTTGAGCGTCAGCCAGAATGATTTGCCCTTGCTGCTGCACAAAGACCTGGAACAAACCGTCTCCATCCATAACCTCGACCGCAGGGCGCAGCGCATGCGCGCCGGGCTGGCAATCACCGAGTCAGTGAGCCGCCAACTAGACGCCTCGTCTGCTTTACAAGCGCTTGGACGCGAAATATTGACACAATTGGGTATGTCGGTTGCCTTGGTGGCAGAAGATTCACCGGAAGGGCCGCGCCTGCTCCATACACTTGGCAGCGTCCCGCGCGCTACCAACCCAGAGACCCTGTTTGGGCAGCGCAACCCGCTGCGTTCCTGCCTGCAATCTGGTGAGACGATCCTTTTTGCGAATGTAGATGATACGGAAGAATGGCGTGACACGCCTCTCCTGAGCGGCCTGCGCGCCAAAGCCTTCATCTGCCTGCCAATCAAAGTAGAAGACCGGGTGGTGGCAGCCATCCTGGCCGTCGGCCCCGAACCGATGCCGTCTTTCACCGATGAAGACCGGCATGTATATCACCAGATTGCCCGCCAGGCATCGGTCGTCCTGCAAAATATCCACCTCCTCAACGAAACTCGCCGCCGGCTACAGGAAGTGGACCTGCTGCTCGACTTCAGCCGTCAAATCAGCGGACTGGATCCCGTTCACATTGTCAAGGCTTTGCTGGAAAGCGCCCGTCGCGTGATCCAGGCTGCCCACGCCGGCGCGGCGCTGTTGTGGGATGACGTATCCATGTTGCTTACCCCTGTTGTTGCGTCTGGTTATGCGGACAATGACAGCCTGATGAAGATCAGTTACCGTTCAGGGGAAGCCCTGCTGGGCGCGGTTTTCGAACGCGGTACAGCCCGACGCATAGACGAACTCGATTTTGCGCGCGAGTACGCTCTTTCTCCCGAAAACCTGCTCCTGTTTCGACAGGCGGCCGGCGGCCGTTTGCCTGTTTCTTGCCTTGTCATCCCAATCCTAGCCAGTGGACAAAACCTGGGCGTGTTAGTCCTGGACAATTTCAACACACAGGCTGCTTTCAAACCGGAGGACGAAACACTATTACTCTCGCTCTCCCAACAGGTTGCATTGTCCCTTGAGAATGTCCGCCTGGTACACTCCTCGCAAGAACGCGCCGGGCAACTCCAGGCGTTGAACGATGTGGCTGCTTCCATGACAGCCAGCCTTCGAAGCGACGAATTGGTCGCCTCCCTGCTCGATCAACTCAAGCCAGTGCTTCCCTATGACACGGCAACGCTCCTGTTGCGCAATGAGAATCAACTTGTAGTTGCTGCGGCAAAAGGGTTTGGCGATGACGAACGGCGTTTAGGACTGACCGTGTCCGTCTCAGACAGCGCCCTGTTCCAGGAAATGATCCGCGCCGGCCAACCTATCTCTGTGGGTGACGTGCGCGGGGACGCGCGTTTCCCACAGATCGAAGCGCCGCACTTGTCTTGGTTGGGTATTCCGCTGATCTCGAAAGGCGAAGTGATCGGTGTACTTGCGCTCGAAAAATGGCAAGCGAATTTCTATAAAAATGAAATGGCGCAGATCGCCAGCACATTTGCCGGCCAGGCAGCAGTTGCGCTGGAAAATGCGCATCTCTATGAGGAAAGCCTCAACCGCGCGGCCGAATTGGATCAGCGTTCCCAACGTTTGGCTTTGCTGAACCGCTTTTCCTCGCGTTTGAGTGGTTTATTGGATGCTGGCCTGATTCAAAAGGAGACGGCAGACGAACTCTTGCAGGCATTTGGCGCTCATCGCGTATCGGTCATCAACCTGGAAGGCCAAACCCCACTTTGGATATACACAACCCCCGATGATGGTCATGTCTTACCGGTGTCTTTGCCAAATGTGCCTATATTTTCGCATATGCGTGACTCGCTGGGCATTTTTACACGGGAAGATGCCCTGAAAGAACTCGACTTGCTTCCACTTACCCCCATGCTGGGCGAAGAATCCACCAGTTTGCTGGCGTTACCCCTGGTGAGCGGGACGAACCTGCGCGGCGCATTGTTCGTCCAGTTGGCTGTACGGACGCGGTTCAACGCCGCCGAGATCGAACTGGCGTTGACCATTGCAAACCAGGCTTCCATTGCCCTGGAAAGCGCGCGCCTGTTCGCCGAGACGCAGCGCCTTGCCGAAGAACTCGAGCAACGGGTCGTAGAACGCACTGCGGAACTGGAACGCGAAAAAGCCAATACAGAAACCCTGTTGCGCATCCTTTCAGAGGTGTCCGCCAGCCTCGACCTGGACCGCGCCCTCAGCCGCACCCTGGCTTTGCTCAACGAAGCCGTCGGCGCAGAGCAGGGCACCGTCATGCTTTTGCAGGCGGATGACAACCTCTTGCATTATCGCGCTGGGTATGGCTATTTGACCGGCAAGGTTCCTACCGAGGGACGCGGGTTTACACTCCAGGTGGGCGAAGGACTGGCCGGCTGGGTGGTCGAGCACCGCGAATCGGCGTTGGTGCTTGACCTGCACCGGGACCCACGCTGGGTCAAGTCTGGTTCTGTTTCGAACGAACACCGCAGTTCCATTGCAACCCCCTTGTTGGTTGGCGAGGATGTGATCGGCGTCCTGATGGTCTTCCACCGCCAGGCCAGTTTCTTTGGGCCAGAACGATTGGGCATGGTCAAGGCCATTGCCGGGCAGGTCGCCATTGCAATCAACAATGCCCATCTCTACGAGTTGATCCGCGACCAGGCGGAACGCCTGGGCAGTATGTTGCGCAAGGAACAAGAAGAGGCCAGCCGTTCGCAGGCTATCCTGGAAGCGGTCGCGGATGGGGTTGTCGTCACAAGCCCTGAAAACAAGATCACGTTCCTCAACAACTCTGCGGTCGACATCTTGGGCTTGAACGCCGAGAAAATGGTCGGCCAGTCTTTGGATGCTTTTGGAGGCATTTTCGGCAAGGCTGCCAGCGCCTGGATGCAGACGATCAACGATTGGTCGAACGATCCGGTTTCGCACCAGGCCGGCGATTCGTATGCAGAACAACTGGAACTCGAGGACGGGCGGATCACCTTGGTCCACCTGGCGCCTGTCATCTTGCAAAACGATTTCCTCGGCACGGTGTCCATCTTTCGGGATGTCACCCATGAGGTCGAGGTAGACCGGTTGAAGTCCGAGTTCGTTGCGACGGTCAGCCACGAACTGCGGACGCCGATGACCTCCATCCGCGGGTATGTGGATATTTTGCTGATGGGCGCGGCCGGCGCCCTGAACGAAAACCAGACGCATTTCCTGCAAATCGTCAAAAACAATACCGAGCGCCTCAATATCCTGGTGAATGACCTGCTGGACATTTCCCGCATCGAATCCGGACGGGTGACGCTTTCCCCGCAACCCGTCAACTTGCGCGATGTAGCCGAGGATGTGCTTGCGGACGCGCTGCGCCGCTCCCAGGAAGAGAAAAAGCCCATCGCGTTCGCGTTGGATGCAGCCAGGGACTTGCCGCGCATCTATGGCGATGCGGAGCGTATTCGGCAGGTGATCGGCAACCTGGTGGACAATGCCTATCGCTATACGCCCAGGAATGGACAGGTGACAGTACGGGTTCAAGCGTCGAACGGCAATCATGTGCAAGTGGATGTGCAGGACACAGGCGTAGGTATCCCCTTGGAAGACCAGGATCGCATTTTCGACCGTTTCTTCCGCGGGGAAGATCCGCTCGTACTGGCAACACCCGGAACCGGGCTTGGTTTGGCAATTGTGAAACAGTTGGTAGAGATGCACAACGGACGTATCTGGATCCAGAGCGAAGGCTCAGGGAAAGGCAGCACGTTCTCGTTTACTTTACCCACTTATACGAAGAAAGAGTGAGGAAGCGATGACAAAGATCTTGATAGCCGAAGATGAACCTGACATCCGCGACCTGGTCGCTTTCACTCTGCGCTTTGCAGGCCACGAGGTAGTGACCGCCTCCAACGGCGAAGAAGCAGTGCAGGTGGCCCAAAAAGAGGCCCCCGATCTGATTATATTGGATGTGCGCATGCCTCGCATGACCGGGTACGACGCCTGCCGGTTGATCAAGAACGACCCAAACCTTAGCGCTGTACCGATTGTTTTCCTCTCCGCAAAGGGACAGGAATCGGAAATCCAGGATGGCATGGAGGCTGGCGCCGAAGAGTACCTGCTCAAGCCGTTTGCGCCTGACCAATTGACGGACCGGGTGCGTTCCATCCTGGCCAGGTTTGGCAAATAACGAGGCGGCCGGGCAAATGAGCGCAATTCTCCTGGAAGGACAGATCGTTCACTACGAGGTATTGGGACGCGGGCGCCCCATTATCTTCCTGCACGGCTGGGTGGGCTCCTGGCGGTACTGGATCGCGTCCATGCAGGTTGCCTCCACCTCCTTCCGCGCCTATGCGCTCGACCTGTGGGGTTTCGGTGATACTGCGCACGAGTCAGGGCGATATGGCATCCATAAACAGGCCGAATTGCTCAGGCACTTCCTGGATGAGATGGGGATCGGCAAAGTGGCGCTGGTCGGGCATGGACTGGGCGCCCTGGTCGGTTTCAACTTCTGCGCGCAATGGCCCGACCTGGTGGATCGCATGATGGCGGTCACTTGCCCCACAAACCCAGAGGCCATCAGCCCTCGCTTGCGGACCTCTTCCTTGTCCGACTTGCTCAACTGGCTCGGCAGCAAGACTCCCGAGGCCGCAACCGCCCTTTCTGACGCAACCAAAGCGGACCCGCTGGCTGTCGCAGCCTCGATCAACGGTTTCCAGCCAGACGGCTTGTTAGCCCAGGTACGCAGGTCGTCAATTTCCTGCCTGATGGTCTATGGACAACATGACCCGCTTGTCCCCCCTCCTGCGACCGGCGAGTCGGTCAACCTGCCTCACATGATGCACCAGGTCGTGCTGGATAATTCCGGGCATTTCCCCATGATAGATGAGACCGCCCGCTTCAACCGCCTGCTGACCGATTTCCTGGCGCTGGACTCGGGCATAAGCCCACAGGAATTACAGATGAAAGAAGAGTGGAAGCGCCGGGTGCGCTGACCAGGGCAGACGGGAAAACGGTCTGCCCTGATTTTTTCTCTGACGATTGCTTGACAATTTTCGTGCTCGGTCATCTCCCTTCAGGCAAACTGGAAGGCAGTGAAGTCAATCGGTGTGCAAAACCAGATTGCCCGCCTCGGTCACTTCCACCCGTAATTTGCGCAGGGACTGGCTTGCAGGCCCATGCGTCACCACGCCCTGCGCGTCGAAGCGGGAAGCGTGGCAGGGACAGGCGAAGCCGTCCGCGGTTTGTTCCACGGTGCAACCGAGGTGGGTACAGGTCAGGCTCAGGGCGGAGAATCCGCTTTCGGTGTGGAGCAACACGGCAGGAAGGTCGGGGAGAAGCGTGCGTGAGTTCGGCGGGAATTGGTCGGCGGAACCCAGGTCGAATTCCGTTTTGGGCGCGGAGTTAGGTTCGTAGTCGAGGAAGCGGAACAGGCCGCCGAGGGCGAGCGCGCCGCTCAGCCAGAGAAAGCCATCGCGGGCAAGTTTGAGAAAATCACGGCGGGAAACATCAGTCATAATCTATCTCTCCACCGCATGACATTCGTGGCAATACTGCGATTCCTGCTCGTCAGGCTTTTGCTCACAGGCCGTTCCCATGACGGGGCGGAAGGTGAAATATTGCCGCGTGGCCTTGCCGATCATTTCGTACGTGATCCCCCTCACCCCCGACCCCTCTCCCGAAGGAGAGGGGAGAAGGCGGATGTTCCAGAGTGGTTCGCCTTTTTCGGTGACGAGGATGGTGTCGCCAAGTTTCAGATCCATGACGGGATTGAGGAAGGCAAGCGTGAAGGCGATGTCGTTTGGGTCGGTCAGGGTTTTGGTGAGCGGCAATTCGGTCAGCGTGCCGTGACAGGTTTTGCATTGCACGTATTGAATGCTTTCCTGGTCGGCGTGGATGTCGCCATCGCCCATGGCTTCGTCGCGGGTGTGACAGTCAATGCAATCGAGGGTGTATTCGCAGAGGGTAAATTGGGAAATTGGTTGGTAATAGTCTTGTAGTCGCGTGGTCGCGTGGTCGGTACGTTCAACGAAAGTCATTGTCCGCAGATCGTAGTT
>JBMOMO010000149.1:0-2161 GCA_049324135.1 Chloroflexota bacterium
ATCGCCGGCTTCTTCCAGGATTCCTGCCTGATCTATGCCTTTGCCTCCAAGGAAGTGCTGGAACTGATCCCAAAATGTTCCTTCGTGGCGCACCAGGACGCGGGCGGCGGCTCGATGCTGGAGATCAGCCGCATGGAAGCGATTGCGCGCGAGAACTGGAAACTGGATACCGAGTTCAACTACGCCAGCAACCTGTTCGATGAGACGCCGCCGCAGGGCGGTTTCCCTGCCGACCAAGTGGAGGTCTACTTTGCTGTGATCAACCAATCCGGCTGGCAATATGACCCGGCCTCGGGGACCTGGCTGCGCTCCACCGACGACGCGGAAAAGGCCACCGCCGGCCAGTTACACCCCGACATCGACCGACTGAACGGGCGGCAACTGCAATTCGAGAACCTGGTGGTGGTCATGGCCGAGCATGAAGTGGTCTCGCCTACCAACCTGAACATCCACCTCGACCAGGGCGAGCAGGAACGCGCCTGGCTGTTCCGCGATGGGCAGGCCTACGAGATCAAGTGGAGCACGCGCTCGACCGACTACGAACGCGCGACCGGACTGCGCCGTCCGATCCGGCTTATCAATGAAGATGGCTCCCCGGCGGCGCTCAAGCCCGGGCGCACCTGGATCGTCATCGTGACGCCCTTCAGCCAGGTCACGCAGGAAGCGCCGGGCGCCTGGCGCGTGCGCTACTATGCCCCAGCCGGCGCGGCGGGAGGAAGTTGATGGGATAATCTGCGTGATTTCTTTCACATTCACGCTATAATAAATGCAAGACAATCCAGCCATTCTGCCAAGGAGAGACCCATGAGCAAAGAGAACGAAGCCGTCATCCTTTCCGCCGTGCGCACGCCGATCGCGCGTTTCCAGGGAGGCCTGGGCAGCGTCCCGGCGACAAAATTGGGGGCCATGGCCGTCAAAGCCGCCGTAGAACGGGCAGGCATCCAGAACAAAGAAGAAATCGATGAAGTGTTGATGGGGATGGTCGTCCCCGCCGGGCAGGGACAGGCGCCGGCCCGCCAGGCGGCCATTTTCGCCGGGCTGCCCGCTACCGTCGGCGCAAGCACCCTGAACAAAGTCTGCGGCTCGGGCATGAAGACCGCCATGTATGCGGCGCAGGCCATCAAGGCCGGGGATGGACAGTTGTTCGTCACAGGCGGCATGGAATCCATGACGCGCGCCCCGTACCTCGTCCCTGGCCGCACCGGCGAACTGCGCTACGGACACGTGGACCTGAAAGATTCCCTGCTGCACGACGGCCTGTGGGATCCCTTCGAAGATTGGGCCATGGGCAACGCCGCCGATTTCATCGCCGAAGAGTTCGAAGTCACGCGCGAGGCCATGGACCAGTTCGCGCTCGAAAGCCACCAGAAAGCGGTTGCCGCCATCGAAGGCGGCAAGTTCAAGGCCGAGATCGTCCCGGTGGAGATCCCGGGACGCAAAGGAGAAGTGACCCTGTTCGACACCGACGAAGGCCCGCGCCGCGACGCCTCGCTCGAATCCCTTGCAAAACTGCGGCCTGTCTTCCGACCCACCGGTCGGGTGACGGCCGGGAACGCCTCCACGCTCAACGACGGGGCGGCGGCTACCGTCATTGCCAGCCGCGCCTACGCCGAAGCGCACGGGCTGAAACCGCTGGCGCGTGTAGTCGCCTATGGGCAGGCTGCGCTCGAACCAAAATGGCTCTTCGCCGCTCCCGCCAAGGCCATGCCCAAAGTGCTGGCCAAAGCCGGCTGGACGCTGGCCGACGTGGACCTGATCGAACTCAATGAAGCCTTCGCCGCGCAGGTGCTGGCCAACGGCTACGAACTGGCCGGCCAGGGCTGGGACTGGGGCAAGGTCAACGTCAACGGTGGTGGGGTTGCGCTCGGCCATCCCATCGGCGCCTCCGGCGCGCGCGTGCTTGCCACGCTCATCTACGCGCTCAAAGACCGCAACCTGAGACGCGGCCTGGCCAGCCTGTGCCTGGGCGGCGGCGAGGCGGTGGCAATGGCGATTGAATTGGAATAGTCAAATAGTCAGATAGTCGCGTGGTCAGATTTTTGCACAGTTGATCAAAAGGATGTGAAAATGAAGATCGAGCGGTTCGAGGATATTCGCGCATGGCAGCAGGCGCGAGAACTGGCGAACCTGGTTTATGACCTGGCTGAAAAAGGGAATTTCG
>JBMOMO010000150.1:0-16364 GCA_049324135.1 Chloroflexota bacterium
CTTTGCGCCATTGATTTACTTGACTGGAAATTTGCGAGATGCCGTCGGAGTATTTACATATGGCCTGGCAGATTTTCTCTATGGACCAATCCTGTCAGCCAGTATAGTCACCCTGGTCTATGTGCTTCGCGAACGCATCGGCGCGCGCGCGTCTCGTCGCATGGACCTGGCGCTCCTGGCGGCTGTCCTTTCAGCAGTGGGCATGGCGGCTGTCGCTTTTATCCGCGCTTCAAATCGCCATTACCACTTGCTGCATCCTGAGTTGAATCTGGAAAACTCTAT
The DNA here is from genome assembly GCA_049324135.1 of Chloroflexota bacterium. Taxonomy (GTDB): domain Bacteria; phylum Chloroflexota; class Anaerolineae; order Anaerolineales; family Villigracilaceae; genus JAABUE01. The sequence goes on from JBMOMO010000150.1 coordinate 283, forward strand.
TACTGTTCTCACCGTTTGGACAACGTTTGTAGCAGGCGTGAATGCGCTTGGATTTCATTTCCTGGGATGGGCGTTTGTGTTACTTGGTTCAGCCGGTTGGACATCTTGCCTCTTGCCTCGCCTGTTAAATGTATTCTATTTTCTAGCAGGAGTCTCGTCCTTGTTTGTTTACTTGTTTCCAGAACTCGAAGGGCTTGTTTTATTGCTTGGCGCGATAATAGGTGCTTGGCAAGGTATTTTGCTGTGGAAACTTGACGTCCTCAAACATACCAAAGCGGGCTAAACTTGACTCGCAGTTGGCTTCAAAAGGGACGGCTCTACGGGATATAGAAATCGCACCTTCCCGCCTGGATCTCGCAGCGGGCGACTTCTTCGTTCATCCACAGGACGCGGAATTGCCGGCTGCCCTCCTGGGTCGTCCAGAAGAGGGTGTCCCTCTTTTCGGACGGCTGTAACGTGCTGAGGTAGCGGTTCTGGCATTCGGCCGGCAGCAGGTAGGGGATCCTGCTCAGGTAGATTTCGATGCGCAGGCAGCGCTCTGGCTGGCTGGTGTCGAAGTATTGCTGCCATTCCCAGCCGCCGAAATGGTTGGCGAACTGTCCATCCTCTGTGACGCGCTCGAAACTGAAACCGGATACGCTGCGTATCACCTTGGAACGGTTGTGCAGGTAGAAACTGCTGTCGTTGTAGTAGACCGTGAACAGGTTGCCCTGCGGATATCTCACGGTCGGCGTGATCGAGACTACGCCCGGCGTTGCAGGCAGTGTAGGCGATTGCGTCTCCGTTTCAGTGGGGGAGGGAGGCGGCGAGGCAGGGATCGTAGCCGTGAACGTGGCGCTGGGGGACGGCAGGATCGCTGTGGCGCTGGGCTGTGCGGCGGTTGGGCTGTTGGGCGCGGCTCCCAGCGTTGGGTCTGGCTGGTTCACGGCCAGCGCAGACGGCCGGGCGAGCGGCCAGCCGGGCAACATGCCCTGGCCCGCCGACCAGCCCAGTAGGAAGATCAACAGCGCGAATATGACCAACATGGGCGCGTATCTCAGCCCTGATTTTTTGCGCGCGGGCGGAGGGGGAGGCGGGGGGAGGGGTTTACGGTTCCCGGCGCGTCCCCGTCTGGCTTTCTCTTTCTTCTTCAGTTTCGAGACCTCGGCCAGGGACAATTTGCTGCGCCGGATAGTCGGCACCCCGACCGGGATGGGGGGTAGGGGGGTCTTCACGTTGGCCGCCTCTGCGGGCGACTTGCCAGCCAGGGCTTTTTCCAGGGCAGATACCAGGTCTGCGCCGGATTGGTAACGCCTGCGCGGGTCTTTTTCCAAGGCTTTCAGCAACACGGCTTCGGCGGCTTTGGAGAGTTCCGGGTTGACTCCGCGCGGCGCGGGCGGCGGCTGGTTGAGATGTTGGAGCGCCAGCGCCGCGGAAGATGGATCGTCGAACGGCACAGCGCCGACCAGCATTTCGTACAACAGCACCCCTAGCGAATACAGGTCCGATTGCGGCGTGGCGTCCGCTGACCTGCGCGCCTGTTCCGGCGAGATGTAGTGCGGCGTGCCGAAGGCCTCGCCGCGCGATTTGTCCCGCGTGTCGAGCGCCAGGCCGAAATCCCCCAGCATTACGCGCTGGTCATCCTCCGAGACCAGGATGTTGGATGGCTTGACGTCCCGGTGAATGACGCCCTGCCTGTGGGCATAGTCCAGCGCGCTGGCAACGGAACGGGCAATGTGCAGGACGTCGTCCACTGGCACGAGTTCGCCCGCCTCGGCGTAAAAGGACAGGATGGAGGCCAGGTCGCTGCCGTCCACGTATTCCATCACGTAATAGAAAAAGCCGTCTTGGTGATGGTCGGCGTAATAGATCTGGACGATGTTGTCGTGCCGCCACTTTGCCATCATACGCGCTTCCTGGACGAAACGCCTGGCAACGGCAGATTTCTCGCGTTGGGATGCGTGAATGACCTTGATGGCTACCGGGCGCTGCAAGATGACATCGCGCCCGTAATAGACCTGCGCCATCCCGCCCGATCCATGCAGGCGTTCGACGCGAAAGTTGGCGAGTTGCTGTCCGATCAATGGGTCGGTCATGGGCGTTTCTTCCGGTTTGCAAGCGTCTGTTGGGTCTCACGGCTGGCAAATGTGATTCGGCGCAGGTCCTGGATGTAGGCGTTGAAGCCGCTCGCGTAGGAATCCAGGTAGTCCTGGGCGACCAGGGAGGCGATATCCCCATGTCCGGCGGCTTGCAGGGCCGCCACGTAAGGGCGGAAGTCGCGCAGGCTGATGCGCATGACGACCTGCGCGTCCGTCATCACACCCCAGGCCAGTTGCTTCTGGGCGTTGTCATCCTTGGCGGTGATGAAGCGCGCCAGCGAACTGCCGGGCGCGACCATGCCCAGGTTCGAGAACACTTCCTGCCCCTTGATCAGGTTGTTGAGCAGATCGAAGCGTTCAGGAACTTTGTCCAACAGGCGCTGGAGGGGGGCCGGCAGGTGCGCCAGCAGTTTGATCGCGCCTACGCTGGCGCTCTCTCCCTGGATGGCGATCTGCTTGGCCTTGCCCAGCCAGGCGCTCAATCCCGCCAGCGAGGCCAGGTAAATCCGCTGCAATTTGTCGAAATGGGCGTAGGCCTCCGTCCGATCCCCTCCGGGCGCCTTCTCGTACGCCGCCAGCGCCGCAACCGTTTGCCGGTGCAGGTCAAGGAGATCGAGTTCGCGGAGCGGTACTTCCACATTGAACGGATACAGGCGGTCGCGCGGCGAGCGGCGGCTGGCGTCCATCGGGATCAAGATGGACGGGTTGGCCTCGCGCGCTTCCCGGATCGCCTTCCAGACGGAGGCTGCCAGGTCTGACCGGCTCTTTGCCAGCCCTTCCAGGCGCGCAAGCAAGGCCGGCGACGGCTCGTACCTGGTCGCGTGGATAGCGCGGTACAACACCAACAGGTCGTTGATCGTCAGGCGTATCAGGTCGCTGCGCAATTTGAACAGTTTGCGCAGCGCCTGGCAGGCCTTGACGTTGGCCGCGCCGGTCTCGGCGCCTGCCTCCGCCAGGGCGCGGGGAGCGCGTCGGATCAGGCGGACATCCGCCGCCAGGGGCAGCAGGGACAGTTGCGTGAAAGCCGATTTTTCGGCTGGCTGGGCGCGCGGTAGCAGGTGCAGATAGTTGGCCCACGACAAGGCCTCGTTGGTCATGATCTCAGCCAGGGCAGCGCCCCAGGCGCCGTCGAAAAAAATGTGCGACTGGTCGAACACAAAGGTCTCGCCTGTGTCGAAAACCGTCAGCGCGTGGTCGCCTACGCCGCGTTCCGCCTGGCGCAGTTCGGACAGGGGCAGGCGGCGGTCGCGCCGGTCGCTGTTGAGCAGGATGGGGGCGAAGCGTAGTTTCCCCAGTCCGCGGACCAGTTCGGGGTTCAGTTTTTTGCGCAGCGCCGGTAGTTCGGCGCGCCGTACTTGCGCCAGGGCGGTCATGTCGGCCGGCGCGGGCGAGGCGGCCTCCATGATAGAAGCGACCTGCGCGCGCACGTGCAGCACGTCCGGCATGGAAGTCGTCCCCGGCTGGCAGGCCGGCAGCAGGAAATACGCGCCCTGGTGGATGATCCCGATCTGCGCCTGCTCCAACGGATACGGCGCGCGGGTCTCCCCATACGGGCCCGGCTCCAGGTAAGCCAGGATGGACATCTGTTGCTGGTAGGCGGGCAATTCACTTGCCAGCGCTTTTTCCAGGCCGGTCTTCCAGGCCGACCGCGCCGCCCCGGGCAGTTCCAGGAGCGCTTTTTCGATAAACTGGTCGAACTTTGCGCGGCGATAGGCGGGGTAGGTCAACCCGGCGGCGTCCGCTTCGCGCCGGTAGGGGCGCGCCCGTTCCCAACCCCGGTACAGGTCAGCCAGGCGCGCGCCTCTCCCGTGACTGCGAATCGCATCCTGCAAATGCGCAACGGCAACCCGTTCATACCATTCGTTTGCCAGCAAGTCGCCATACTGGTGCAGGCAAGTGATAGCCGCCATCGCCCAGGCGGTCAAGCGGTCCACCCTGTCCAGGGTGATTTCATGTTGCTTGAGCAGGGTGTCGAAGCCGTGCGTCTCGTTGGCGTGCCGGGCGGTATCTTCGCGCAGGGCATAGTCCACGTAGAACTGCCATGTTCCTTCGGGAAAGGACATCTCCGGGTCTTTCCCGGCCAGTTTCAGCAGGTTCTGGTAGCCCCAGATCACGGCCGCCGGGCCCGCAAAGAACGCGCCATACACGGCCTGATCCAAGACAGGTTCCATCCCTTTGAATAACGCGCGTACATCCTGGCGCACTTGTTGCGGCGGGGGACGCCTGCCGGGCAGGCGCGCCAGCCCGCTCAAGATCATGCCTGGTACATTGCCGGCCGGGATCACCTGCGCGATCAGGTCCACGACCGCGTCGATCTCTGGCAGCGACAGTTTGGCGAGTTGCCTCGACGCGACCGAGTGAGCCGCGTTGCGCAGGCTTTGTGCGGTGTGGGTGGATACCTTGCGCCAACCGGCCTGGGATTCCTTGTGCGTCATACTGGAATTATATTGCAAATCCGGGGAATATACTGCCTCATCCGGGACTTTTGGACTGCTCCCGTTCGAAGATCAGGACACACAATTTCTTCACGGAATCCTGGCAAGTTCGTAACCTGCGGTATTTATACTTTTGGGTACGAAAAAGGAATTCTATGCCCGCTTCCACTCACGCCATCCGCAAGATCAACCGTTTTGAATTGAAATACCTCATCACCCTGGGACAGGCCGAGCGGTTCAAGTCCGCGTTGCGCGCCTATATGACTCCCGATGAGCACGCCCGCGACGGACGCTACGCCCTGACCAGCCTGTACTACGACTCGCCCGACCTGCGCTGTTACTGGGAGAAGGAATACGGCCTGCGCTTCCGCCGCAAACTCCGCATCCGTCGCTACGAGACGGACGATCCGTTGACGGAAGAATCGCCCGTCTTCGTGGAGATCAAACAGCGCGTGGATCGCGTCACCCAAAAACGCCGCGCCGTCCTGACCTATGGCGGGGCGCTGCGTCTGTGCAACGACCGCCAACTCCCCGACCATTACGCGCCCGAAGACCAGGCCGTCATCGAAGAAATCTACGCCTTCCTCTGGCGCTACAACCTGCGCCCGACGAGCATCGTCCACTACGACCGCCAAGCCTTCATCGGTGCGGAGTTCGATCCTGGCCTGCGCGTCACCTTCGACACCGCGCTCGCGTTCCAATCCCACCGCCTGCGCCTGCACGAGGACGTTTCGTCCCTGCCGATGTTGCCGCCCAGCCATGCCGTGATGGAGATCAAGGTCAACGAGCACATCCCCTTCTGGCTGACTGAGTTGATCGCCGCGCACAATTTGAAGATGATCCGCGTCAGCAAGTATTGTCGCAGCATCGAAGCCGCGCAGTCCATGCCCTCCCTGCGCTGGCGCAACCTGCCCGCCGAAAGATCGGAAGACGCGCTGGCCTCGTCCCTGTCTGTGTTCAGCAGGCTGGAAGAGAAGATGGGAATTGAAAGGCAGTAAATTCTTACATTCCCTCACCCTAACCCTCTCCCTTCGGGAGAGGGGACTCCCTTCCCCCTTTGGGGGAAGGGCTGGGGATGAGGGAGAAATCGGAGACCCCTCATGGATATTTTCAACCTGCAAGGCCTGACCGCCGAATTTACCCTCCTCGACGTTGCCCTCGTCCTGACGCTCAGTTTCATTCTCAGCGCGTTCATAGGATGGGTGTACCAGATCACACATCGCGGCGCTTCGTACACGCAGAGTTTCGTCTTCACGCTGGTGATGAATGGCATGATCGTGGCGCTGGTCATGCTCATCGTCGGCTCGAACATCGCCCGCGCCTTCTCGCTGGTCGGCGCGCTGTCCATCATCCGCTTCCGCAACGCCGTCAAAGAGACGCGCGACGTCGGCTTCATCTTCTTCACGATGGCAATTGGCATGGCGATCGGTACACGCTTCTATTTGCTCGGCGTCATCGCTGCGGTCGTCATCAGTCTTGTCGTCGTGTTGATGACCCGCCTCAACTGGTTCTCGCGCCAGGTCGCTGCGCAGATCCTGCGCGTGCAGATCCCCAACGGCGCGCCCTTCGACTCGCTCTTCGACCGCGCCTTCGTCCGCTACACCGACGCCTCCGAACTCATCGGCGTGGACTCCGTCCAAAGCGGCACCATGACCGAGTTGATCTACAGCATCGGCCTGAAAAAATCCGCGCCCATGCAAGAGTTCCTGGCCGAGATTAAAAAACTCAACGGCGACAACAAAGTCACGCTCATCGCGGGCTACAACGGAAGCGATCTTTAAATCTCCCTCACCCCCGTCCCCTCTCCCAGTGGGAGAGGGGTGCAGGGGTGAGGGCAAGGAGCAACCGTGTCCCTCACTCTCAAACGCAACCTTCCCCTCATCCTCTTACTGGTCGGCCTGCTCTACATGCTGACCTTCGTCCTCGGGCGATACCCCGTCCTGGCATACACATTCTAACTGGAGACCCAAATGAAAAAAATCCTGACATCCAGCCTGACCATCCTCCTTATCCTGACGATGACCGCCTGCGCGGGCGCGGCCTCCCAGGCCGCCTCCGCATCGGACTCCCCCGCGCCTGCCGCGCCGACCCTGGCCGTTTCCTCCGCCCCCATCGTTTCCGACTTCAGCGCCGACGACATTGCCGTCAGCGTGGACTCGGCCAGTGCAACGGTCATCCGCCTCGAGGGCGATTCGATCCGAGTCGAGGGGAGCGGCGTCAGCGTGGATGGGACAGTCGTCACCGTTACGGCGGCGGGAGTCTACGATATCCAGGGCGTCCTGAATGACGGACAACTCGTCGTGAACACACAGGACGCGGAGACCGTCACGCTGATCCTGAACGGCGCGAGCATCACCAACGCCTCGGGCGCGCCGATCTACGTCGCCAGCGCGGAGAAGGTCATTATCACTCTCGCAGATGGAACACAGAATTCTGTCACCGACGGCGCGGCGTACGCGACTCTCGACGAGAGCGGCGAACCGAACGCGGCCATCTTCAGCCGCGACGACTTGACCATCAACGGGGATGGCTCGTTGGTTGTGAACGCCAATTACAACAACGGCATCGCCAGCAAAGACGACCTGAAAATTGTCAGCGGCGCGATCACGGTCAACGCGGCGAACGACGGCATCAAAGGCAAGGACTCGGTTTCGATCAAGGATGGCGTCCTCACGATCAACGCTGGCGCGGACGGAATCCAGTCCACGAATGCGGAGGAGGCCGAGAAGGGATTCGTCCTCATCGAAGGCGGCGCGATCAACATCGTTTCGGGGCTGGATGGCATCCAGTCCGCGACCAGTCTGCAGATCAACGGCGGAACTTTCACCATCACGTCGGGCGGCGGGGCGGTGAACAACAGCGTCACGGGCGGGGGTGTGTGGGGCGGGCGCGGCATGGAAGGCAACCTGAACAAGCCCGCCGAAAGCGCCAAAGCGTTGAAGGCTGCCGTGGATCTCACCATCCTGGCTGGGACGTTCACCATCAACTCGGCGGACGACGCGATCCACAGCAATTCCACCGTCAACATCAACGGCGGGGTTATCCAGATGGCCTCGGGCGATGACGGCATCCACGCCGACGCGGCGCTGACGATCAACGGCGGTGAGATCAACCTGACGCAATCCTACGAAGGACTCGAGAGCGCGGTCATCACCGTCAACGGCGGGACGATCCATGTGGCCGCCAGCGACGACGGTCTCAACGCGGCGGGCGGCAACGACGGCTCGTCGGTGAACGGCCGTCCTGGGCAAAATATGTTCGCGGGATCGAGCAATTACCGCTTGACCGTCAACGGCGGCTACCTGTACGTGGACGCGCGCGGCGACGGACTGGATATCAACGGCCCGATTGACATGACGGGCGGAACGGTCATCGTCAATGGGCCTGTTGAGAACATGAACGGCGCGCTGGATTATTCGATTTCGTTCAACATCACTGGCGGAACCCTGCTGGCGGTGGGCAGTTCGGGCATGGCGCAGGCGCCGAGCGAATCGTCCAGCCAGTATTCGATCTTGTATAACTTCGAGACCGTTCAGGCGGCCGGCGCTTTGATCCAACTACGAACCCAAAACGGCGAGGAGATCCTGGCTTTTGCGCCGACCAGGGAATTCCAGTCAATTGTGATTTCCTCTCCCAAACTGGCAAACGGCACAACCTATGTCGTATCCGTTGGCGGCTCTCACAGCGGCTTAAGCGCAGATGGATTGTATTCAGGCGGGGTTTACACTCCGGGCATCGAGGCGGCAAGTTTCACCACATCGGGCATAACCACCCTGGCCGGCGCGGCGGGAGGGTTCGGTCCCGGCGGGGGCAGGCCGGGCGGCGGGCCAGGAGGGCCGGGCGGCGTCCCACCTGTTTCCCCGCCATAAAAGGATTCGGTTTTGAGGAGACAAATATGAAGAAGACAATCCTGATCACATTGGCGGCGCTGGTTGTTTCGAGCCTGGTCGCCTGCGCGGGCAATGCAGGCCAGGCGACGCCCGAAACCGATGGGCTGCCCATTGCTTCCCAACTGATCGTAGGGACGTTCAGGCTGGAAGATACAGAACTGGCTGTCACCCCCGAACAGGCCACAGACCTGCTGGTGCTGTGGCGGGTGTACGTCGACCTGGGCGAAAGCGATACTGCCGCGCAAGTCGAAATGGACGCCCTGGTGGAGCAGGTCCAGGAGAGCATGACAACGGAGCAGGTGAGCGCCATCTTGGACATGCAAATCACCCAACAGGATGTCTTTGCCGTGCTGGTGGAGCAGGGCGGCGCGGGGAGCAGCGCCGGGGCAGGCGATGGGGACACATCCGCAGCCAGCGGCGGGGGAGGCGGCTTTGCCCCGCCGGATGGCGGCATGGCAGGCAGCCCTCCTGACGGCGGCGGAGGCGCTCCCCCCGATGGCGAGATGATGCCGGACGGGGGCGCGGGAGGAACCGCCAGCGCAGGTCAGGGCGCGGAAACGGGACCAGGCGCAGGCCCGGCGGGAAGCGCGGGCGTCCCGACTGCGTTGGTGGAAGCGCTTATCCGCCTGCTGGAACAGAAGGTCAATTCTTAGGAGCGCTATGAAAGCAAAGACATTTTTGGTCGTTGTCCTGCTGTTGGCCTTGACCCTCAGCGCCTGTGGTGGGGCGGAAGAAGCAGAATCGGGGGAAGTAGCGCTGGCCGATATCTACACCGCCGCCGCGTCGACGATGACGGCGCAATCCCTGTCTGTGACAGCCACTTCCACGCTCCCGCCGAGCGCCAGCCCCACTCCCTGGCCAAGCGTTACTGCCTTTCTCGTCAACACGCCTACCGCACAGAGCGCCTCGTATGCGGCTGTGACGGCCTACGGCTGCAATGACGCGGTCTACGTCAGTGATGTGACCATTGCGGACGGCAGCGAACTGGCGCCGGGCGAGGAATTTGTGAAGACCTGGAAACTGCAAAATGCAGGCAGTTGCGCCTGGAGCGAGGATTATCGGATCGTGTTCGTGAGCGGGGAGGATATGGAGGGCGAGGCGACCGAGATCGACGATACGGTTTCGGCGGGCAGTACGGCCAATGTTTCTGTATCGCTGGCAGCGCCAGACGCGGAGGGGACGTATACGGGGTACTGGCGGATGGCGGACGACTCCGGCAACCTGTTTGGCGGGGCGGTGTACGTGATGATCGTGGTGACGGAAGACGCCGCTACGGCCACGCCGACGGCTACGGAAGAAGAAATTGCCGCCGAGACGCCGACCTCGACGCCTGTCCCGACCGAAACCGAAATCCCAACCGACACCCCGGAACCGACCGCAGAACCCACCGCCGCGCCCGAAACGAGCGACGATTCGACAGAATCTTGAACACGTGCGCCGCGCTTCAACTGCGGGTCTCGATACACTTCACTACTCGAAGATGTCGTGGTAGCCGCGGTCCAGTTCGTCGTCGCTCAGGTGGGCGTAACGCTGCGTGACCTGGATATTGGCGTGGCGCGCCAGTTCCTGCGCCAGTTTCAGGTTGCCGCTGGCGCGCAGCACGGTGGTGACGAAGTAGTGCCGGAAGGAGTGGGGGGTGATGCGACCCTCGGCTGCCTCTCCCAACGCCTGCCGCACGCGCTCGTCCACGAGGTTGCGCCCGGTGGCGGTGGTGACCGGTTTGACCTTCTTGCCGGCGCCCTTGTCGTGGCGGGCGAAGAGGGGCAGGGAGGAGAGCGGGCGGTGGGAGTCATTTTTTCTTTTCAAAAACATCCCTGTAAACTTTGTCCAATAGTTTCTTGCGCTCCGTTTCTCTTTTGCTTATTGGGGTTGTATCCTTGCCTGGATTTATGTTGTAGATCTCGTTCAGAATAGGGCGAATCTTTTGGATCATAAAAGGCTCCAGCCAATGGATGTCGTAAGTTCCATTTGGGTTGAGCATGTCAGCGCAAAACGCTATGCAATCGTCGAGCGTCCATAGTTGGATTAGCCAATTCCACGAATCGGGCAAGTGGTCAACGATTTTCTGCCCGACTGGACTTTCTCCGATCATGAATTTGTCGGTTGCTAAAATATGCCCATTCCAACCGAACCAACGACTCCAAATGCCTTGCTTTGAGATGCCAACGTATAGCGCATCGCCGAGACCATTCTTCATAACATAAAGTTCGTAAAGGGCATCATTGCTATAGTCGCACTCGTAGAAATCCTTGAAGGTTATCTCAAGCATCATGTCCTCTTGTTGAAGATCTCATCATAAGCAATGTCGGCTTCTCCGCTGAAATGCGTGTAGCGGTTCGTTGTGTCTATACTACTATGACGCGCAAGTTCCTGCGACAATTTTATATCCTGCCTCGCAAGATAGGTCATGGTGACAAAATAGTGGCGAAAATCATGCACGCGGACACGATTGCGTTCCACGCCAGCCTCTTCGATCCTGCCTTTGATTCCCTGTTTGGGATCGCCCTTGATCGCTGTCCACATGCCGCTCGCGGTTATGGGTTTTATTTTTTTGCTCGCCCGAATGTCGTGGCGCAAAAAAACAGGTTGTGATCGAAGGGGAATGCGCGTGTTCGGTTCGATGGACGCGCAAGCCGCATGATATTCCCGCAATGCTTGAATAGCGCGATTTGAAAATCGAATCACTGCCTGTTTGTTGCCTTTGCCAATGATAATGGCACGCTGTTCGAGCCAATCAATGTCTCCGCGCTTTAAGGCACACGCTTCTGAGATACGCAGTCCAGTATCTGCAAGGGTTAGTACGAAGGCACGGTCACGCAGGGCAAGCAGGTCGCCGTTGAGCTGGCTGCAATATTCAACGACTCGCTCAATTGCATCGCGGTCAAAATTAACCATCCGTTTTACCTGCTTCCGGATGTAATGCTTGATCAGCACCTTAATTTCCGCCAAGTCGCTCGATTTTGAAAAAGTGTAGAGGCCTAGAACGGCGGAGCGCCAGATTTGCCTGGTCGCGGGCGAAAAATCTTTTATGGCGACTAAAAACATTTCGAAAGTTGCTGTATTGAGGGGGGCATCTTCTCCGACAATTTCAACGAAACGTTGAAGAGCATATCGATATGTGTTGATTGTATTTTCGGACGCATCTAGGGTATTCAGAAAGTGGTTGATTTGTTCTTTCATGGAAATATTGCCTTCGCCTTTTTATGGCGTATAATACTAATTATATTCAATGATAGAGTTATTTGTCAAGGCAGTGGAGGAGGAATTTAAACTCCGCTCCCCCACTGGACAGTGATCAGTTTTCAGTAATCAGTGACCAGTGAACAGGCAACCGTAAATTTTCCGCAAACGCGGCTGACAGACTGAACACTGATGACTGAACACTGAAAACTGAACACTGGAAAGCCCCCTCCCCCATCGGCGGCGGATGTCCCATTGTGTGATGTATTTCTGCGGCATGTCGCGCGCTGGGCGCCAGGCTGGAACACAAGTTGTCTGATAACTTCTCCCCTGCCCTGCCGGGCTTACGAGTTGGTTGAAAACGGGACAACGGCTGAAGTTTTCTAAACTTCTTGCAATTTCAAGCCTTTGCCTCTATACTGAAACCATCTCGTCAAGGAGGTGAACCGATGCCGCCTTTTGTCACTGCTGAATGTACAAATGCAAAATGCAAACACTGGAATCGCTATGACCTGGCTGAACTGAAGAAGGATGGTGGGGTTCTCTACAAGAGAACAGTTTATCGCGCCATCGAGACAGATGAAGAGTTGACCGTTACCTGCGAAAAGTGCGGACAGCGCTTCAAGATTACGGTTCCTAGTGATTTGAGTGGAGGGATGCGCCATGTTAAAATCGAAAGATGAAATCCTCGTCTCTTCATCTCCCTTATCTGCCCAAGACGAGCGCCTGGAGAAATTGTTCGATGAGATGGAGCAGGGATCGCTGAAAACGCTCGAAGACGCGGCGCGGCAGATCATTACCCTTTCCACTGCCCTGCTTGGCGCGTTCTTCGGACTGCTGGCGTTCAAGGACGCGCCTGCGTATCTGGGCTTTTGTGAGATTAAAATTATTGGGACGGGCGCGCTGCTGGCATTCCTTGTTTCGCTATTTTTCGCGCTGGCGGCCATCTCACCGAAGCGATATGACTTCCCACGCGCCAGTCTCACCGAGAAACGCAAGGTTTTGGATGAAATGCTCAAGCGCAAGCACAACGCGGTGAACTGGGCTTCGTGGATCTTCGGCCTCGGCGCGCTGTTGATGCTGGCCGCGGCGTTGGACATTTTGATTTTCAGGATATGAAAATGGCTCGAAAACGAAAAAGACACGCGCCTCTAGAAAAACAAGTTGAAGATCATTTCGAGGAGGTCAAGCGCTATTTTGGCTCTGACGGCACGGAAGTTCTGCGCGGCCGTCGCCCTCGCCAGGAAAGTAAAATTTCAGACCGTATTGCCTATTTGGTCGATCCGCTTTTGCGCGACCTGGACGCAGGCGCGGGCGATTTTGCAGGGGCCATCATCGGAATTGCCTGTACGGCTTGGAACGCTTCCCTGGTGGAGTCGCCTGAACGTGAAAGAATGATTAATGAATTTCTCAACGCTCTCGCTCCCGTTGCCAGCGGTGATGTGGCAGTTCAGGGATTGCTTGAAAGTTTTTTGGATCGCAAAATAGAGAAGTTCCCGAATGACCGCCGTTTTATCACCAGTTACAAGGTGATTCCCAACAAAGATGGATTCAAACTGACCGTTGCAAGCGTTGATATGGATAACCAACCTAAATCACAGACCTGAACGGGATAATTTATGCTCACCCTCCACCTCACCCTCACCAACAACCAGGTCAGCGTACGCGCCAACGGGAAAGAAAGCCACCAGTTTTCCATTTTGGAGTTAGACAGCTTGCTGTCCACTGCCCAGAAGCAAGCTTCTGGACTCCAAAGTCGGGAATGGGAGGACTTTTACAAGAACCCGCGCGTGTATGGCGAGAAGATTTTTAACGTGCTGTTCAGGGACGCGGCGAAGAATGAATTTGACGCGCTCTCCAAACAAGCCGAGCGGACGATTGTGCTGGTATTGGAGTCGCCCGAATTAGATGGTGTGGCATGGGAATACGCGTACAACAAAGCCAAGGAAGAATATGTGGTGGAAGATTGTGCTTTCGTACGCGCGTTGCCAGAGTCGGAACGCCCCGCGAAATGGCATTTGAAAAACGAAGTGGAGCGCGTGCCGCTGTTGTTCATCCCTGCCAACCCGCTGGTGGATTTGAGCGGCGAGCCGATGCGCGCGTTGGATGTGGAAGGCGAATGGCGGGAGATGAAACGTCACATCGAGAAAAGCAACGCGCCGTTCGACATGCTCGAGTTGAGACCCGCGACGCCCGAAGCGTTGCAAAGCGTGATGGCGAGATTCCAAAATGGGATGATCGCACATTTCTCAGGTCATGGTGCGGCAACCAAGGAAGGCGCGATCCTGTTGTTCGAGCGCGAGAACGGGGCGTCGAATCCGCTGGAGGCGCGGGAGTTCGTGAGGGAGATCAAAGATAAGGCGTGGATCGGCTTCTTGAGCGCGTGCCAGTCCGCAGTCCCAGAACGAACCGAGTTTTCCAATCTGGCGCGGGAATTGGCGAAGGCGGGAGTCCCGTTTGCGTTGGGGATGCAGTTCAATCTCCCCGATCCGTTTGCGCCGAACATCAGCGGACAGTTCTACAACTATCTCGCGCATGGACACGCCGTCCCCGAGGCGGCGCGGCAGGCGCGGCGCGCGGTGAAGCGTGAGAATGAATTTTTCGTCGGCGTGGTCGCGCTGTACGCGGCGCACCCCGATGAAGCGGGAAGATTGTCTTGGCATGGATCGGGCGCACAGACTCATGACCTGTTCCGTCCCGCCGACGTGAGCGACCTGCCCTCCCCTGCCAGCGGATTGATCGGACGCCAGCGCGAGTTGATGCGCATTGGCACGCACCTGCTCGACGGCAAGAAGCCGCTGACGGTGACCCTGCACGGCGCGGGCGGGATCGGCAAGACCGCGCTGCTGCGCGAAGCCCTCCTGCGCTTCGCCCCGTCCTTCGAGTTGACTCTCGCCATCGGGCTGGATCCACTGCCCTCGCTGGAAAGCGTGCTGGGACGGATCGAACGCTTTTTGGGTTTGCCTTCGCCCTGCGCAAATGACACGAAGGAACGCGAAGCGCTGGTGCGGAACGCGTTGACGAGTAAGCGCACGTTGTTGGGATTGGATAATTTTGAAACGCTCAATTACGCGCTGAACGAAAAGGGCAGCGATGAAGAAAAGACTGCCAAGAGTCTGCACGCATTTTTCAAAAGCCTTGCCGCAAATGGCGTGACGTTGTGTGTAACAAGCCGTGAAGTAACGAATTTGCCTGGCGAAACCATTGAAGATATTCAAGGACTTACCAATGAAAGCGGCGGAAGGTTGTTTCAGGAAAATGTGGTCAAGCAAAAAGACGAGATTTACATCGAGAAGACTCAACAAGTAAGCGAAATAGTTGGCGGTCATCCATTGGCATTACGTCTGCTTGCTTCTGCTTTTGACGATCAAGTTGGGAGGTCGCTGGATCAGTATATTGAGGATTTGCAGTCCTTCCTGCCGAAAGCGCGCGATAAGTGGACGGTGGAAGATCGTCACGAGAGTTTACGCGCGTCGTTTGATTTTACGATGAAGAATTTACTAAGGCTGGATGAAGGGAAAGGATTGGAAATTGCTTTTTCACGATTGAGCATATTTGTTGCTTTATTCTATGAGCAAATAGCTGCTCCCGTATTGGAAAATTACTTTCCTAAAAATGATGAAGAATTTGAGCAAATGCGCCAGAAGGCAAGCATTATACTTTTTAGTTTATGGAAGCATGGCTTGTTAGAACGCAGTGTAATGGAATACGAGGAAACTTTTTATCTGTATCAAATACATTCAGTTCTACAAGTTTTTGCTAAAGAACGTTTGGTTGATGCTGAATCTGTCAGAGAAAATTACGGGAATTCAATGAGTAGGTTCGCCTATGTTGCTTCGGAGCAAAGAGACAAAAATCCGCTCATAGCGCAAATTAGTTTACGCGTTGTGCCTGATTTGTTATCTGCTGCGGAATCTCAAAATGATGAAGGGGCTGCGATGATGCAGCTTAGGGTAAGCCAATTGTTTCATCAATTTGGTTTGTACAATGACGCTTTACGCCTTCTTGAGAAGTCTCGTAAAATTTTCGATGAACTCAACCAACAAAAAGGGGTGTCCGTTTCTTTGGTCACAATGGCACAAATTGAAACCGCGCGTGGTAATTTAGATAAAGCAATGCAATTGTATGAAGAAGCCATGCCAGTGTTGAATAAACAAGGTGCTATTGGTGCAAAAGGCAAAAGCAATACATTGTACGGAATGGCTCGAATTTTGTTTATGCGCGGCGAACTGGCGGAGGCAATGGAACTGTATGAACAGTCACTTGAAATTATAGAGAGTTTAGGCGACCAAAACGATAAAGCAATAATTCTTGGCGAAATGGCTAGTATCCATATTTCTCGTGGTAATTTTATTGATGGCATGAACCTTAATCTCTCGGTTCGCTCATATTTTGACTGGATTTGAAAAATGCGGTAACCTATCGGCATGGCCGAAGAACTTACCGTAACGACTGAACGAGTGGACGATATCCCGCTCTTGATTACATGGATGAAGCGC
>JBMOMO010000151.1:0-2160 GCA_049324135.1 Chloroflexota bacterium
ACCGCAGGGCTCCGATACCATGACCTGGCCCGAAATACGCGCCTACGGCATTAAAAAATATGGGCAAAGGAAATAGGACAAGATGACCACCCTGACCGATCTTTTTTCACTCATGCTCTTCCCGTCGGGCATCACCCTCATGTTGAGCGGGATGCTTTACGAGTGGGTTGACCGAAAACTGGTGGCGCGTTTCCAAAACCGAATCGGGCCGCGCTGGTTCCAACCTCTGGCCGACACCGTCAAGATGCTTGCCAAGGAGGAGATCAAGCCCCTGGGCGTAAACAGTGTTCTGTTTTATGGCCTGCCGATTGTTGCCCTGACCGGCGCGTTGACGGCGGCTTTGTATGCGCCCATCCTTGGCCTGGCTCCGGTTTATTCGTTTCGCGGCGACCTGATCGTCACACTCTACCTGTTATCCCTGCTGACCATGTGCATGGGACTGGCCGGCTGGAATGGTTCGAGTCGCTTCTCGGTGATTGGCGCGACGCGTTCCTTGACCCAGCTTTTTGCCTATGAGGCGCCTTTCCTCCTGGCATTGCTTGGCCCGGCCATGGCGGCCAATAGCTGGATGATTAAAGATGTCAGCGCCTATGCCGAACACCACTGGATGATTTTTGCCCAGCCGGTTGGTTTTCTGATCGCCCTGATCGGGCTGATGGGAAAATTGGAGTTACCGCCCTTCGACGCCCCCGAAGCCGAAACGGAGATTGTCGCCGGGGCGCGGTCTGGCCTTATTCCATATCGGCAAATCGGTTGAACTGGTGGTCGCTGTCAGCCTGGTGACCGCCTTCTACCTGGGTGGAGTGGGCAATCCGCTGCTTTTCCTGTTCAAAACCTTGGTGATTGTGCTTTTGATGGCCATGCTCCAGGCCATGTTGACGCGCCTGCGCATCGATCAAACTGTGGGCATGTGGTGGCGCTTTGGGGCCTTGCTCGCTCTTTTGCAAATCCTGATCCTGGTTGTGTTGAAAGGATGGTCGGCATGAAAATCGGTTCCATGTTTACGGAGATTGTGAAAGCCTTTTTTACGGCTCCCGTGACGGAGAAGTATCCGTTCGAAAAGCCCCAAACCGCCGAACGTTTTCGCGGCAAGTTGTATTATGACCCGGCCAAGTGCACCGGCTGTAATTTGTGTTCAAAGGATTGCCCCGCCAACGCCTTCGAAATCATCACATTGGATCGGGCCGCGAAACGTTTTGTAGCGCGCTACGATGTCGATCGCTGCGCCTACTGCGCCCAATGTGTTCAATCCTGCAAGTTCAAGTGCATTGATATGTCCAACGATGAATGGGAATTGGCCGCCTTGAGCAAGGAATCGTTCGTAGTCTATTATGGAAGTGACGAGGATATCGATACGTTCCTGCAAAAACTTGCCATAACCAAGTGAAGTTGCCCAGCCTTGAAGGCGTGTAATTTATCGAAGCCGTGCGGGTTGCCTTGGGATACAAATGGGCCAGCAAGACAAAATAGTTAGGGTATCGCATGACTTTTAGACACTCCAGTTTGAAAGTGGCATACAGCACAGCAAAGACATGCTTGTTCTGTGCGGCGGCGCATCGCACGGGAGGAGGAGTCCTCTGCGTCCATTCGCGCCAGGGTGCAGTCCGCGCGGGACATACAAAACCAGCGCTTCTCGGCCCACGGCTCCACCGACATCGTCTGCAATGCCGACATGCGCGTGGGCGAGGTGAACCAATTCTGCAAGCTGCAAGAAGAAGGCCAGCGCCTGATGCGCTCGGCCATGAGCCAGCTCAACCTCTCGGCGCGCGCCTATCACCGCATCCTCAAATTGTCCCGCACCATCGCAGACCTGGCGGGCAGCGAAGAGATCCAGTCCCCGCACCTGGCGGAGGCGCTGCAGTATAGGCCGAAGATGATGCTGTAATTGGGGGAAGACAGGTTACTCATGATTCTCCAGGGCCTGAAAGATTTCCCTGGCCAGGAAGACCCGGTTGCGCGCGTATCCGGTTGTTTCGAGCAGGACCCCCGCATCCACCAGCTTTTCAACGTACCGCTTCGCGGCCATATACGGGATGCCCAGGCCATCTTCCAATTGCTTGATGCTCAGGATGGGGCGGGAGAAGAGGAAATCGATCACGGCCTGCATGCGTGCGGCGTTGCGATCTGCCTGGATCAGGCTCTCGTATTGGGTGCGAATGC
>JBMOMO010000152.1:0-5871 GCA_049324135.1 Chloroflexota bacterium
CGCGCGCGCCGCAGCGTCGGCGCGTTCTGGAGCGTGTGGGGGAATGTCTATTTGAACTCGCGGCATTATGCGCAAACGACTCCCCTTTCTGACCCTTACCTGTTGAGCCTGCTGGTGCATGAAGTCCGCCACCTGCAACAAGGCCCGCTGGTTGCCCTGTCCGTGTATGGGGAGTTGGACGCCTGGCAGGCCGGCTTCCGGTTTTTCCACCGGATGACCGGAGGCTATCCGAACCATCCGGCAGCCGGGGAACTCATGTCCCTGCCGCTGGGCTGGGAACGGCAGGCGCTCAGGCGCGCCCGGGGCTTGATGCGCGCCTATGCCGGGAAGGGCTACCGGGTGGACCTGCTGCCGTTGTACCCCCTGCCTGCGGAAATCCGCTTTCGCCTGACGGGCAGGCAGCCGGTTTCACGCTGACGCCTGCGCCAGGCGGAAGCGGCGGCGGGGTGGGTAATCGCCCCGCCGACCATAAGTGGGCTGCTTTGAGTTGAAAACACACTTCTACGAATGGTTATTAAATATTTTCATATCTTCAACCGTAAATTTTGCCCATTGCTCTCGTAAATCTTCTGCAAAACTATCAAAAGGTCCTGGCGGGGTATCACCTTTGATAGGCTTTTTCTTTAACTGAACAATAAGTCCACTGTGAATAGTCTTGAAAGCCGTTAATGGTTGAATTCTTATTTCACCGCCCAAATCATTGGGGGTGTCATTGGGACTCGTCTTAACAAATTCAATATCTCCATCAATCATAACGCCCTGAAAAGGGGGGAGTTTATTGAAAAAACGTAATTTAAATTTTGGATAAGAGAACAGATTCAATGTGTTAATTTGCGAAACTACATTTTCCAGATACTCACCTATTGGCATACCATGAATTGAACTCAATCTGTCTATTTCATCATTAGATTGCGGGTGGAGAAGCATAACGCACACCTTCTTACCATTATCAAGGGCTTGAATAATTGTTTTTCCATCATCGTGGAAAGTTTTTAATAAAGTTGGTCCTGTTATAACTATCTCGCTTTTGGCCTTTTTATAAAATGCGATTGGTGGTAATTGATAATCTCCCCTTTCTGCTCGGTTTTCAATGTCGGTAAGTCCCACCCTTTTTATTGCCTCCCCAAGAGGCAAGCCTCTCATTGTTATTAGATGTTCGTCTTGAAAATTGATTTCTTGAATTAACTTCAATTTGGATTCTAATTCAGGCCACCAACGTTTGAATGTATCATCGAAATGTTTTTCTGAAAGCGGGATTTCTGTTGCTTTGTTAATAGTTTGTAACATCTTTTTTGTATCTTCTTCGTCAGCATTCGTTGCCTGAAATTGTGCTAAAGGTCCAACAAGATTATTTTTTTCCATTCCGAATAAATATGGACAAACATATGTGTTTTCGATTGTCTTGGATAATGCGCCAGCCTCAAACAACAACCAAGGAGCATTTAAATTCTCTGGTGTTACGCATAAAATACCAACCCGTGTTTTTTCTAATTCATAAGATAATTTCGAATTCCATCTTTGACCCTTTTCTATGTCTTCTTCTGACATCCAAGGTTCCACGCTTTGAATAACGGCTTTCAGCCAGTAGTGTAAAGCCTCTGCCACTTTCTTACTTCTCATTCCTGACCAACTAAGAAGAACTTTCATAATACTGCCTCCTGATGGGGTATTGGTTCGGGTAATAATAAGTCAACTGTACAATGACCACAAGAAATTTTGTGTTAGTTTTTTATCCGAAAGCGACCATGTTTGCGTTGAATCTAGCGGTAATTCCTCACTTTTGTACTGAGCAATCATAATATCCTCAACACTAAGAATAATTGGTTTTATTGAGGACAGAAAAGCACGGATATTATCTTCAACTTTTTCAAGATTTTTGTCCGTTATAGAATTCCGATCCAATATTCCTATTCGAAAATAAAAATCGTTATCTATATCGGTTGGATTAGCATGATACCTATGTAGAATATTATAATTTTGTAACGAGTGTCTAATATTATCAAGTGTATTGGGGTAGACATTAATATCCAAATCCATTTCTTTTGCAACATTCTGTTTTTTCTTTCTACTTATTGGCCATCCAATCAAAACCACTTTATCTTTGATAATTTGAAATGAACGCTCATATGGTTTCTTTCCCATGCTAGTAAATGGGTAATTTTGCTGACTGAAACCACCGATTTGTACTTGAAACTTTATCTCGTTGCTCTCCCGTAGAAATTTTATGAGACCATTGAAATCGATTGTTTTCTTTTGATTTCTGTACTCACTAAAATATTTGTTAAATTCTGTCGAATCTAATCGCTCTAAACCAACAAGTGTAGCGTGAATTTGACGCATATCATAAGGAGAATACTTAATTCCTGGAATAGCAGAAATTATTTTTTGGCATTCAGAGATTGTGCTTTCCAAAATATTGTCTTTTGGCCCGTATAATGTAATTAAGGCTAACTGACTCATAACACTCTGTTCCGTTTATATCAGATACATTGTTAGAAGGTGGCAAGTGGGTAAGGGAGAGGGGCTACCTCTCCCTCCCCGTAGTCGCAATAGGGTCAATTCCCTATATTATACCGGCGTCCCACAGGGATTGCTGCGCTTATGCGGCTTTCCCTTTGCAGGGTTTCGGCTACTTCGCCGGTCTCCCTCTTTTATTCAAACCTACTACCCTGTAGCGGTTGGTTTGCGGGTGGGGGACTTGCGCTCGTTGAGCCGCGTACCTCCAATTAAACTACGAAACATGTCATCTAAACTAAGAAGCGTGTTATCTAAACTACGAAGCGGTTAGACTAAACTAAGAAGCGTGTCATCTAAACTACGAAGCGGTTGGACTAAACTAAGAAGCGTTTCACCTAAACTACGAAGCGGTTGAACTAAACTAAGAAGCGTGTCATCTAAACTACGAAGCGGTTGGACTAAACTAAGAAGCGTTTCACCTAAACTACGAAGCGGTTGAACTAAACTAAGAAGCGTGTCATCTAAACTACGAAGCGGTTGGACTAAACTAAGAAGTGTGTTATCTAAACTACGAAGCGGTTAGACTAAACTAAGAAGCATGTCATCTAAACTACGAAGCGGTTGGACTAAACCAAGAAGCGTGTCATCTAAACTACAAAGCAGTTGAATTAAACTACGAAGCGTGTCATCTAAACTACAGAACGGCTGATCCGCCCGGCGTTTTTCCCGGAAGGATGTTGTATTTTTTGGCGCTCCACTACCCGCAGGTGGTAAACTTTGGCCGCAAATGGGTGGTAAAGTTTGGGTGAAAAGAGGTGGTAAAGTTTGGGGCGAAAAATGACAGTTGAATACGCGCCTTACGAAAATTATATACTCGCCCGGCTTGCCAGGTCAAGTTGCAATCCATCCCGGTTTTGGGCTTGCGCGGTGGAGGGGTATCGCTTATAATTAGAATATACGTTCTAATCTTGAAAGGAGTTACGATGGACTTCCACTGTGAGATCAAGGAACAGCCTGCGCAGCCGACGCTTTCCATCCGCCGCCGGACTTCCGTGCAGGGGTTGCCCCAGTTGTTGGGGGAGGCGTATGGCAGGATCGCCGCTTACCTGGCGGGGTCGGGCGAAACGCCGGCCGGCGCTCCCTTTACGGCCTATTACAACATGGACATGCAAGACCTGGACGTAGAGATCGGCTTCCCGGTTTCGAAATCCCTGGCGGGGAAGGACGATATCCAGGCCAGCGAAATCCCCGGCGGGAAACTGGCCTTCGCCTTGCACACCGGTCCCTACAGCGAATGCGGCCCGGCCTACGAAGCCTTGACGCAGTTTGTGAAAGAGCAGGGTTTCGAAGCGACCGGCGCGGCCTACGAGTTCTACCTGAACGATCCGCAGGAGACGCCGCAGGCGCAATTGCAGACGCAGATCGTCTTCCCGCTCAAATAGCGCAGCAACAAAAAAACGCCGGATACGCCCGGCGCTTTCCACTTTACAACCCGCCCCACAACGTTACACCAACTTGCTCACGATGGCCAGCAGGATGCCGCCCGCCATGACCGATCCCAGTTGGCCGGCGGTGTTTGCGCCCATGGCGTGCATCAGGATGAAGTTGTCGAAGTCCTCGTCCTGGGCCACGCGCGCCGCCAGGCGACCCGCCATCGGGAAGGCCGAGATGCCGGCCGCGCCGATCAGCGGGTTGATCTTGCCGCCGCCCAGGAAAGACATCAGTTTGCCGAACAGCAATCCGGCCACCGTGTCCAGCGCAAAAGCCAGCAGGCCGAGCAGCATGATCTTGATGGTATCCACGTTCAGGAAAGCGGCCGCGCTCATGGTCGCGCCGATGGTCAAGCCGAGGAAGAGCGTAGCGATGTTGATGATCTCGTGTTCGGCGGCTTTGCTCAAACGTCCCACCACGCCCGATACCTTCAGCAGGTTGCCGAGCATCAGCATCGAGATCAAGGGCGTCGCTTCCGGCACCAGCAGCCCGACCACCACCGTAATGGCAATCGGGAAGACCACCAGCGCGCGCTGTGAGATCGGCTTGGGCGCGTACTCCATGCGGATCATGCGCTCTTTTTTCGTCGTCAGCAGTTTCATCAGCGGCGGCTGGATGATCGGGATCAGGCTCATGTAAGAATACGCCGCCACCGCAATCGGCGCCAGCAACTCCGGCGCCAGTTTGGAGGCCACGAAGATGGACGTTGGCCCGTCGATGGCGCCGATCACGCCGATCGAAGCCGCCTGGTTGAGCGGAAAGCCCAACAGGACCGCCAGGATCAACGTGCCGAAGATGCCGAACTGTCCCGCCGCGCCCAGCAGCGCCATCTTGGGCTGCGCCAGCAATGGGCTGAAATCGATCATCGCGCCCACGCCGATGAAGATCAGCAGCGGGAACAACTCGGTCGAAATGCCCGCCTTGTACAGCACGCCCATCATGCCCTCGGCGGCGGTCATGCCCGCCAGCGGGATATTCGCCAGCATACAGCCGAAGCCGATCGGCAGCAGCAGCACCGGCTCGTATTCCTTGGCAATCGCCAGGTAGATCAAGACCGCCCCCACCGCCAGCATGACCGCGTTGCCGGGCGTGAAGTGGGTAAACCCCTTCAATAATTCTGGAAGCAGCGCGCCTACATCCATGAGGCCTCGCCCGCGTCCGCAAAATTGATCAGCGCCTGCCTGTGCGCCACCGTCTGCCCGGCGCTCACCAGCACCTCGGCCACCTTCCCGCCCCGCGTCGAGCGGATGCTGTTCTTCATCTTCATCGCTTCGATCACCAGGACGACCTGTCCCGTCTCGACCTGCTCCCCCGCTTTGACGAAGACCTCTGTGACGTTGCCCGGCAGCGGGGCGAACAGCGTATTCCCGCTCAGGCCGGACCCTGGGCCTGCTTCCGTTTTGATCGGGTTTTTCGCCGCCGACGGCTTTTCGCCGCTCCCCTCCGGCCGGCTTTCTTCGGGCGACACCTCGAAGACCTCACCGTCCACCTTTGCCAGGATGGGACGCGCGTTCAGGTTTTCGATCTCGACCTGGTATGTTTTCCCTGCAACAGTAACGCTATATTTCATTTCTTGTCCTTGCCTTGTCGGGGCGGCTCTTGCAGCCGCCCTTTGACGCGCTCGCCTTTCTGGTACATCTGGCGCGTGCGCATACCCAACTGCCAGGCGCTCACCAGCGCGGCAGGCGGGGTTGCCAGCGGGCGCGCAGTGGACAGTCCCTGCTCGGCCAGGGCTATGGCTACCGCGATGGCGGCGGCGCGGGCCTTGTCTCCATCACCCCTCACCCCTCTCCCACCGGGAGCCCCCTTCGGGGGTGATAAGGGGAAGGGGGTGAGGGCGTCCCCATCGGGGGTGGGGGCAAGGGAAACGGGAGCAGCCTCCGGGGAGTCCGCTGCGGTTTCCCGGTCGGCCAGGAGCCTGGT
>JBMOMO010000152.1:5971-16325 GCA_049324135.1 Chloroflexota bacterium
CGGGAGCCCCCTTCGGGGGTGATAAGGGGAAGGGGGTGAGGGCGTCCCCATCGGGGGTGGGGGCAAGGGAAACGGGAGCAGCCTCCGGGGAGTCCGCTGCGGTTTCCCGGTCGGCCAGGAGCCTGGTCAGGGCGGCC
The DNA here is from genome assembly GCA_049324135.1 of Chloroflexota bacterium. Taxonomy (GTDB): domain Bacteria; phylum Chloroflexota; class Anaerolineae; order Anaerolineales; family Villigracilaceae; genus JAABUE01. The sequence continues at coordinate 6,109 of JBMOMO010000152.1, forward strand.
ATCAGGCCCCAGAGCGCGAGGATCGTCCCAAAGACGATCCCCATCCCCAGCAATGTGATCCATAGGGAAGTCGTCAACATGTTGGCTTTACTACACCGGGATATTCCCGTGCTTGCGGGGCGGGGCGGGGGCGAATTTGTCGCGCAGGGCCGAGAGGGCGGCGATGATCTTGGGGCGCGACTCGCGCGGCTCGATGATCTCATCGATGTATCCGGCGCCAGCGGCGTAGTATGGATTATTAAATTTTTCGCGGTAGTCGTCGGCCATACGTTTGCGTTCGGCGGCCGGATCGGTGGCATTCTCAATATGCTTCTTGAACAGGATGTTGGCGGCACCCTCCGCGCCAAGTACAGCGATCTCAGCGCTCGGCCAGGCGTAGGTCACGTCGGTGCCGAGGTACTTGCTGGACATGACCACGTACGCGCCGCCGTAGGCCTTGCGGGTGATAACGGTGACTTTTGGCACGGTGGCTTCGGAGTAGGCGTAGAGCAGTTTCGCGCCGTGACGGATGATGCCGCCGTGTTCCTGGGCGATGCCGGGCAGGAAACCGGGCGAATCGACGAAGGTGACCAGCGGCACGTTGAAACAGTCGCACAGGCGCACGAAGCGCGTCATCTTGTCCGAGGCGTCGATGTCGATCACGCCCGCCAGGCGCGAGGGTTCCTGCGCCACGATCCCCACGCTGTGCCCGCCGATGCGCGCCAGCCCAACGATGGCGTTCTGCGCCCAGGCCGGCTGGATTTCGAGGAAGGTATCCCTGTCCACGATGGACTGGATGACCGCGTGCATATCATATGGCTCGGCCGGGTCGAGCGGGACGATGTGGTTGAGGGCCTCGTCCATGCGCATGGGATCGTCGCCCGGCGGGAGATAGGGCGGGTTTTCGACGTTGTTAGACGGCAGGTACGATAGCGCCTGGCGCGCCAGCGCCAACGCCTCCTGCTCGGATCGGGCCGCCAGGTGCGCCACGCCGCTGACGCCCATGTGGATGCCGGCCCCGCCCAGGGATTCGGAGTCGATGCTCTCGCCGGTGACGGCTTTGATGACCTCCGGGCCGGTCAGGAACATGAAGGATTGCTTTTCGACCATGATGACCAGGTCTTGCAGGGCGGGGGAGTAGGCCGCGCCGCCCGCGCACGGACCGAGCATGACGCTGATCTGGGGGACGACGCCCGAATATTGGGCGTTGCGCCGGAAGATTTCGGCGTAGCCGCCCAGCGCCCGCACGCCTTCCTGGATGCGCGCGCCGCCCGAGTCGAGCAGGCCGATGCAGGGCGCGCCGTTGCGCATGGACAGGTCCATCACGCGGCAGATCTTGTGCGACTGCATCTCGCTCAACGTGCCGCCGTAGATGGTGAAATCTTGCGCGTAGACGTAGACCGTGCGCCCATCGATCTGCCCGTAGCCGGTGATGACGCCGTCGCCGAGGAATTTTTCGGTTGCCAGGCCGAGTTCATCGTCCGGGCTGGTGATGAAGGGCTCCAGTTCGTTGAAGGTGCCGGGGTCGAGCAGCATTTCCACGCGCTCGCGGGCGGTCAGTTTGCCTTTTGCTTTTTGTTTCTTGATGCGCTCCTCGCCGCCGCCTTGCAGGGCTTTGGCGCGCATTTGTCGCAGTTCGAGGATGCGGGGGTCTTCTGTCATTCGATTTCCTTCGTGTTGTGAAAATAATCACAAGAAGAGTATAGCATAAGTTGTCAGACAGGCCAGTGATAGCCGTCAATGTTGTGAGGTGCTTTTCGATACCTGTTGTTAAATTCGTTACTGGCTACCGTGTCAAACAGGATAGACAGGATGTTCAGGATGAGCCTTCAACCGGTGAAAGAACATCCTGCTTATCCTGTTCGGCGCCCCTCTTTTGCCGGATTCGCCAATCGGCCTTGAGATTATATCATTCAGCGCGCCCCCAAAACCATAACCTGTTGTTAACAATAAATTCCCCAAAACTTAATACAATTGAAAAAAACAACCAAAAGGCAACCCATGAAACTTCGGTACAGTGAATTGGACAAAGGCATCCGCTTGATCGAACTTGCCGGAAGACTGGATGCCGCCGGTATTAAGGAAATCGAGGCTGCGTTTACGGACTATTGCGCGGGGGAAGGAATCCGTATGTTGGTGGACCTGTCCGAAGTGGATTCCGTCGCTTCGGATGGCATTCGCTTCCTGACCAAGATTGCCAGGTCCCTGGCCGGTCGAGGGGGGAAGATGGCGCTTTTGAACCCCATCGCAGGGGTGCAAACTGGACTGGAGAAGGCCGGGGTTCCGTCGGTTATTCCGACCTACTCTTATTTTGAGTCTGCTGAAACGGTATTATTGGCAGCATAAGGTTATGCTCCAGTGGCGCTGCCTCATAGGAAGAACAAAAAGACCAGCGCCGCTCCCGCCCCAAAGGCCCCACAGGCAAAATTGACCCAATCGTTGTCCAGCCATGTCCAGCCGCGCACCTGGTTCGTTTGCGCTCCGCAACTGTGCGTGGGATGGCGTTCGGTTTCTTTCTGGCAGGCGGGACAATAGTAGATGGCTTGCGCGGTCGCGCCGAGGAAGGAGTCGAACAGCGAACCGAGCAGGCCGGCAACGGTGGTCAACGCGAAAAATGCCCAATCGACCCCGCCGGGGGCAAGCAGCGCCGCTTCCAACCCGACCAGGCCTGCTCCCGCCAACGAGGCCAGCGTCCCAACCACAGAGACGCCGCCGGATGTGCCCTTTTCGACGGCCCTGCGCAGGTCGGTGACCAACCTGGGTGGGGTTGGATTGAGCACGCCCAGTTCGGTGGCCCAGGTATCGGCGTTGACGGCCGCCAGCGCAGCCGCAAATCCCAGCCAGGGCCAGGCGGCTTCCGGGTAGAAGAAGTGCAAGGCTGCAAACAGGGTTGCCACTCCCCCGTTGCCAAATACCTGGCCGGCGTCCCGTTCCCCGCCTTTCGCATACTTCTCGTTGGCTTCCCTTTTACGCTGCTTGAAAGCCCGCGTCAATGCAGTTGATGATATGAAGAATGTGAGCAGCAAAACCGCCCATTGCCAGCCGCCTATCCCGAAGATGATCGTCCCGGTCAAGGCGGCGGCGTACATCCCGCTGCGGCTCAAACTGCGCGCCTTGCGGGCTGCCAGCGCGATGATGATAGCAAGGATGAATCCGGCGAGCAGTTGCATGGTTCAGAACTCCCAGGTCGTTGGGGGATGGTCACACAGGAGCGGAAATGATGAACAACACCGCCAACAGGAACAGCAGGCTGGTCAAGGCGCTGGAGGCCCACAAGATGACCGCCAGCAAGCGGTGTTTCTCCCAGCGATGGTAATACAGCCCGGCGAACAGGCCAGCCAGGAACAACAGTCCGCTCTCGATGGGCAGCAAGATCAACTGCACGGCCGGCGACGGCGCCAGCGGCGCGCCGGAGGGAGTAAAGCCGAGCGACGCCTGCCCGAGCGCGGGAATGGTCAACCCGACCCAGGTGAACAGCCCGATGTTCAGGAACAACCCGGCCAGCCACAAGAAGCGGACGATGGGATTCTCCCAGGCTTGGGAGAATACAAAGGATGGGTAAACCGATTTGGGCGCGGCCGGCGTCAGGCTGCCCATTTCGGTCGTGCGGGCAAAGGTATGCACGAATTCGGCTGCCTGGGCGGGCGAAATCGCGTAAACGCGCCGGGCTGTCCCCACCAGCAGCAGGTTTTTCGTACTGGATGCAATGAATTCCACCAATCCCAGGTCCGGGTGGCGGCGCAAGCCCAGCACCGCGCCCGGCATAGGCAGCCAGGGCAGGCGTAGGGGCGTCTCCAGGTCGCTGGCGGGACGCATCCACTCGATGTCGGTCAACGGGATGTCCTCGTCGCGCAGCCCCCAGCGTAGTTCCAAACTGTCGCGGTCGAGGATGTAATTCGCGCGCAGCAGGGCGTAAGTGCGATACGCAAACAACGGGATGGGCGCCAGCGCCAGCAGCCCATCCAACAGGAAGATGACCAGGTTCGGCCCCACCGTCGAGCGCCCCAGGTTCCAGAACCCCCAAGTAGAGAGGGCGGCCAGCGCCAGCAGGAGACCGGCGTGCAAGAGCAGTCCTGCCTGCTTGGGCGGAGGATAATGCCCCTCGTTCATCGCGTCAGCCTTTCGTTCGCCAGGAGGCGGATGCGGCGTTCCAGGAAGGGCGCAAAATGTCCCTTGTAGCGTTCCTGCAAAGCGGGCAGCCGCCAGTCTGCGCCCGTCACAACCTTCCGGCACAGGGACGCGCCGCACTGGCAGGCGTCGCTGATCACCAGTTCGTCGATGTCGTAAAATGTCGCATAGTCGAAAGTGACCTCTTCCTCGCAGGCGATGTTGCGCCGGGCGACCAGCGTCACCGAGTCGACCAGCCACAGATTGGGGTCGCAGGAGTGGTTGGCAAAATCGTCGAGCATGTCGCCCCACGCAGGGATTTTCCCCAGGTACAGGCCTTCGTCCACGGCGGCGCACGAACGCGCGCTGATGCGGTCGGCCATGTAATCGTCCCAGGTGGCGAGGATGCCGCCCCAAATGAACACCGTCTCGCCCTGCCGGATGGGAGCGGTTGCAAAGACGCCCAACCCGTCGATGGGGGAAGGGCGCAATTCCAAGCGTGGGTGGACCCAAGAGGTGGGACGGTAGTTCATGCCGCGCTGATCGCCTCGCGGATGGACTGGCAGACAACCTCTACCTGTCCTTCCGCCATCACGCCCGAAAACGGCAGCGCCAGCCCGCGCCGCCCCAGGTCTTCGGTCACGGGGAAATCGCCCTCGCGCCAGCCGAACCGTTCTGCCATGTACGGCTGCAGGTGGATGGGCAGGAAATACGGCCTGACCGGAACGCCCATCCCGTCCAGCCGTTTCGCCAGCCTGTCGCGGTCGATCTTGGCGTCCAGCCGGATGACGTAGACGAACCACGACATGCGCGTGGTGTAGGATTCGACGAAGGGAATCTCGACGCCCGGGATCTCGGCCAGCCGCGCTTCGTACCACGCCGCTGCCTGCTCCCGTTTCACGAGCAATTCATCCAGCCTGCGCATTTGCGCCGTCCCCAGCGCCGCCGACATCTCGTCCAGGCGGTAGTTGTAGCCCAGGTGCGTGTGTTGCAGCCAGGTGTCGCCCACGGCGCGCCCCTGGTTGCGCAAGGCGCGCATGAAGTCGGCCGCGCGGTCGTCGTCTGTGACCACCATCCCGCCCTCGCCGGTGGTGATCTGCTTGTTGGGGTAGAATGCGAACACGCCGTAATCGCCCAGCGTGCCGGCTTGCCGGCCTTTGTACCCTGCGCCCAGCGCTTCGCACGAATCTTCGATCACCGCCAGGCCGCGCTCTTCGGCGACGGCGTTGATCGGGTCCATGTCGGCCGGCTGGCCGAACACGTCTACGGGGAGGAGGGCTTTTAGATTTCCGATTTGGGACTTGCGATGGTTGGGCGGCAGGTATTTTTCGACATTCCTGGCCGCGTCGGCAACCAGGGCAGGGTCGATATTGCCCGTGCGCGGATCGATATCCACGAAGACCGGGACAGCGTTCTCGAACAGCAGCACATTGGTCGAGGCCACGAATGAGAACGGCGTGGTGATGACCAGGTCGCCGGGTCCGACGCCGGCCGCGCGTACGCACAAGTGCAACCCGGCCGTGCCAGAGTTTACGCCGATGGCGTGCTTGCGCCCGGTCTGCTGGCAAAAGGCCTGCTCGAATTCCAGGATGCGCTTACCCATGCTCAAAATGGGTGTGCTGATGACATCAATCACGGCCTGCCGGTCCGCATCGGTCAGGTCGGGGGAGGACATGGGGATTTGCATAGTGTGGGATTGGTTACTCGACATCCGCGTAGTTAAACTCAACTTTGCTTTGGATGATGACTTCATCCAGGATTTGGCGTAGATATCCTTGAGCCTGCGCTATTCGAAAGCAATTAATCAACACAGGAATATTGATGATTTCTTCGATACAAGCCATGTATTTTTCGACAATCACGTTGATGGAATAAAGTCTCTCTGCGCCCTCTCGAAGTCTTTGGCGAATTGTGTCTACATCTTCCGCTGACTTTACAACGAAAGATATGGGGAATCGTTCGATTTTGTCTATGTCAAGAAAATATTTCTTTACATCTAACGTTTCTGTTACCTGAAAAAAACGTCCCAATGGTCGCATGACGAAATCAATTCCTCCATCATTGGCATTTGTTCGTCCCGTTTTGAACAGGTTCAGGTTTTCCGCTTGAATATGAGCAAGATCAAATCCAAAGTATACAACCTGTTCGTAATAATAGTAACGCAAAATAGCGTAACTCACGATTTCAAATATTCTGGCGTCTATGTTTGGCGCGAGCATTCCCTCAATGAGTTGGGATACCGCCAGATCATTCTCTTGGGGAATTGCTTTCAGACGCTCGCAAGCCTGGATAAATGATTGGAAGGCAATTACTTTCGCCTGGACGTAGCGGTCAATGATTTCGATAACTGTTCGTGCAATATTATGGGTTCTTTTCCCTTCTTTCACTTTGAGTAAATTTTCATTAAACCAATAACGGTTTTCACGAACATCTCGAAGAATTGGAACGTATTCGATCTCAGGAAAGTACTTTCTGAATTCCTCATTCAAACGATGATTTAGCGCGTGGTTTTGCAGTTTGCTGCCAAAGGGCAATTCTCTTTGACGTTTCAGTAGAGATGTAAATCTTGCGCCTTCGTATTTGTTGTAATCCTTTCGATTGTCAAAGCCGTTCTGCAAGTAATCTTCTACAAGAACATAAACAGCATACACATTGGCAAAACTGCCGCGCGACTTCGAGCCTCTCTCTGCAGAGCGGGTCTTGATATTCATGTATTGAAGCAAAGGGCTTTTATCAAAAACGATTTTTCCCCTGTCTCCAAAGTGATTTCTTAGTATACCCAATATCTGCACTGTGAATTCATGTTCCATTGGATATTAACCAAACAATTTGAGAGTCGGTTGGGCGGGGCTAGTTTTTTCGAAAGAACGCGGTGCGCGTCGAAGTTCCTCCCCTTTGTAGGCGGATAAAATTTCCAAGCGACGCAGGCCGATTTTCACGTATTCTTCTTCGATTTCGACGCCGATGGATTGGCGTCCAAATTTTTTTGCCACAAACGAAGTGGTAAAAGTGCCAGAGAATGGGTCAAGAACCACGTCACCTGGATTCGAACTGGCAAGGATAATGCGTTCCAGCAATGCCACAGGTTTTTGGGTGGGATGATTTTCGTATTCGCTCATGCGATAGCGGACTCGGGGAATTTCCCAGACGTTGCCCGGCACTTTTTGCGAGTTGTAAATGCTTGGAATGGGCTTGCGGTAATCAATCAATTTTCGCTTTGCGCCTGTTTTGGCTTCCACTAAGATCGCTTCGCTGTTGAAGATGTAGTTTTCCCTGTTTTTCACACAAAACAGGATTGGCTCATACATTGAACCGTAATACCGTTTCGCTTGAACGCCAGAACTATCGTAAAACCACACAATCCTGGAAAGGATGTGCAGTTTCTTTCGCAGGTGCATATCGAAGAAGGGCATAGCCTGGGTGGAAGCCATCACGTAAAAACTCCCATTCGATTTTAATTTTTGGACACACAGGTCAAGCCATTGATAGCACCATTCGAGATAAACCTCCTCTGATTCCCATTTGTCCTTTCGACCGTTGAAATCTTTGCCGATGTTGTATGGCGGATCAGCAAAGATCAAGTCAATGGATTGGTCTGGGATCAAAGAATGAAGCGCTTCGAGCGCGTTCCCAAAAATGATCTTGTGGTTTTCGTGTTCAAAGATTTTTATTGCAGTGTCCATCTTCACCACGTTTCTTGAATTGTACAAGCCGCTTCCGTGAGTGGGGCAACCCTGGATTCTGTTTCACCTCGTCCCTTCAATTCTACCATCCTGTTTTGCAATCCTCGTTCTCCCACCGTTACCCGCACAGGACAGCCAATCAAGTCCGCGTCGTTGAACTTGACCCCGGCGCGCTCGTCGCGGTCGTCGAACAGCACGGAGATTCCGGCTTTTTGCAGGCTGGCGTAGAGTTCTTCGGCGGCTGGTTTGGTGTCCATCGTTTTGCCTGGTACGTGCATCAGGTAGACCTCAAAGGGCGCGGCGGAACGCGGCAGGCATAGTCCCTTCTCGTCATGGTGCGTTTCTGCCAGCGCCAAAAGGATGTTCTCGAAGTCGAATGCTTGTCGTGTAGCCAAGCGATAAGCCGCTTGTACTGTTAGCGGTTTTCCGCATTGCGCGCAACTATTCCCTTCTTGCGCTTCTGTCAGGTCGGCGATGATTTCCGCCTGGTAATCGCGCCCGTAGTTGACGTGTTTCAAGTGGTAGCCGTCTTCGTTTGCGCCTGCTGCCAGGTTGGTCGATTGCGGGATGAGGTCATCCACAAGAATGAGCGCGTCCCGCAGGCCGATGGGTGAGGCGTATCCTGCCGCTGCGCCCGAGGCGGCAATTTCCTCGGCGGTGGCAATGCGAACCTCGCCGACAATCTGTTTCAATTTGGCTTCGCTGAGTTGCATGTCTCCGCGCACCACAACGAAGACAAATTTGCCGTCGGATGGGCGGGTGTACATCAGCGCTTTGGCGGTCTTTGTTTCGGGAATGCCCAGGAATGCTGCCAGCACCTGGATAGTATGACATTCGGGCGTGGACACTTTTTCCAGCGGGAGCGCTTCTTCGGCCGGCAACGCAGACTTGGCAAAGACAGCCCATTCCTGGCGGGCGGCGTATCCGCAAGCCGGGCAGTGGATAAGTTGGATGGGGCCTGTGAGGAGGGGGAAGTAGACTTCGTCAGCAGCGTCGATGGCAGGCAGGGAAAGACGTAAGAAGAAAGAAGGCGCGTCGGATGCAGCAAGATCGCGCAGGTGGTCGAGCGTATATTGGCCGAACGGCGTCAACTCTTTTTCGCGCGTCATATATCCTGCGCGGACGAGGAAGGCAAAGCCCGGCGTGCGGGCATTGTTGGGCGCTTCGCGTTGGGTTTGGATGATCAGTTCGTGGTAGCGCATAGGGTCAGGCAGTTTTCTTTTTCTTGACGACAGTCGTCTCGCCTGTGGGCGGCGCTGGGAGGGGAGCGGGGGTAGCGGATTCGGCCAGGGCCGCCTCAGCAGGCGTGGTCTCGGGAGCAGGCTCCAGGTCCAGTTCGACCGTTTCTTCCATCCGTATCTGGCCGCGCAAGAAGGCGCCTTCTTCGGTCACAAAGGCGGTGGTCACCACATCGCCCCACACCCGTCCGCTGGCGCGGATTTCGAGTTTCTGGGTGGTGATGTTGCCGCGCACGGCTCCGGCTACAATGACGGTGTTGGCGCGGATGTTCTCGCAGGTGACGCGCCCGGTCTCGCCGACCACCAACATGCCGCGCAGGGCGATCTGGCCTTCGAAAGCGCCTTCGATGCGCACGCCGCCGCTGCCGTTGATGCTGCCATGCCAGATGACGCCCGATCCAAGCACGGAGGTGATGCGCTCTACGGCCTGGATGGGCGGAGCGGTTTCACCCTGGGAGGACTTTGCGGCGGGAGGGGCGTTGCGTTTGAACATCAGGCGTTCACGCTCGCGGCAAGTTCGAATTCGACGGGCAGGATATTTTTGAGGTTGAGGTGGGCGGACGCCTCTGTAATTTCGATGCCAACGATCCTATCTCCTGCGCCAACATCCAGCACGACATCATCGGAGACGCGTTTGTTGATGACATCCTGTTTGGATTCGTCCAGGCGTAGGTAGAGCGTATCGGTTTTTGCGTTATAGAGTACCTGCATTTTCGGCCTTCCATTCTCCATAAAAAACGTATACCGTTACGGTTACGATTGCGTTGTTCTCGACAACGTAAATCACTTCCACTCGTTTCTGCTTGTAAAATTTTCCGAGCCGTTCCTTTTCGAAAGAATATATCTTCCATTTTGCAAGCCTGTTTTTCTTGGCAGATATGGCAGATCCATTCTCGATCACGTCGGTAATCTCCTCGATGTTTGCGCCGCGTTCTTCGGCTCGTTCGAGGGTATGTGGATCGACTTGGATTTTCATACTGCCTGTATTTTACCGTTAAAACAAAAGTGCGGACACAACGCCCGCACTTGCTGTTTCCTGACGACCGATCACTGATGACTGATCACTGATTACTGCTCACTGCTTTCCCTCGGCCCCATTTGTACTCCCATAATATTGAAGCCCGAGTCCACGTACAGCACATCGCCAGTGATATGCCTGGAAAGGTCGGACGCCAGGAAGATCGCCGCGTTCCCCACGTCCTCGATGGTC
>JBMOMO010000153.1:0-2158 GCA_049324135.1 Chloroflexota bacterium
GGGGAGTGACCTGGGGGCAGTTGCCGCCGCAACACGCGCGCCGCGCCGCCTGCGGCGGGACGTGGGCCGCAGCCGGCTGGTCTTTTGCGTTGTTGCAGTTGGTATAATCAGTAAAATTTTCGCAAAAGGATGGCTCGCATGGAATATAAACTTCTGATTGACGGCCAATGGGTGGGGGGCGGCGCAATGATCGAGGTCAAGAACAAGTACAGCGGCGAGACGGTGGGCGTCTTGCCTTCTGCGCGCAGGGAAGACCTGGACGCGGCCATCGCCGCCGCCGAGCGCGCCGAGGACGTGATGGCGGATATGCCCGCCCATAAACGCGCTGCGATCTTGTCGAAAGCCGCCTCATTGATGCGCGAACGCGCCGACGACCTTGCGAAGACGGTGGCGGCGGAGGCGGGCAAGGCGCTCAAATTTGCCCGCGCCGAAGTGGACCGCGCCATCAGCACCTTCACCATCGCCAGCGAAGAGGCCAAGCGCCTGCACGGCGAAACCGTTCCCTTGGACGCCGTGCCTGCCGGCGAGGGCTATTTCGGATTTTGGACCCGCCGCCCTGTGGGGGTGATCGCCGCCATCAGCCCGTTCAACTTCCCCCTCAACCTGGTCGCCCATAAAGTGGCCCCGGCCATCGCTTCGGGCAATACCATCGTCCTCAAGCCCGCTACCACTACCCCCCTTGTGGCTGTGAAGTTGTGCCAGGTCCTGGTGGATGCGGGCCTGCCGGCCGGCGCGCTCAACCTGGTGGTCGGTTCCGGCGGGACCGTCGGCGAATGGCTGATCACCGACCCGCGCGTGGACAAGATCACCTTCACCGGCTCGCCGGACGTCGGGCGGCGCATCCTTTCGGTGGCGGGCATCAAGAAGGTGACGCTCGAACTGGGCAACACCTCGCCGGTCGTCGTCGCGCCCGATGCGGACCTGGATTTCGTCGCCAAACGCTGCGCAGTCGGCGCGTTCTACAATTCGGGGCAGGTGTGCATCTCCGTCCAGCGCATCTACAGCCAGAAGCAGGTCTTCGAGCCGTTCGCAGAGAAATTCGTCCTGGCTACGGAATCAATGGTTGTCGGCGACCCGCTCGACGAGCGCGTGGACGTGGGCCCGATGATCGACTCGAAGGAAGTCGACCGCATCGAAGGCTGGGTCAACGAAGCGCAGGGCAGCGGCGCCAGGGTGCTGACCGGCGGCAAGCGCGAGGGGACGGTCTACTACCCGACCGTGCTGACCGGCGTGGAAGAGGATATGAAAGTGGTCGCCGAGGAAGCCTTTGCGCCGGTGGCCTCGGTCATTTCGAGCGACGATTTCGAGTCCGCCTTGCAGCAGGCCAACGACACCAGGTTCGGCCTGCAGGTCGGGGTTTTCACCAACGATGTCAACCGCGTCTTCCAGGCGGTCAAGCGCCTGGACTTCGGCGGCGTGATCGTCAACGACACGCCCAACTTCCGCGCCGACCACATGCCCTACGGCGGCAACCGCCAGAGCGGGCTGGGGCGCGAAGGCGTCAAATTCGCCATGGAAGATATGACCAATATCCAGATGGTAGCCATCCGGCTGACCTAGGAAGTGGATGTAAAATGGCAGTTGCCAGCAGCCGGTAACTGCCATACGAATTGCTGCGCTGGATTGCCAAATCCAGCGCTTTTACGGCGGATTTGCCAATCCGCCATAGCGTTTCGGTAACTGCCATTTTGTTTTCACGTCAGTACTTTACGAATTGCTGCGCTGGATTGCCAAACCCAGCGCTTCTACGGCGGATTTGCCAATCCGCCATAGCGTTTCGGTTTTAGGGTTATGTGAGCTGGTGGCTGGGCGGGTCGGGATGCGCCGATACGCCAGCCGGCGGCGGCCTGGACAGTTCCATCAAGCGCGGCTATGAAAAGCGGTGGAAATAGTATCAGGGTAATATTGAAAATCGGGTGATTTATCGCTATACTAATTTCATCGTGGGGGAAACCCATTTGGAAAACAGGTCATCCCCCAAAGCCAACTTTTTCAAAGCCAATGGAGGCAAAAATGAGCGTGAAATACAACGTCGTCGAGCGCGGCAACCCGTCCAACCCGGACGCGCCCAAGAAGTACTACCCGTCCATTACATCCAGCGGGCGCAAGACCCTGCGCCAACTGGCAGATCGGGTTGCGGATATTTCCACCGTGTCCA
>JBMOMO010000154.1:0-2154 GCA_049324135.1 Chloroflexota bacterium
ACGTGCGGAAAGCCATCGGCGACGTGCAACAGTTCCGCGACGACCGAGACGCCGCGCTGGAAAGTTACCACGCAGCCTTGCAACTCTTCCGACAAGTCGGGGATAAATTGGGCGAAGCCAACGTGCTGGCGGCGTTAGCCCGGCTCTCTCTATCTTCTGGGGATATCCCCGCCGCCGAAAAGCAATTGGAGCAGGTCATTGACATGCGGCGCGCCATCGGGGATTTATATAGCGAGGGCGCAGATTACGGCAACTTTGCCATTGCCCTGCTCGACCTGGGTCACAAGGCCAAAGCGAAGGAATATGCGCTGAAAGCCCGCTCGATCTTCGAGCAGATCGGGCTGCCGTCCATCGTGGAGATGTTGGATTCCGTCATTGCCGCATCACAATGACGAAGCGACTGCTGCTGAATCGTGAGCATGACTTGGGGAAATCATGCTCATGATTTAAAAAATCATGAGCATCGTTTGAAAAATCACGAGCATGAATTAAAAAATCATGTACGTGATTTTTTAATTCACGTACATGATCTGGAAAGATAGACTTCGGAAGCCTGGCAAGGCCCTGCCTGCGTCAGTCCGCGGCCTCCTTTTGGTATCTCAGCGTGGCCAGCACGTCCTTGAAGCGCCGGCCGGGGGTGAAGATCACGCGCGCCTCGCTGATGTTGGCGGCGCTCACCGCATCGGCGTCTTCCGAGCCCTGGCTGGAGAGACTGATGCGGAACGTGCCGAACTCGCCCAACTCCACGATCTTCCCTTCGGCCAGTTGGTCCGGCACGATGGTCAGGAAGGCCTCCAACATAGCCATCGTGTCTGCGCTGCTGATGGTGGACATCCTGGTAACCTGCTTGGCTATTTCATTGGTATCTGCCCGGCCGGTGCTTTTGGCTGCGGCGTAATACTTGGGCGGCAAGGCCGGGTCGCGCGGGTCCTTGCGTGGAACGACAGTGAACTTGACGGTCATACTTAGCCTCCTGTGTGCGAAATAGGTTTGGAAGACCCCGCCGGGTCATACTACAATGATTGTACAACCAAACAAATTGCCCACACAGTCCCCCGTTTGGTGGAGACTTTCCCCCTTTTCCCGTCTCACTGCTCACTGGCCAGAGCGAAGGCGTCGTTCGGCATACTGCTTCCAAAAATGGTAGCGCTGGGCAGATGGATCGGCAACGTGCGCCTGGCAAACTCGCAACACCTTTTCCAGCGTAGCGCGATCCGCCAGCGCCGCCCGGCGCAGGGCGGCCCAATCCCGGCGTTTGCCGCGCGCGATCACATCATCGATGGCCGCAAGGGTGAATTGCTGGTGGGTGAGATGGCGATGGATCATGTTCCATTCTTCCATGCACTGGGCGACCCTATCGGCAGGATACGGATGCGGATTCTTCTTTCCGTTACACTGATGACTGCGCCCTGATCCAGCGCGTCGGATTGCTGATGGATCACCCCAAAAAGATGCTTGCTGACATTCGCTGGACGCATGTCCTTGAGCCGAAAGAGGATCACGCTCGGCAAAGTCCCGCCGCTGGCGGCCAGCAATTCCCCGAAATCCAAATCGTGGGTGAGAACGATGCGGTCTTCTTGCCGCGCTTTTTGGAGAATGTCGCCGTCCACCATGCGATTCCATCCCTGTTCCACCAGGTGAACGGCGTCATGTCCCATCTGTCGAAGTTCCTCCACGACGCGCGGCGAGATGCCCATATCCGCCAGGAATTTCACGCCGCAGCCATCTCCAACACCTGAACGGTTTCATCTGCCAGCCAGGAGGCGTATTGCAAAGACTGGCGTACATCTTCCTCTTCGAGATAGGGATACTCTTTGACGATCTCGGCGGCGGTCATGCCGTTGGAAATGAGGTTGAGGATCAATGAGACAGTGACCCTCATGCCTCGAATACAGGCGCGCCCGCCCATGATATTCGGATCGAACGTGATGCGATTGAATTGGGTCATGGCTTTTCTCCATTCCGAATTCGATTATAACCCAACTAGCGCTTTCGCAACCTCCGCCGTTTGCCCCTCCACCCCATAGCGCGCCTCCAACTCATGCCGGAACTGCTGCGTGTACAGGCGATAGTAATGCCCGCGCAGTTTCAGCAGTTCGGCGTGCGTGCCTTGCTCCGCGATGCGCCCGTCCTGGATGACCAGGATGCGGTCGG
>JBMOMO010000155.1:0-2144 GCA_049324135.1 Chloroflexota bacterium
CCTCGCAAGAGGCGGTCGAAAAGAAGGTCCACGGTCAGGAACTGACCCCCTTCCAGTTGCAGCGCCTCAACGAACTCTCCAACGGACGGACGCTGCAAGCCAACCTGGCCCTGCTGCTGAACAACGCCAGCCTGGCGGCGCAAATCGCCAGGGCCATGGCAATGAGACAAAGGCGAAAGATCATCTAGGGGAAACAGCCGCTATATCTCGCTTGCGACCTTCTGCTATCCACTCATCGCCAATATCATCGCGCCCCGCCCACATCCCAAAGGCTGACTCCTCCAAACCGGTCTTGGCCGGCGATGCGCCCTCCCGAAGGCTACGCTCATATTCGCGTACGTCCAAAATGACCGCTACGGGCTTGCCGCCCCGCTCGACGTAAATCGGCCCGCCGGTGCGGGTTACTTCACGCAGGACGCGCCCAAAGCGATTCTTGACCTCGGTGGCTGGAAGGTATTTGACAGGCATATCAATCCTTTAGCCAATTTTATTGGCTAAAGGATTGTACAATGGACCAGGGATTCTAGCAAGGCGAAACACAAAAGCGTCTACACCCCTGCGCGTTGCAGTTGGGAAGCCAGTTCGATCACATCCTCGTAATGCAACTGGTCGTGATCGATTCCCACTTTCAGCGCCTGGATCAGGTTGACAACGCCAATTGCCGGATCCCAGCCGTAGAGATTGCCAAGCACATCGGGGTCCTTCCCGGCGTAGAACTCCCGGGCGCGGCGATGGACCGACTCGCTCTCAGCCTGCAAATCGGCCAGCGGGATCGTTTTGCTGGGATTGAACTTCGGCGTCCACAGGAAGCCCGTCCACATGGGGAAACCAGGGCGCTTGTACACGTTCTCGACCACAACCGGATACGGCCTGTTACGGCGCAGCCGCCCGTACCAGGCGAACAACGCCCAGGCAGTTTGCAATCCGGGCAGGATGCTCTCGAACAAGCGTACATTGTGGTCGAGGATCTCGGCGATGCACCATTCCTTCGGCGCAGGACGCTGCCAGATGTGCGCCTCGCCCAGGCCTTCCAGGGAAGCAAAGGCCGTTTTTCGTTGCGCATCCATCAGGTCCAGGTATTCGGCGATCACATTTTTCATGCCAGCCTCCCGGCAAACCTACCCTACTACCCGCATCTCGCGCGGCATGTCGCTCAGGCTTTCCGAACCGCCCTCCGTCACCGCTATATTATCTTCCACGCGCACGCCGTTGCGGCCTGCCAGGTAAATGCCCGGCTCCACCGTATAGGTCATGCCGGTTTCCAGCAATTGCAGGTTGTCGCCGCGCATATACGGCGCTTCGTGCGCTTCCATGCCGATGCCATGACCGGTGCGATGGAAAAAATATTCGCCGTAGCCCGCCGCCTCGATGACCGCGCGCGCGGCGCGATCCACCTCCGCGCAAGGGACGCCTGGCTTGCCGGCCGCGCGCCCGGCCGCGTTGGCCGCCTGCACGACCTGGTGAATCCTGGCAAACTCCGCATCCACCTGCCCCACCGCAAAGGTGCGCGTCAGGTCGGAGATGTAGCCGTCCGCGTTTGCGCCCCAGTCGATCACCAGCAGGTCGCCGGGCTGGAGTTTGCGCGCGCTGGGAGCGGCGTGCGGGTTGGCCGCATTCGGCCCGCCAGAGACGATGGGCGGGAAGGGCAATTCCGCCTCCGAACCGTGACGGAACAATTGCAGCGTCAACTCAGAAGACAGTTCCTTTTCGGTCATGCCGACCTTGATGGCCGGCAGGGTCGCCTCCAGCGCGGACTGCGCGATCCCGACCGCCTTGCGCATGGACTCAATCTCGCCCGGCTCCTTACGCAAGCGCAGGGCGCCAAGCAACTCGCCCGCATCCGGGAACGCGGCGCCCGGCATCCCGGCCTGGAGATAGTGATATTCCAACAGGCGCATCCGCCCCGGTTCGACGCCCACCCGCTTCCCGACCAAACCCAGGGCCTGCGCGGCGCTCCGAAAGGCTTTTTCCCACCCTGACGGATTCTCGCCGTACGGGAAAGCCTGCACAGGGTAAGGCATCTGCTCGACCTTGAGCATTTCCAATTCCGGCAATACGATGGCGGGCGTCTGGCCGACAGCCGCCAGGAAAACGACCGGGCGTTCCATCAGGTGGAAATGCGCCCCGGTCAGGTAGATCAGGGT
>JBMOMO010000156.1:0-2143 GCA_049324135.1 Chloroflexota bacterium
CCTGACGGCCGGCTTGTACTTGTTGTTTGGCGAGCATGTGTGGTTTGGGCGTCTCATCGCTTCCCTGTCCTGGTTGCTGGGCGGGCTGGCGTTGTACGCGCTGGCCCGGCGCATCGCCTCGGCGGATGGCGCGCTGGTTGCCCTGCTCTATTACCTGTTCCTGGACTTCGGCGTCATCGCCAGCCGTTCCTTCCAGCCTGATCCATTGATGGTCGGGCTGACGTTGGCCGCGCTATGGGCCTTCGAGCGCTGGCTGGACGCGCGCGCCTGGAAATGGACGGTCGCAGCCGGGCTGCTGGCCGGGTTGGCGGTTTTCGTCAAGAACGTAGCGGTCTTTCCTTTGCTGGGCGGGTTCGCCCTGATGCTCTTGTCCGCGCGCGGATGGAAAGCCGCCCTCAAAGATTCACAGGCCTGGGCGCTGGCGCTGCTCGCGGCGCTGCCGACGCTCGTCTACATGGTGAATGGACTGTACATCTCCCAAGACGTGGAACTGGCGATGGGATTGCGCTTCTTTCCCAGCCTGTGGGTCGATCCCGGTTTCTACGTGCGCTGGAAGAATATCATCAGCAACACACTCGGCTTCGGGCCTTTCCTGCTGGCGCTGCTTGGCGTCTTTCTCGCCAGGGCGGGACGGGAACGCGCCCTGCTGCTTGGAACCCTGCTCGGCTACCTGGTCTACGGTTTTGCGCTTTCGTACCACATCAGCACGCACAACTATTACCAGTTGCCGTTGATGGTTTTCATTGCCCCTTCCCTGGCAGTGGTGGGGAAGACCCTATTCCAGGCGCTGGCGCAGGTCAACGGGCGTTGTCTCTGGGCGCGCCTGGCGGTGGCGGCCATCCTGCTGCTGGGCGTGGGCGCGGAAATGTGGGCCGTACGCGTCGAACTGGCCCGCGACGATTTCCGCGCCGAACCGGGGTTCTGGGCTGACCTGGGCGACATCCTCGGCCATACCACCCCTGTCCTCGGCCTGACGCAAGATTACGGCAACCGCCTGGAATATTGGGGCTGGCAGTACGTGGACGAATGGCCGACCACCGGCGACCAGAACCTGCGGGAACTGGCCGGCAAAGCCAAAACCTTCGAAGACATCTTCGCCGACCGCATCACCGGCAAGCGCTATTTCGTCATCACCAACTTCAACCAATTCGAGCGCCAGCCGGATTTGAAGGAGCGCCTGTCCTCCTCGTACCCGATCCTCGAACAGACACCTGAGTATCTCATCTTCGACCTCGAACATCCGCTCGACCAGCCATGACCTTTACTGACCTGCCGCTCGTTTCGATTGTCACCCCTTCCTTCAACCAGGCCGCCTTCCTGGAAGACACCATCCGCTCGGTGTTGGCGCAGGACTATCCGCGCATCGAGTACCTCATCGTGGACGGCGGCTCCACGGACGGCAGCCTGGACATCATAAAGAAGTATGCCGGCCAACTGGCCTGGTGGGTGAGCGAAAAGGACCAGGGGCAGACCGACGCCCTCAACAAGGGCTTCGCGCGCGCTGCGGGCCACATCCTGGCCTGGCTCAACTCGGACGATACCTACCAACCAGGCGCGGTCTCGGCGGCGGTGAAATTCCTGGTCGAAAACCCCGAAGTCGGCCTGGTGTACGCGGACGCCAATTTCATCGACGAAAGCGGCAAACGCCTCGGCCAGTTCCCCGCCGCGCAGACCGATTACCGCCGCTTGCGGCAGGGCTACGTCCACATCCCGCAGCAGACCATGTTCTTCCGCGCGGACTTGTGGCGCCGGGTCGGGCCGCTCGATCCCACTTTCTACTTTGCCATGGACTACGACCTGTGGGTGCGGATCGCCCGCCGCGCGCCCCTCCGCTACCTGCCCGGGCAGGCCTGGGCGAACTTCCGCCTGCACACCTCCGGCAAGACCATGGCCGCTGACGACCGTTGCTGGCCGGAGATGCTGCGCGTCCACTACCGCGACGGCGGCAGTTTCTTCTCGATCCTTGTGGCAAAATATTACTTCAGGAAACTGATTGCCCCCCTGTGGCTCCGATTGCGCAACCGACGCCTCGGCCGCATATCAGGTACACAGGTAGACAGGTAGACGCGCCTTACGCATTACGCCTCCCCCCATGAACCTCCTCTTCTCCCCCCCCTCCCTTGACGATCTCATCCGCCTGCTC
>JBMOMO010000157.1:0-2126 GCA_049324135.1 Chloroflexota bacterium
ATCCTTGTCGGTCAGCGGGTTGATGAATTGAATCGACTCCGTGTCCGTGCCGTCATAGTGAACCGTCACTGGGATGGGCGCGTCGAACTCAGCGGTCGGGTCGACGCGTTGAAAGCGCAGGATGATTTCGTTTTTGTTGGTCATGATTTGTCTCCCACAACATAGCGTAATTTTGACTGCTCATACACCGGCGGCGACACGCGGATCGGGCCAAACTTCCCCTCCGCGTTGACGGTCAACTCTACTGTTGCCAATACATTCTTCATCCCATCCGGCAGGGACACAATCGCCACCATGCGCCTGCTCCCCGTCAGCGGATACTTGGCGTGTTGCGTATATCGCCAGCAAAATTTTGGCTCCTGCAAGCCTTCCACGCGGATGACTGGCACAACATAGCCAAAGTCAACCGTGATGTCGGCTTTCCCCAGCGAAGCCTCCACCACAGGACTTAACTTGAAATTCGCGCCTACGCCCAACGTGATGGCGTTCTTCTGTTCGACGGTCTGCTCACGCGGGAAGGCGTCAAAGACCACGGCGTGATTCTCTCCCTGCGCGCCCAGCGTGATGCAAAAATCCGCCGAGGTCACGGTCAGCGTGCCCTGCGGTCGAAGCGTGAAAGCGAGTTGTAAAAGATAAAAACGATTGCCGCCGACGGGCGGTTTCCACTTCTCCCCCAACATGTCCCCGTCCGCCCATTGAAAGGGCGCGCCGATGCTGGCCTGCACGCTGTCCATGCTGCGGAAGCTCACTGCGGGCGTTTCGAGCATGCCCTCCCACAAACTGGGAGTCTCACGAAATCGGATTTCCATCCTATCCTGCCTTTCCCTGTGCGATGCCAAAAAGCGATGACTGAATTATAGGCGAAATCCCGCTCTGTGGAGTCCGCAAGTTCTACTTGCGGGAACGTCCAGAAGCAGAGCTTCTGGACTCCATAAACTTGACCAGCGGCGCAGCCCAGCGCGACAGCGTGGCGGCAAATTCATCAAAGCGTCCTTTTTGCGCAAAGGCAGGTCGGACAGAATTTGCGATGTTTCCCAATGTTTCTGTTTTGTGCTTCGGTTATGTTATCCCTCGCGGATGTCCACTCCAGCCAGGGCGCAATCAAGGCCCTGGACGCACACCATCACAACCTATACCGCACTCGGGTGAAAATTGCGCTTTTTTAGAGGGTGGAATGCGCATTTTTCACCCGTGGGTATTGTACCGCCCCGCCTCTTCCTGTACCTGCTTCAACTTCATCACCAGCTTCAACGCTTCGTTGACAGCCTTTTCGTTGGGAAATGCCTTCGCCACTTCCGGTTCCAGCAAGACGAGATTCGTCCCCGCGCGATAACGCGCCGCATACTTGCCGCGCACGCCGCCTTTCAGCAGGGATTTCATATCGTATTCGGATCGTAATTCATCGTTAAGTTCAGTTTGTTTCTTCATATTCTTTTCGCTCCGATTTTGTCAACTCGCGAGCGCTGATAATCCTTATGCGGTTTCTGCGATCTGTGCATGACGGTTATCCTTGCGGTAAATATACATCAATTTGACAAGGCGGGCAATTACCAATTACCGCGAGACAGTCAACGTCCAGAAGCAGAGCTTCTGGACTCCATAAACTTGATCAGCGGCGCAGCCCAGCGCGCCAGGGCGAACACGAGGCGATACCAACCGGGGTGGACGAGTTCCGCGCGGCCTTGCTTCAAAGCGTGAACGATGCGTTGGGCCGTATCGGCGGGGGAGATATCGAGATTGCGATACCAGGCGGGCTGTCCCGTGCGGGGATGGGCGATGGACTGGACGAAGTGGTCGCTGCGCATCGGGCCGAGGATGACCAGCAGGGCCTGCGTCCCTTCGAGGGCGGCGGCGCGGGTGAAGGCGTGCAGGGCCGACTTGCCCGCGGCGTACAGTCCCATCGAGGGCAGGTTCATCTCGCCCGCCACCGAGCCGATGTTGACCAGCGCTTCGAGCGGCTGCAGGCCCGCGGCCAGTTCGAGCGGGGCCAGGGCGTTGACCTGCATCACGCGCGTCACTTCGTCGACGGTCATTTGCGCAAAAGCGGAATGGCTGCCCACGCCCGCGCAGTTGATCAGAATTTGTATGCTGCCTTGAACGGCAGCAATCAACTCACGCCGCGCCTC
>JBMOMO010000158.1:0-2116 GCA_049324135.1 Chloroflexota bacterium
CCGCCGTCGCTGACTTCCCCTTCGACATCCTCCGATACGGCGGCATATCAATGACATGGATCTGACTCTTCGTCGCGTCGAGGATCTTATTCCACAGCCCAGGGTAATTGACCGCGAACGACTCGGGTTTGAGCGTGGACGTGATGACGGTCGGCAGGTGGGCGTAGTAGCGATGGTTGAGGATCTGGTAGAGTTTGTCCTCTGCCCAGACGGAACTGGTGCCGCTCTCTTTCAGGTCGTCGAGGATCAGCATGGGGGTGGTCTTGATTTCGTTGAAGCGGCGATCAAACGAGACGTCCGATGCCGGGCGGAAGGTTTGTCGCATGTAGTCGAGCAGGTCGGCCACTTCCACGAGCAGAGCCTGTCCGCCCAGGTCAATGCGATAGTTGCCGATGGCCGCCGCGAGGTGGGTCTTGCCGCTGAACGAACTTCCCAACAGCACGAACCAGCCTTCGGGTTCCTCCGCGAACGCAATCGCGGCAGTGACCGCCTTCCGCAACGTCTTGAGATCCTCCTGCGTCACCTTGACGCGCGTGATCTCCTTGTCCTTGACCTTGTTGCCGAAGCGATCCTGTTTCTCGGTGGTGGTGGTGGTCACGGCTTCCTTGCCGAGTTCGTCCTCGCGCGTCTCGAAATTTCGGAACGTCATCACCTTCATCTCGGGCAGGGACAACATCGAAATGCCAGGGTTGCTCGTCTCGGTGGGACGGCGGTAATCGGGCGCGGTGATTCGCACGTGCGCCACGAACTCCTCGTCTTGCAGGCGTGAGCGAATGCGACTCTCGATCTCGTCGAGCATAAGATTGGTGGTGATAACCGTTGGCAGTTTGTTGATGTAACGGAAGTTGATGATCTGGAATAATTTTTCCTGCGCCCAGCCCGTGGCATTCTGCGTGCCGAAATCGTCCAGCACGAGCAGGTCGGCATTGCGGACTTGTTCGAAGCGCGCCTCGAAGGTTGTCTCGGGGTCGCTGAACGCGAAGCGCAGTGTGTCCAGCAAATCAGGGACGGTGATGAACAGCGTCGGCGTTCCCATCGCAACCGCGAAGTTGGCGATGGCCGCCGCGAGATGAGTCTTGCCGCAGCCGTATCCGCCCTCGATCAACAGCCAACCCGTCGGCGTGCGCGCAAAGTTCTCGGCTATCTCCCTCGCGCCCTGCAAACTGTGTGCGTCCTGCGGCGTCATGAACCTGGCATTCTTGTTTCCCCGCGCGTCAAAATTTTCAAACGTGAGATGGCTCAGCCGATCCAGCCGACTCATCTCGAACAGACGCTCCCGCGCGCCCTCGGCGATGTCCGCCGCGCGGCAGACGCACGCCTCCAACCGACCGAATTTCGGGTCGCCCATCGGCACGTCAAAGCGCACGTACCCCGCGCCGCCGCAATGCGGACAGTTCGGATCGCCCAACGTAGGGGCGACGCTCGCCGTCGCCCCACTCGCCGTCGCCCTACTCGCGGAAATATTCTGCGAACTCGCCTTCGGTGTATCGCTTGAAATCTTTGACAGCGTTTTGCTGATTTTTTCCTTCATATCCTTTTTCCTTCCACCGTTTTAAAACCGCTTCCACGTATTTCCAGTTACGCACGTTCTTCGCCACCGCGATCGCGAACGCCTCCTCGAACCACGCGCTCGGATATTCCTTCTCGGCCTCGCGCAGCATGTCCGCGATCAACGGCGTCAGCGCGCCGATGTTCTGCTCGTACAACGTGAACACATTCGAATGTTCCACAGGCGGCGCGGACATCACCTGCGACGGATCGAACTTTCCGCTCTGGATGGCTTCCACCGACGCGCGTCCGCGCGGACTGTTCAGGAAGAAAAACTCCCCCGCTTCCATCCCGACTTGGATGAGGCTCCCGCGCGCCACGGCCTTGTCCACGCCCGCGGCGAATCCGCCAAAGTCCGCGCGCCGCAAAAAGCGGACAGGTCCCTCCATGTGCTCGATCCGCCAAATTGCGAAGAGCGTCGCCCGCAACTCGTCCGCGTCATCGATCTGACCCAGCAACTCGCGGAAGAATGTATCGGGGACGGATGTGAATGTTTCGGAGGAGGTAAAGCCGTTGAAGGTGGGCATATCACTAACCACCCGTCATTGCGAGCGATGGTCGAGTAGGC
>JBMOMO010000159.1:0-8794 GCA_049324135.1 Chloroflexota bacterium
TCCATGTTGCCGGCTTCGTATTCGGCGAAGGAAACGGTCTCATCCAGCATCGAGAAGCGGACTTCATCGATCTTGGATACCGGGATCTCGTCGGTGCCAGGCCAGAAGGGATTCTTGACCAGGGTCAGTTCCGAGTCGTGGATCCACTCGCTCATAGTGAAGGGACCATAGGACTGGAAGAAGCCAGGCTCGGTCCAGCGCTCACCGCGCGCTTCGTTGCAGTCATCGCCTTCGATGATCCACTGGGGCTGCGGGCGTGCGACCCACAAACCAGCGATCTGGGCGTTGTAGGCAGTGGGGGCCAGGAAGGTCAACTTGAGGGTGTAATCGTCAACCACTTCCACACCAACGGTCGAGAAATCATCGGTCTCGCTAGCGTTGAATTGGGCCGCACCCTTCAGGACGAAGCCCAACAGGTAGGCGTAGGGGGAAGCGTTGACAGGATCCTGGTTGCGCTTGATGCCATATGCAAAGTCGGCGGCAGTCACAAAGCGGTCCGCAGCGCCATCGCAGGTCTTGACGGTCTCGACTGCTTCACCGTTCCATCGCACCCACGGGACACCTTCGCGCAGTTTGAACGTGAAGGTAACCGAGCCGTCATCATTTGCGGTTTCTTCCCAGGATTCGGCCATGCCGGGTTCCGTGGCGCTGGTCTCTTCGTTGAGATTGGTCAAGCCAATGAAGGTCTCTTCGATCACCTGGATTGAGGAAGTATCTTCCGCGATGGCAGGGTCGAGCGTCGGCACATCACCAGGACCAAAGGGGAAATACAGAACCTTCGGGCCTTCCATGGCGGGTTCTTCAGGCTCGGCCGGCGCTTCGGTCTCAGCGGGGGCGGCGGGTTCAGCGGGGGCAGCCGGTTCTTCGGGCGCAGCAGGTGTGCCGCAGGCTGCCAGAGCCATGCTAAAGACGACCAACAGGCTCAGTAAAACAAAAAGTTTACGCATCTTTCTTCTCCTCACGATTTGAAAGTAGGGTATTGGATACAACTGAGGTATGTGCAACAAGATTTGCGTTTTGAGACGAGAATCACCTCCTTTCAAGGATTACGAGACCATGTGGCAGGCCACGAAGTGGCCTGGCCTGGCTTCACGAAATTCCGGTCGCTGTTCTGCGCAAATGGTATCCGCAATCGGGCAACGCGTGCGGAAGCGACAGCCCGAAGGCGGGTTGACCGGGGAAGGTACATCCCCTTCCAAGATGACGCGCTTGCGTTTTGCGTCGGCTACAGGGTCGGGGATGGGAACAGCAGAGAGCAAGGCTTGTGTGTAAGGGTGCAACGGGTTTGTATATACTTCGTTGCGGCTCGCGAGTTCGACAATGATGCCCAAGTACATAACAGCCACGCGGTTGCTGATGTGGCGTACCATGGACAGGTCGTGCGCCACGAACAGGTAGGTCAGGTTGAACTGGGATTGCAAATCTTCCAGTAGATTGACCACCTGCGCCTGGATGGACACATCCAGCGCAGAGATGGGCTCATCGCAAACAATGAATGATGGCTGCAAGGAAAGGGCGCGGGCGACGCCAATGCGCTGGCGTTGGCCGCCGGAAAATTCGTGCGGGTAACGATTTGCAAACGCAGGGTTGAGTCCCACCAATTCCAATAAGTGGGAAACGCGCTCTTCCACTTCCTTCGAAGCGGCCAGGTTATGGACGATCAACGGCTCGCCGATGATCTCCCCTACGGTCATGCGCGGGTTCAGGCTGGCGTACGGGTCCTGGAAGATCATTTGCATCTTGCGGCGCATCTTGCGCAAATCTTCCCCCTTCAGCGCAACCAGGTCGACTCCATCGAACACAACTGACCCAGAAGTAGGACGATACAACTGGAGGATAGATCGGCCGGTAGTAGACTTGCCGCAACCTGACTCGCCAACCAGGCCAAGCGTTTCTCCCCTATGAACATCGAAAGAAATACCGTCAACCGCCCGAACAGCGGCTACCTCTTTTTGGAAGATGATCCCTTTCTTGATCGGGAAATATTTGACGAGGTGTTCAACGTGCAATAAAACGTTGTTGGCTTCCATATTAGCGTTCCCTCCCCGATTTGACATCAACCCAACATGCGACGCGATGTTTGGGGCTTACTTCAACCAGGGCAGGGTTTTCCTGCCAGCAATGCTCCACTGCCCATTTACAGCGCGGGGCGAACGGGCAAGCCTGTGGCTTCTCATACAGGACCGGGGGAAGGCCGTCAATCGAAAACAATCGCTGGTGCTCTTTCTCGTCCACGCGCGGCAGGGAACCCAATAGCCCAACTGTATACGGATGTTGGGGAGAGGCGTACAAGTCATTTACTGCGGACTCTTCGATAATGTACCCCCCATACATGACAACAACGCGTTGCGCCAGGCCTGCCACCACGCCCAGGTCATGCGTGATCCAGATGATTGCCATTCCCAATTCGTCGCGCAGGCGTTTGACCAGTTCCATGATCTGCGCCTGGATGGTGACATCCAAAGCCGTCGTGGGTTCATCCGCGATCAGGATTTGAGGATTACAGGAGAGCGCCATCGCAATCATCACGCGCTGGCGCATCCCGCCTGAGAACTGATGTGGATAATCGCCCAGGCGTTCGGCTGCTTTGGGGATACCCACCATCTCGAGTAACTCTGCAGCGCGCGCCTGGGCCTGTTTTTTCGTCATGCCAAGATGGAGCATGAGCGGTTCTTCCAGTTGCAGCCCAATGGTCAGGACTGGATTGAGGGATGTCATCGGGTCCTGGAAGATCATGCTGATCTGGGCGCCGCGAATGTAACGAATTTCTTCGTTCGATAGTTTGAGCAGGTCTTGCCCGTAGAACATGGCTGTGCCGGCTGCAATTTTCCCGGGCGGGGAAGGGATCAGGCGGAGCAATGACAACATGGTGACACTTTTGCCACATCCGCTTTCCCCCACAACCCCTAAAGTTTCACCTTCTAGTAGACTAAAGGAAACCCCATTGACTGCATGTACCAACCCGTCTGAGGTTTTAAATTGCGTTTCAAGGCCTTGAACGTCAAGGAGCAAATCAGGCATCCGCGGAAGTCCTTTTCTATATTTAGGATATATCGAGCAAAAAACTAGTTTGTGCGGAACTAGAAGTACTTAATGCGGAGTAAATAGATTATACCTAATTCTACAAGGTCGTCAACAGTAGCATGTCCGTAGGGGAAGCGTAAGCATATAGTAGGGAAAAAAACAGTTCTACAGTATTGTTTTATCCCATACTACAGTATGGGATAAAAGTATACCCCAGGGTTACTCTTTTTGATGACAACAAGATATGTTTTTGCTGGACTTGGCAATCCAGCAAAGCCATCTTGAAAATTGCCCCGGTTTTGTTGACAGCCTTGCGCTCCTCACATAGAATACAAGATAGTCCAACTTCACCATAAGGAGCCAAAAATGTTAAAAGAATTCAAAGATTTTGCCATGCGCGGCAACGTGCTGGACCTGGCTGTGGCCGTCATCATTGGCGGCGCGTTCGGCAAGATCATTGCTTCGCTCGTGAACGATGTGTTGATGCCGATCATCGGGTTGGTCATGGGAGGCGTCAATTTCTCCGAACTGGCCTTCACGGTAGGGGCTGCGGTCGTCAAATGGGGCGCATTCGTCCAGGCAATTATTGACTTCATCATCATTGCCTTTGTCATCTTCCTGATCGTCAAAGCGGCCAATGCAACCAAAAAGAAGGAAGCGCCTGCCCCAGCGGCTGAACCGACCAGCAAGGAATGCCCGCACTGCTTTACGACGATTTCCATTAAAGCAACGCGCTGCCCGAATTGCACGTCGCAACTGTAGGTAGAGAGTAGACCAATAGAGAGTAGAGAACAGTCCCAGTCGAAACTATTCTCTACTCCCTGCTCCCTATTCCCTTATGGACTTCCTAAACCAACTCAACCCCCAGCAGGGACAGGCCGTCTCAGCCGGGAATGGGCCCGTTTTGGTGCTGGCAGGCCCCGGGTCCGGTAAGACGCGGGTGCTGACCCAGCGCATCGCGTACCTGATCGCCTACGAGGGGGTGCGTCCCTATCAAATCCTGGCTGTCACATTTACCAACAAAGCGGCGCGTGAAATGGAAGCGCGCGTGGAGAACCTGCTTGGGGATCAGGCTACCCAGGGCATGATGCTCGGCACGTTCCACGCGACCTGCGCGCGGATTTTGCGCCGCGAGGCCGAATTCCTGCCGGTCGAATCGAATTTTGTCATTTTCGACGCCGATGACCAGCAACGCCTGGTGAAGAGCATCATCCGCGAGAGCAACCTGAACGACAAATTGTACCGCCCGCCCAGCGTCCACGCCGCCATCTCCAACGCCAAGAACGAGTTGATCGGGCCGCAGGATTACCCGACCGTCACCTACCGCGACGAGGTGGTCAAGCGCGTTTACCTCGAATACCAGAAGCGGCTGGTGGCCAGCAACGCGGTGGATTTCGACGACCTGCTGGTGTACACCGCGCGCCTGCTGGAAGACAACCCGGAAGTGCGCCAGAAGTACGCCCAGCGATTCAGGCATGTGCTGGTGGACGAGTTCCAGGATACGAACATGGCGCAGTATGTCTTGATCAAACACTTGTGCTCGGCACACCGCAATGTATTTTGCGTTGGCGACCCCGATCAAAGTGTGTATCGTTGGCGCGGCGCAGACTGGCGCAACGTGCAGCGATTCGAACAGGATTTCCCCGACGCGCAGGTCATCCTGCTGGAACAGAACTATCGTTCCAAACAGACCATCCTGGATGCGGCCATGGCGGTCATCGACCGCGCCCAGAACCGCCGCAAGAAGAACTTGTTCACCGAGCGTGGACAGGGCGAGAAGGTGTTCTACTACGAAGCCTCCGACGACTATGCAGAAGCCTCCTTTGTCGTGGACAGCATCGCCCAATTGGTGACGGGCAAACAGTTCGAACCGGGCGAATGCGCTGTGATGTACCGCACCAACGCCCAATCCCGCCTGTTGGAAGAAGCCTTCCTGCAGGCCCGCCTGCCCTACCGCCTGGTGGGCGCGCAGCGATTCTACGGACGGCGCGAAGTGAAGGACATGATCGCCTTCCTGCGCCTGGTCTACAACGCCAACGACGAAGCCAGCCTCGACCGCGTCATCAACGTTCCGGCGCGCGGCATCGGCGAGAAAACCCTCACCACCCTGCACCTGGTCGCCAGCCAGCGCGGACTGAGCGCCGGCGCCGTGCTGCTCGACCTGGCGCGCGGCCCCAACTCGCCCTACTGGGAGCATTTCTCCGCCCGCGCCGCCGCGCCGCTGGCCGATTTCGCCGTCACGCTTGCCAACTGGCGCGCCGTCTACCCGCTTGCCACAGTCACCGAACTGTTCGACCGCATCGCCGCCGACCTCGGCTACCAGCAATACCTCGACGACGGCACCGAAGAGGGCAAAGACCGCTGGGACAACGTCCTGGAACTGCGCCGCCTCACCCAGGAATACGAGGGCCGCACGATGGAAGAATTCCTGCAAGATGTGGCGCTCATCTCCGACCAGGACACCCTCACCGACCGCAACGTCCCCACCCTGCTGACATTGCACGCCGCCAAAGGCCTCGAATTCGGCGCGGTCTTCATCGTCGGCCTGGACGACGGCATCCTGCCGCACAGCCGTTCCTTCGACGAACCCGAAGAAATGGAGGAAGAGCGCCGCCTGTTCTACGTGGGCATCACGCGCGCCAAAGACCGCCTGTACCTGGTCCGCTCCGTGCAGCGCGGCGGGCGCGGCTACGCTGAAGAGACCTACCCCTCCCGCTTCCTGGACGACATCCCAGGCGACCTGCTGGTGGGCAAATCGCGCGGCGGACGCGGATCGAGGTACCGTGGCCCCCAAACGACCTGGAGCGCATCAGACCTGCCATCACGGCCTGTATCATCCCCGAAGGGGGCTCCCGTCATCCAGGCGCGTTTCCCCGCCGGGACTCGCGTCCGTCACCCCCTGTGGGACGAGGGCATCGTCCTCGACAGCCGCCTCCAGGACGGCGACGAGATCGTAGACGTGGCCTTCGAAAGCGTCGGTCTCAAACGCCTGGCGGCATCGCTCGCCAACCTGACCATCCTGTAACCGTGGAAGGCATCACTGCGCTGATCAATCAAACCGTCTTTGCCCTGTGCCTGCTCGTCCTGATCCCGTCCCTGGCGGCGGGACTGTCCCTGCGGCGGGCGCAGCCGGGCAAAGCGGCGCGATGGGGCGGCCTGCTGGCGCTTTCAGCCTTGCTCTTTCTCGCCGCAGCCCGGGCGCTGGTCACTTTGCCGCGCTTCGATTTCGTGGACCGCTGCCGCCCCGCCGGGACAGGCGCCTGCCTGGACGGGCGCTCCTTCTCCGCTGTGCAATGGGAGATTTTCTGCGAGCAACTGCTGGTTGTTTTCACCTGGCTGGCGCTGCCCATGGCGTTGGGAACGGGCGGGTTACTTTTTCTCATCCGAAAGCGACCGGGCGGCCCGTCGAAATGACCCTTTGGATGCAACTCCTTTACCAGGGCTTTCGTTTATATTGCTTCTTTGTCCGTCCCGTCACCTTTGGCGTGCGCGTCATGCTGGTGCGCGAGGGACAGGCGCTGCTGGTCCGCCAGACGTACATGCCCGGCTGGTTCATGCCCGGCGGCGGACTGGAACGCGGCGAGACGCTGGAAGGGGCTGCCCGCCGCGAAGCGCGTGAGGAGACCGGCGCAGAACTGGGCGCGCTGGAATTGCTCGGCGCTTACACCCACTTCGGTGAATGGAAGAGCGACCACAATATCCTCTTTCTTTGTACCGACTTTACCCTCAGCGGCCAGCCGGACCACGAAATTGCCGAAGCGCGTTTCTTCCCGCTGGACGCCCTGCCGCAGGATACCCGTCCCGGCCATCGCCGCCGCCTGGAAGAATACCGCGCCGGGCTGGTCTCCCCGCGTTTTGGGGAGTGGTAAGACAGGCCAGGCCTTGCGCTTACCTTTCTTGGAGCCATACATGGATTGGAAACTTCTCTGGGATATCTTCGTCGTCTTTTCGCGCGTGGCGTTGTTTTCGTGGGGCGGCGGTCCAGCCTCGATGGGACTGATGCAGCGCGAAACGGTTGCAGCGGGCTGGGTCACGCCGGAAGAGTTTGCGGATGCGCTGGCGGTGGGGAACGCCCTGCCCGGCCCGATCGCGCCGCAGGTCTCGGCCTTCGTGGGCTATAAACTGGCCGGTTTACCGGGAGCAATTTCCGGCGTAACCGGAACCGTGCTGCCGACTACGCTCCTGATGCTGGTCATGATCATTTTCTTCTTCGGCGTCAAGGACAGCCCCAGTGTGGCCGCCATGCTTAAGGCGGTGCGCCCGGTGGTGGTTGGCCTGCTGTTGTGGACGGTGTTCATCATGGCCTACTCTGTGTTCGGCGTCAAATCCCTGGGCTGGGGCGGCGGCCTGTTCCAGCACTGGGACAAGGCGCTGATCGCGTTGGTCGCTTTTGGGTTGCTTGTCAAAACCGAGATCAACCCGGTCTTCCTGGTCATTGCAGCGGCTATTTTTGGCTTTGTGGTCTACAGGTAGGCAGTTGATTTCCTGATCCATCCCTTTGTGGTTTAATAGGCCTATGACCGAAACACTGAAAATTGTCATTCCCATGGCGGGCTGGGGCACGCGCATGCGTCCGCACACCTGGAACAAGCCCAAGCCGCTGGTGGGCGTGGCGGGCAAGACCTCCCTCGAGCACTTGATGGATGTCTTCGAGACCCTGCCAGACCCCAAACGTACCGAATTCGTCTTCATTGTCGGCCCGTACCTGGGCGAGACGCAGATCCCGGCCTTTGTTGCGGAGCATTACCCGCATCTCAAGGCGCATTACGTGGTGCAGGCCGAGATGAAGGGACAGTCGCACGCGCTCTACCTGGCGCGCCAGCACTTGAACGGCCCGCTGCTGGTGATCTTCTCGGATACGCTCATCGAAACGGACTTCTCCTTCCTCGACCGCGAGAAGAGCAACGTGGTGGCCTGGGTCAAGCCGGTGCCAGACCCGCGCCGCTTCGGCGTGGCGGAGGTCAACGCAGAGGGCTGGGTGACGCGCTTCATCGAAAAGCCGCAGGGTTTGGACAACAACCAGGTGGTGGTTGGCTGCTATTACTTCCAAAGCGGCGAAGCGCTGATGGACGCCATCGAGGAACAGTTCCGCCGGAATGTACAACTCAAGAATGAGTTTTTCCTGACGGACGCCGTCACCCTCATGATCGAAAAGGGCGCGTTGGTGCGCACCGAGATCGTGGATACCTGGCTGGACACCGGCACAATCGATGCGACCCTGGAGACCAACGCTTACCTGCTAGAGCGCATGAAGGCCGCCCCGGAACCTCGCCCGACGGTCAAGGTGACGCCGCCGGTCTTCATCCACCCGACGGCGGAAGTCAGTGAAGCCGTGATCGGGCCGAACGTCTCGATCGGGGCGAACTGCAAGATCAGCCAGGCCGTCATCCAGGACAGCATCATCGAAGCGGGGACGGAGATCGCCGGCGCGGCCCTGGCGCATTCCCTGGTCGGGCGCAACTGCTCGGTAAGGGGGGCGGGGACAAAGCCGGGAGGCAAGCCCGCCTCCTTGAATATCGGCGACAATTCCAATGTCCGGTTCGAAGCGTGAGGCGGTCGCCTGCCTGTCGGACGTAGAATACGCCGACCGTCCCCTGTCCCTGGCATGGGAAGGCCAAAGGCTGGAGATCGCTGAAATCCTGGCGCGTTGGCGCGCTCCCGGCGAGAAAGGCTTCCGTGTGCAGACGGCTGATCAGCAAGTTTTCGAACTGACCTATCGGGAACTTCCCGACGAGTGGGAAGTAACAAACCTGGGACGCAGATAAAATGG
>JBMOMO010000159.1:8894-15798 GCA_049324135.1 Chloroflexota bacterium
CGCGTTGGCGCGCTCCCGGCGAGAAAGGCTTCCGTGTGCAGACGGCTGATCAGCAAGTTTTCGAACTGACCTATCGGGAACTTCCCGACGAGTGGGAAGTAACAAACCTGGGACGCAGATAAAATGGGGAACATGCCGCTCATTCATACAACCTATATCAATATGATGAAGAGTTTCGTAGTAACGACTTTGCGAAGCGCCCTGGAAGGGTCAGCCGTCCGCCGAAAAAGCGACTAAAGTCGCCACTAAGCACAAATTTTCATTGTGTTGTGTATCCATAGAGGAAACTTACATGTCTGACCAGAAAATCGAAGTCAACCGGAACCTCCTCGAAATGGAGTATGCCGTGCGCGGACCGATCCCGCAGCGCGCCGCTGTACTCAAAGATGAAGGCAAAGAAGTCATCTTTTGCAACATTGGAAACCCGCAAGCGCTTGGGCAGGCGCCCATCACCTACTATCGCCAGGTCGTCAGCCTGCTCGAAGAACCTGCCAAAATCGCGCGTGAACGCCAACTCAAAAACCTTTTCGAAGAGAACCCCTACAGCGATTTGAATGAAAGCGATTTTATTCCTGAAGACGTACTTGCCTTGAGCGAAAAGATGCTTGCCAAAACCGGCAAGGGACTGGGCGCATACACGGAAAGCAAGGGTTATCGTTTCGTGCGCGAAGCAGTGGCGGATTTCATCAATCGACGGGATGGATTGGATCCCGCCAGCGGGTTGGGCGCTGACCCTGAAGCGATCTTCCTGACCGACGGCGCCAGCGACGCTGCCAAACGCATCCTCAACCTGCTGATTGCAAAAGAAACCGATGGGGTGATGATCCCCATTCCCCAATACCCGCTCTATTCAGCCTCGATCAAAGCCTTTGGCGGGAGGCAGGTCAACTACTATCCCGATGAGGAAAACGATTGGGCGCTGACCCGCGACGCCCTGGAAAGCGCCTATCACGCCGCCGCCGGGCAAGGCGCGGACGTGAAAGTGATCGTCGTCATCAACCCCGGCAACCCGACCGGCGCGATCCTGGATGAGAAAAGCATCCACGAAGTGATCGCTTTCGCCAAAGAACACGGACTCGCCATCATCGCTGACGAGGTCTACCAGGAGAACGTCTACGGCGGTGCATTCGTCTCCTTTGCCAAAGTCCTCGGCGGCGAAAAGGAAGTGCCGCTCTTTAGCCTGCACAGCATCTCCAAAGGCTTCTACGGCGAATGTGGGCATCGCGGCGGTTATCTCGAAGTGCGTAATTCGCCGATGATTGCGGGCTCACAATTAAATTTCACCGACCTGCTGTTGAAGCAAGCCTCGGTCAGCCTGTGCGCCAACACCGTCGGGCAGATCATCACCTACCTGATGGTCAGTCCCCCCGGCGAGACCAACGCCGCCCGCCAAAAATTCATCGCTGAAAAAGAAAAAGTGCTCGGCGATCTCTACGAAAAAGCGAAAATGGTGCGCGCCGCTTTCGCACAAATGGACGGCGTCGAAGCCTTCGGCAAAACCGGCGCCATGTACCTCTTCCCGCGCCTGAACAAACTACCCGCCGGGACGACCGACTTCGACTATTGCATGGCGCTGCTCGAAGAGACCGGCATCTGCACTGTCAATGGTTCCGGTTTCGGGCAGGCGCAAGGAACCCACCACCTGCGCATCGCCTTCCTGCCATCCAAGGAGCAGTTGGAGGAGGCGCTGCCAAAGTGGATTGAATTCCATAATCGCTATGTAAACGGGGAAAGATAGGTAGAAAAACCAACCAGTGTTCAACAAAAAAGCAGGGACAGGTTTGAAACCTGTCCCTACAAGTTGATTACGCCTTCTCCACCGCAACCGGCTGCCGCTTGAACTTGTAATTCACTTTCTTCGACAATACTTTCCCGGCCAGGGTCTCAGGGACATCCACGAAGGTGTGGTGATCTTCGATGAAAATCTTGCCGATCGTATGGCCGGGGATGTCGGCGTGGAAGGCCAGCGTGCCGACCACATCTGACGGGCGGATGCCGTGCGCGCGACCCAGGTTCATGCTGACGCGCACCATGCCCTGTTCGTGGGAAACCTTCGAATGGCGGTCAGGATGTTCCGCGCGCCGCATCCCCCTGCGGCCCAGCCTGCTTTCCACTGTTTCGCGCTCGAACTTGCGCGGCGACCGCTCTTCCTTCTTCACCTCGCTGACCGGGTAGATCGGGCGCTGTTTCTCGTCGGCGCGCGCCATCTTCAGGGCGGCGGCGGCAATTTCCAGCGGGTCGTGGCCGGCCTCGGCCAGCGCAGCGACCAGTTCCAGTTCGCGCTTGTAGCGCCCGCGGTTGAGCCAGATGGTCATCCTTTCCAGCAACTCATCCTCGCGCTTCTGCTGGATGTCGGCTTCGGTGGGCAGCGGCAGGAAGGTGAATTTCTGATGCGTGAAGCGCTCCACGCTGTACAGGCGGCGCTTCTCGCGCGGCGTCACCAGCGAGATCGCCAGCCCGGCCTTGCCCGCGCGCCCGGTGCGTCCCACGCGATGCACGTACACCTCGGCTTCTTCGGGCAGGTCATAGTTGAAGACGTGCGAAATGTCATCGATGTCCAGGCCGCGCGCCGCTACATCGGTCGCCACCAACACCTTGATCTGGTTGTTGCGGAAACGGTTCATCGTCCGCTCGCGCGCCTCCTGGCTCAGGTCGCCGTTCAGCGCCTCAGCAGGGAAACCGCGCACGGTCAGTTCGTTAGCCAGTTCGCCCGTCCCGGCGCGGGTGCGGACGAAGATCAGCGCGCTGGTGATGTCTTCCACCTCGAACAGGCGCGTCAGCGCGGCCAGTTTGTCGCGCTCGTTGACCAGGTAGCAGCGCTGCTCGATCATCTCGGCCGTCACCTGCTCGCGCTGGATGGTGACGGGCTGCGGCGCGCGCATGTACTTGTCGGCCAAACGGCGGATCGGCGCGGGCAGGGTAGCAGAAAAAAGGGCGGTCTGACGCGCGTCCGGCGTCTGGGCCAGGATGGTTTCCACGTCTTCGATGAAGCCCATCTTGAGCATCTCGTCCGCTTCGTCCAGGACGACGGTCCTGATCCCGTTTAAATCGATCACCCCGCGTTCGAGCAGGTCCAGCAACCTGCCGGGGGTGGCGACCACCACGTCCACGCCTTTTTTCAGGCGGGTGATCTGGCGGCTGTAGGACGAGCCGCCGTACACCGCCAGCACGCGGACATTAAGGTGCTGGCCGTACTCCCAGATGGCGTCGGCCACTTGCATAGCAAGTTCGCGCGTAGGCGCCAGCGCCAGGGCTTGCGGGGTCCGTTGGCCGGGTTCCAGGTTGTGGAGGATGGGGAGGGCAAAGGCGGCGGTCTTGCCTGTGCCGGTCTGCGCCTGGCCGATCACGTCGGCGCCGGCCAGCATGAGCGGGATGATGCCCGCCTGGATGGGCGTGGGGGTGGTATACCCACGCTCAACGATAGCCTGCACCAAACCCGGGTGCAGGTTCAAAGAATCGAACTCAGTTGTCACGACAGAACTCCTGTTGATGTTTCGATGGGTCTTTCATCCGCAGGGACTTTCCAGTCCCTGCCCCTGTTGCATTCCAACAGTTGACCCATCCCACAAACGCGAGCCATTCTGTCCGCAACAAAAGCGCCCGACCGAGAACGCCGGGCCGCAAATTGAGACTTATACCCAAGCGGGTATTATCAAAACCGGTTAAGATTTCGCTCTTTCCAGAGCGGCGCGTTAGTATACCATGTATTTGGGGAAAACAAAAAATTTAATGTCCTACGCCACATGCCGTCCTGGTTACGGAATGAATTCCGCGTTATGCAACTTCTGAATCTGTTACAATACCCCCTTGCATGGACAAGAGACCTTTCCTTGCTTCCTCGCGTTTCCTGCTGCCGCTGGCTTTGCTCCTGCTCTTCGGGCTGGGGCTGGCCATCCGCCTGTACGACCTGACTGACCTGCCGCTCGATTTCCACCCCACGCGCCAGTTGTTCTCGGCCGTCAAGGCGCGCGGCATGTACTACCAGTCGCGTTGGGATTTACCCAATTGGCAACGTACCATGGCAATCCAGCAATGGAAGTCGAAAGTGACGGTCGAGCCGGAAATCATGGAACATCTGGCGGCCTTCACCTACCGGTACACGGGCGAAAAGTTGTGGCTGCCGCGCTTGTATTCGGCGCTGTTCTGGCTGGCGGGGGGCGTTTTCTTGTACCTTCTCGCGCGCAGACTGGCCTCCACCGGCGGCGCGCTGCTGGCGCTGGCCTTCTACCTGTTCACACCCTACGGAGTCTACGCCAGCCGCAGTTTCCAGCCCGACCCGTTGATGGTGACGCTGGCGCTGGCGTTCTGGTGGCTGGTCGTCCGCTGGGCCGCGTCCCCTTACGTTTTACGTTTTACGTTCCGCGTTCCACGTTCCACGTTCGAAGAAATTGCTCCCGGAGAGAAAAAAGGAGCAAGAACCTCCTGGCTCTTTGCCATCCTCGCCGGCCTGGTGGGCGGGTTGGCGATCTACGTCAAACTGACGGCCGCCTTCTTCGTCATCGGCGGGGCGCTGGGAGCGGCGCTTGGCCGTTTCCGCACCCGCGACCTGCTGCGGGATCCGCATGTCTGGGTCATGGCCGCTCTGGGCGCATTGCCGGGACTCTCCTGGGCGCTATCCAGCGGACTGGCGTCCAATTACCTGGGCGAGGAGGTGAACTCGCGCTTCGTCCCTGCCCTGCTGGCCAGCCCCTTGTTCTACCTGGGATGGCAGAACAAGATGACGGCGGTAGTCGGCGGGCTGGGAGCGGCGCTCGCCCTGCTGGGGCTATTCTTCGTGCGGGAGCGCCGGGCGCGCGCGTTCCTGGCCGGGCTGTGGATCGCCTACCTGTCCTTCGGGTTGTATTTCAACTATCACATCTCCACGCACGATTATTACAGCCTGCCGCTGATCCCCATCGTAGCCCTCTCGCTGGCGGGGATGGGGGAGCGGTTCTTTGCCTGGGTCGTGGACGATGCCCCTGGAACGGGAGCAAGCCGGGGCGCGGCCTGGAGGCGGGGCGCATTGGCTGTCGTCCTGATCTACGGGCTGCTGTCCGTCGTGTGGTCTGTCCGCAACGAGATGAAAGCCGTGGACTATCGCCCACAACAGGCCTGGTGGGAAGAGATCGGCGCGGCGCTGGGACGGGAGGCTTCGGTGGTGGCACTCAGCCCGGACTATGGCCTGCAACTGGCCTATTGGGGCTGGGTGGACGCCGCCGTCTGGCCGTCTTCGGGAGACGCTTACCGGGCGCAGGCGCTTGGCGGCGGGCGCGATTTCGAGGCCTTCTTCGAGAAGATGGCCGGGAAGAAGCGTTTTTTCCTGGTGGCCGACATGGACGATTTTGCCCGCCAGCCTGAACTGCGCTCCCTGTTGGCCGGTTATGCCGTCTACGCCCAGGGCGAGGGGTATGTCATTTACGATTTGCAGCGCCCGCTGGAGGCGCAGCCATGAGTGAGACCTCTCCCATCCTGGTGACGGGCGCGCACCGCACCGGCACCACCTGGGTCGGCAAGATGCTGGCCGCCAACCCGCGCGCGGCCTACATCAGCGAGCCGCTCAACGCCTGGCGCCGGCCGGGCGTGCTGGGCGCGCCGGTCGAAAAATGGTATACCTACCTGTGCGAGGAGAACGAGGCCGCTTACCTGCCGGCTTTCCGCGAGACGCTGGCCTTCCGCTACGGGCTGTGGCGCGAGGTGCGCGCGCTGCGTTCCCGCAAAGACGCTCTGCGCATGGGGCGCGATTTTGCGGTCTTCCTGCGCGGGCGGCTGCTCGGCCAGCGTCCGCTGCTCAAGGACCCTTTCGCGGTCTTTTCCACGCCCTGGTTTGCGGAGCGCCTGGGCTGCCAGGTGGTCGTCACCGTGCGCCACCCGGCCGCCTTCGCCAGCAGCCTCAAACGCCTGGACTGGCCGTTCGACTTCCGCGACCTGCTCGGCCAGCCCCTGTTGATGCGCGACTGGCTGGAAGAAGACCGCGCTGCAATGGAGGCCATGCCCTCAGATGACATCATCGGCCAAGCCGCGCTCCTATGGCGGATGGTCTACCGCGTCGTTGGCCGGACCCGCGAGCGGCTTCCGTCTCTCATCATTGTCCGCCACGAAGACCTGTCCCGCGACCCCGTCCCCGGCTACCGCGCGCTCTACGAAGCCCTTGGCCTGCCCTTCACCCCGCAGGTGGAACATACCATCCTGAACGCCAGCAGTTCCGAAAACCCGACCGAACTGTCGAGGAAAAAAGTCCACGCCGTCAAACTGGACAGCCGCGCCAACCTGGACAACTGGAAGAAACGCCTGGGCGCGGACGAGATCGAGCGCATCCGGCGAGTCTGCGGAGAGACCGCCGCCTTGTTCTATCCTGATTCGGAGTGGTAAAGAACCTATGGAAGAAACGGCTTCATCTTTTTGGGGCAAGCCCCGCCTCGTAACCCTGCTTGTGATCCTGGCCTTCGCGCTCGGACTCGGCATCCGCCTGTTCGACCTGACCGACCTGCCGCTGGACTTCAACCCCACGCGCCAGTTGTTCTCGGCCATCAAGGCGCGCGGCATGTACTACCAGTACGCAGACGGCGTCCCTGACTGGCAGCGCGAGATGGCCGTCGCGCAGTGGCAGGCCAAAGCGGACGTAGAACCGCCCGTCATCGAGACCCTGACGGCCGGCTTGTACTTGTTGTTCGGCGAGCATGTGTGGTTTGGGCGTCTCATCGCTTCCCTGTCCTGGTTGCTGGGCGGGCTGGCGTTGTACGCGCTGGCCCGACGCATCGCCTCGGCGGATGGCGCGCTGGTTGCCCTGCTCTATTACCTGTTCCTGGACTTCGGCGTCATCGCCAGCCGTTCCTTCCAGCCTGATCCATTGATGGTCGGGCTGACGTTGGCCGCGCTGTGGGCCTTCGAGCGCTGGCTGGACGCGCGCGCCTGGAAATGGACGGTC